>CAZOAP010000336.1:0-3341 GCA_964577645.1 uncultured Ignavibacteriales bacterium
ACCCTTCCCTCCCCAAAGGGGAGGGTAATATAAAAAAGACAATCAGAATGAATAAAACATATGAATTCAATGGGAAGAAATACAGGTTAAGGGAGCTTGATCTTGACCTGCTGCATAGAGCTTCGCCCATGCTTATAAGATACAGGGAATTGATCTATAAATATACCTGTAATATTGATACAACGAAGCTTGATGCAGCGGAATATGAACTGGCAGAATTACGGAAAGCTCTTAAGGAGTGCGGAACAGATAACAGCAAGCTTTTAAATAAACTGAAAACAAAGATTGATGAGGCTGGGCGCATACTGAATACAGGTGAAAATGCAAAGCTCAGGAAATATGTAAGTGATACTGAAGCCCTTGCATTGTTTGAAGTGATAACGGATGCTGAATTTTTGTCAGGCATACTAAATGACATACTGATATTGGAAGAAAGTAATGATTTACCCGGGATAACATCAAAAGAGCTGAGGGATAAAAACTCCCTGGGATTTATAAAACAGGTAATTGCAGATTTTTTTTTGCTTACACAAATGAACAGTTAAAGATAAACGAATTCAGGAAATTAATACCGGATTTTTCCGGTAACCTCTTAATACTGCCGGCGAGATTTGACGTTCCCCCTGAATTAATTTACAAATACATGATACACTCACTGGCAAAATATTACAGGCTCTCCCCTGCAAAAGCCCGCAGATTAACGGAAATGGATTTCTGGCAGATGCGTGCTTTTGATGAGCTTGATGCTTCAAAAACGGAATACTTACTGAAATTAAGAACGGATTAATAATCATATATAATGGAAAATATTTCACAGGATATAAAAGAACTAGCGCAGAATATTAACCTACTCATTGCCAATTATTCAAAATTACTGCCTGCAGTTATGAGTGATAACAGGAAAGATACTGTTAGCGAAAAAAATATAAATACAACACAGGTTATGACGGGTTATTTTGAAATGATGCTGGGTGCAACAAAAGGTATGCTTGGCAACATGGGATTGATGGATTCAGGCTTTGCAAAAACTGTGAATATAATACTGCAGATACTAAGCTCAATCGGAACCGGTAGCGGTGGATTCGGCGGATTATTCAGCGGATTGCTTGGTGTTATTGGCGGAGTATTAGGGGGTCCGTTAGGTACAGCTATTGGCGGCGGTATTGGCAGTGTACTCGGGCATACTTCTTCACAGGTGAACCAAACATCTATGATAAACAGCAGCTCAGCTGGTAACGGCGGAGTAGTAAACCAGGTGATAATAAAGAATCCCGTTACATTTACAAAAGCATTTGATGTTGAGGTAAGGACTAGAAGCTTAAGGGGAGGTATTGACCTGTAATGCCGGTATACATCAAGAAATATAAAGGCAATAATTATTTTAAGGATAGAGAGTTTGTTGACAGCCTGAAATTAGACCACATTCCATCTGACGGCCTGCCTGTATTCATGTTTGAAACTGAGGACTCAGCAGGTATTGGCACATACAGGGCAGGTGATTTTGATCTTAACATTTCATTGCTGCAGAAAGATCTGTCAGTAACAGGAAAAAATATACGTGAATTCTTCTTTGGTGAGGATAGTGATATTTTTTACATGGTGATAATAACCCTGGGTGCGCAAAGCTTTACGGGAATCGCACAGCAGTCACAGATCTGCGCGGATTATACCTATACACAGAATAAGCTTGGCATTAAGCTTACGTGCAAGGATATTCTTATTGAATGGGCTAAGCGGTGTGATATTGTGCCAAACTCCACAATAAATTTTGCAAACGGCGAGCAGCTAACATTTGAAGAGTATATAGTACGTCATTTTTCTGGATTAACTTCCGGTGTTGTGCTGATAAACCTGCCGGCAAAGACTTACCTTAACAGGCTAAGGGAGCTTTACAGTAATATCCAGTGGTGTTATGCACTTGGTGATTACAGGAATTTTATTTCGGGGCAGGAAAACATCAGCCGCTGGGAAACATTCAAGGAGCTGGCCAAAGGACTCGGCTTTAATTTTGAGATGTATCTGAATCCCGGGAGTGAAGTATTAAATGAGCCGGAATTCATATTTAATATTTTCTTTATAACCGATCTTGTAAACGAAGAGCCTATTACACCTGAAATAATTGAATACTCTGAAACTATTACAGCACCCAGGCTTGAGTGGCTTTTCCTAAAGTACAGAAGCTTTGTTATGCCTGAGGCTGAGTATGCTGACGGGATATTCTTTAACCGGACAGAAAAATTCGGCACGGATACAAATCACGGGGATGGCGAGACGATCTATCCCACCTTTGCGATAACATTTCAGAATAAGGTGCTGAATTATATTAATTCGGGTCAAGTAACAGAAAAAACGATATTACGGGACATAGACTTTGCAGAAATGCCGCTGAAACAGTATGGGTATGATTTTAATCCCAGCATACCAATTGGAAAACTTTTTCCTCTAGACGAAACTCAGGGAGGCGGAATTGCATATTCCAGGATTTTTAATTGTGCGAGAATACATAATAGTGAACAAGATGTATATGATTTTGCACCTATACAAGAAAATTCGATTTTAAACTATAAAAAATTTATAAAGGGTGATAATTCTTCAATACATTTAAAAATTAGATTTGATTTAGATTATTTTATTAAATTATGGGGTATAATTGAAATTTCTTCAACTAAGTATATAATTAACTCAATAAATTTTTTAAATACAAATGAAAAATCAATTGAATTAGAAGTCTCTAAAGTTTTATTATCTTGATATTTTTTAATCTAATGAAATAAGAACTTAAATTATTTCTACTAATTTGAATAAATATTTTTAAATTATAAGTAGTAGTAGCATTAATTAATATTGTTTGATCTGAATTTAAAGTACCAATAATATTATTTAAAGTATCTTTATATACTGCACTACTATCTCCAGCAATAATTCTATATAAAGAATATGAGTTAACCGAATCTGCATTTGTTGAACAATTGAAAGTAATTTTTACATTGGGTGCATTATTAATTGTAATGTCTGTATCGTTAAATGAAAACGTAGTATTTAAATTAATGCTTAAGCTATCCATAGAAAATATCACTGTTTCATTGCCATTACCATTACCGGTATTTGTGGTTGTATCATTGCCGCAGCTGTAAAGATAAATGAGTGAAAATATCGTAAAAGTATAAAGTATGTATTTCATAAATTTATTATAAGATTGCTTCGTCGCTTACGCTCCTCGCAAATGAATTTTAAAAGTTCTGACAAAAATAAGTGTTTTGGTTTTTAGTTTCAATAATTTAAAATAAAATCCTTTTCAACTCTAAAATAACATAATATGAGCATCATTAACGGATACGGCG
>CAZOAP010000337.1:0-3326 GCA_964577645.1 uncultured Ignavibacteriales bacterium
ATTTGCACATGGCCCATAAGCGTGAACACCTGCATCTGTACGCCCTGCACCGGTGATCGTTACTTTTTCACCCGGGAAAAGTATCTTAAGCGAATCCTCTATCTTCTGCTGAATACTTGCTTCTTTTTTCTGTCTTTGCCATCCGGAATAATTCTTTCCGTCATACTCAATAACAAGCTTAAGATTAACGGCATCATGATCAGTTTCCGTGGTCAAAGGTGTAATCTCAGAAATTCTTTGAAATGTTCAGCTTAATGCCGTCTATTTTGCCGAAGTGCTTTTGAACACCTGCATCCATTCTAAATCCGCCTGAGCCTTTTTGTTCAAGCTCACTATTATACCCATTTGCTGCAAACACTGCGCTGATTCCGCTGATAAGGTGATTTATAAGAACTGCACCGACTATAAAGAGCCTGTCATTTAAAGTTCTGTCACCGCCTATTTTATCAGCCCGATAAATTCTGCGCTCAACATCATTGTTCCAGTAAAATCCGTATCCCTGCTCAGGATAATATAACTTTTCGTATTCACCAAACCTAAGCTTTTCGTTGTTGTATTCATCAACATTACTGTAATTGGCAATATCAATAAAGAACTTATCATCTTTGGCTTTATCACCCACAGTTATACCGGCGTGTGTAGTTGCATAGCTGTACGCATCATCAAGCAGCCAGTTGCCGTAAATTGAAAATGCAGCATAGGTAAGCCAGATAGTTGCCTCCGATATCATGAAATATTTTCCTGAAGAGAACCTATCAGCATAAACGTGACCCATACCCGGGATGAGCAAACCGTAAATGAAAGCAAGTCCGGGAGATTTTTTTGATCTGCGGACAGTTGTTGAAGTTTGCTTGTTTTCTGTAACTGAGTCAAGAAAACTCACCGTATTACCGGGTTTCAAGGGTGTAGAAGTAACACCTGTTAAAGGAATGATCTTCTTATCACTGCTCTTCAGCCTGAAGTCATTTTCAGTGCTGTTCTGTGCCAATATTGTAAAAGGAAGCAGTAACAATAATGCTGTTTTCAAAAATCTCATCAATATATTTGGTTTATTTCTAATTTACGTAACAAAAACAAAATCTAATTTGTTCGGCTAAAATTAATTATTTAGCCAGAGCTTTTTCCATTACTTTTACAAATTCATCCGGTTTCAGGAAGCCGGTAATACGCAGTTCCTCAATTTCTTTTCCGTTCTTATCTATGAAAGCAACTACCGGTAAACCCTGAATTTTAAATTTACCTTCTATTTCTTTATCACCTTTGGTAAGATCGACCTTAACATTATTGAATTTTTTGGAAAGCTCGATTACCTTGGGATCAATATAAGTATATTTATCCAGCTCCTTGCATTGAGCGCACCAGTCAGCATAGAAATCAATGATTGTCGGTTTATCTTTTGATTTTGTAATTGAGCCGTCTATCTGTGTCTGTGTCTGCAGCATCTGCCACTCATATTTACCTGAGCCAACCGGCGCTTCTTCACCAAAATGGAGATTCATAGAGCCCCACACAATTGCTGCAATTGCAATGACATATTTAATTCTTGTATATGTTGGAGCACTGATGGCTTTTCTATCAACCAGTATCAGGTAAGCACCTGCAAGTACAAGGAAGAGCGGGAAGATAATTTCATACAGCTTAACTGACATGAGCGGCTGTGCTGTATAAAGAGCAAGGCCTATCATCATTAAGCCGAAGATTATCTTTACGCCTTCCATCCATTCGCCTGAGCGCGGAAGCTTTGTAATTGAGCTTGAGAATAGTGCCAGGAAAATGTACGGTAAGCCAAGTCCGAGTGATAACACAAAGAACATTATAAATCCAAGGAACGGGCTGCCTATCTGTCCGACATAAACCAATAAACTTAAAACCAACGGACCGATACATGGTGCAGCGATAAAACCAACAGTTAAACCCATCAGGAATGTACCAAAATAACCCTGGCGGTTCTTACCGCTGAAGTTTGCAAGTGACTGCGGTATCTTAATTTCATATACACCAAACATGCTCAGGGCAAGTGCTATGAAGATGAGGACAAGTATTCCCACCACTATTGGTGATTGCAGCAGACTTCCGAATACACCGCCGGTTAATGCTGCAACGAGTCCTAAAACCGAATACGTTACCGACATACCCATCACATAAGCAAAAGCCATCATCAGCTTGCCGCCTTTGCTGTTTGAGACCTGTGCACCGAAATAGCTTATGGTAATTGGTATGAGCGGGTAAACACATGGTGTTAAGTTAAGTCCGATACCCAAAACAAAAATAATGAGCAGAGCAACAACCATACCGTGTTCTTCGATATATGCTGCTATCTGGTTTTTATTTTCAGGGGCTGTTGATTTTTGTGTAGTATCCCTTTTATTTTCGGAAAGCTGTGTATTTTGATTTACAGTATCTTTTACCTGTGATTTACCGGAAGTATCAATTTTCTGAGTGGTATCTTTTGGTGCAACGGTTTTTGAAGTATCCACCTTTGCAGTATCTTCTTTTATTACAACTGTACATGTAAAAGGAACATCTTTGGGAGAGAAGCAGGCTCTATCATTGCATGCCTGGTAATTCAGCTTGCCTGATATATCATATTTACCGGGCTTAATATCTTTTGGAGCTTTTAAATTTATGCCGATGGTAATTGAGCCTTCATAAACATCAAGCTCAGTTTCAGAGAAGCTGAATTTGAATTTATGCGAGCCGGGCCATGAGATCTTGCCGACCTTAAGCGAGCCGCCATCTACTTCAATTGTTGTGGGAATGAGATCAGGATCACTTACCTGGTTTGCATTTATATGGTATCCGCCCTGTACATCTGCTTTAACGTTAACTCGGATGTTCTCACTGGGGTAGAAATCCTTTTTCTGTGGTGCTGCGGTGACTGTAACGTATTGCTGGGCGTAGCTTAGGGTTGTTAGTAATAACGCGAATAAAACAGAACCTACTGTTTTTGTCAATTTTACCTGAATTTAATTATTTTTATTGCCTTAAACGGTAAAATTATTCATAGATTGTGTTAAATTCAATGGAATTTGTTAAATAAAAGTAAGTTTATATTTCGGGAAATTCAAGGGTATTTTGAATTGGGATAATGAATTATCCCCTTCTTCTAGGGCGAATGTCCCCAATATCGAACAAAGAAGTCTAATTTTTTTTGCTGTTCATAATTCGTTTATAGAGGTAGAAAGTCAATATACCCATAATAGCACCACCGAACATACACCATAAAATATCGAAAATAATATAGTTTGATTCCCAATATTTTGTTATGCCAAGCGACATGAAGCTGAAAAATCCGATAACTGATAAATTATAATAAATACCCCACA
>CAZOAP010000338.1:0-3323 GCA_964577645.1 uncultured Ignavibacteriales bacterium
TCTTTATATGTGGATATAGTGAAGATGCAAGTTACAATAAAGCTTTTCTTGTAGTAAAGTATAGTACACTTGGAATTCAACAATGGGTTGCAAGTTTTAATACGGCTCATGAAGATCAGGCGTGGAGAATTTTGACTGATAGGTCAGGAAGTTCATATGTTACAGGTTGGGCAGACTATTCATTTTGTACAATTAAGTACTCACCAAATGGTGTATTATCTTGGCAGAGGTCATATAATTATAATGGAAGTAGTTCTTCAGCAACTAGCATTGCTTTTGATAGCATTGGTAATGTTTTTGTCTCTGGCACTAGTAATAGTAATCAAACTGGAAACGATATTGCAACGATTAAATATAGCCAACCAATAGGTATTGCTCAAATTTCACAGAATATTCCGAGCGATTTTTCTCTACTCCAAAATTATCCCAATCCATTCAACCCCGTAACAAATATTAAATTTGATATTCCACAAAGGTCAATTGTAAAAATATCAATTTATGATATTCTCGGAAAAGATATTTCAGTTTTAGTTAATGAAGAATTGAACCCCGGCACATTTGAAGTAAATTGGGATGCATCAAACTTCCCAAGCGGCGTTTATTTTTATAAGATTGTGACGGATGATTTTACTGAATCAAAGAAAATGGTACTAATAAAATAATTGTTTTTGTAGAGTCACGACACTCGTGTCTCATTAACACAAGAGACGCATGTGATGCGTCTCTACAATATAAATTGTAAAGAAATTTATACGCCTTCGTTGGCAACGTCAGCTTTAGCAGTGTTGTCACCACCGAACAAAATTACATTGTTTTCATACCTTTTTCAAGCTCTAGCTGTTCCTTCTTTAATATCTGTTGCTGGTTTAACAGGTCCATTATCTCAGCGGAATATTCATTTGAGCTTTTAATCTTCGTTTCTATATCCTTTATCCGGTGCTTAATGTTAAACAGGCGCAATTGACTCATTACCTGCTCGGCATCACCCCTGTAATTCCTGTTCTTTGTACCCTGCATAACGTAATTTTCATCAAGCAGCGCTTTGCCAATAATATCTTTTGATTCATCATCATGGAATTCATTGAACAGCTGTATATGCGTAATCATATCAGGCGAATCAATGTTCATCATAATATAATTAACTATCTTCCTCACCGCTGCATTGGGAATCAGATCCATTTCAAGCTCATTCATTAACATATTTTTTGTGGCGGGGTCGGAATCAATCAAGAGCCTTATCAGTACAAGCTCAACTGCTGTTATCTTTGCGGGTAATTCTTTCTTCGGCTCACGTGTTTTTTCTGTGTTAATCTCACGGGTCAAACCCTTTGTGCGCAGCTTTAAAACTGAATCAAGCTCCCTGCGTATAATGCTTTCGTATATACCAAACTTCTCGGATATATCCTTAATATAAAAATCACGCTTAATTGCATCACGCATTTTTGATATCAAACCGATTATCTCACGAACAAAATCTGTTTTGCCTTCGGGAGTCTCAAGTCTGTTCTCTTCATTAAATCTGTTTGCGATAAAATCAATTACTGATTGCCTTTTATTGAGCTGGCGTTCGAAGCCATCAAGCCCATTCTTTTTTATGAATGAATCCGGGTCATCGCCGTAGGGGAGAGGTAATATACTAACACTCAGGTCGTTCTCTATCAGCAGCTCAATTGCCCTGCGCGATGCGTTCTGTCCAGCAAGGTCAGCATCATAAACCACAACAATTTCACGTGAGTAGCGTGCAAGTATCTTTGCATGCAACTGAGTAAGTGATGTACCGCTTGATGCCACAACATTTTCTATCCCATTCTGAAATAGTGAAATAAGGTCCATGTAACCTTCAACAAGAATTGCATAGCCTTTTTGTTTTATTGCTGATTTTGCAAAATTGAGTCCGTACAGCGTTTTGCTTTTATTATATATCTTGGTTTCAGGAGAATTAATATATTTAGCTTCATCAGTTGATTCATCATACATCCGCCTGCCGCCAAAGGCTATCACCTTGCCTGATTCATTGAAAATAGGGAACATCAGCCTGCCGCGAAACCTGTACTTAAGCCAAGTACAAGACCTGCATTTATCAGGTCATCTGTTGCGTAATCGCTCTCAAATGTCCTGTAAAGGGCATCTTTATCTCTTAACGAGTATCCTATGCCGAATTTTGTAATGGTATCTTCCTTTAATCCCCGGCTGTTCAGGTATTCCTTAGCATAAGCGCCGTCACGGGAGTGCAGATTATCATA
This sequence comes from uncultured Ignavibacteriales bacterium, assembly GCA_964577645.1. Taxonomy (GTDB): domain Bacteria; phylum Bacteroidota; class Ignavibacteria; order Tepidaquicellales; family OLB5; genus OLB5. The sequence continues at coordinate 2,244 of CAZOAP010000338.1, forward strand.
AAAATACCTTCCGGCTTTTTTATTTATTTCGTAGTAGAGCTCAATTTTATTCCTGTCAGGATCGTAAGGCTCATTTTCATATTCAATTGTCACATTGGCTTTATCAGCAAGTAGCTTAACCGCATCAAAAAAAGTGACATTCTCTGTATCCATCACAAATGTGAACATATTACCGCTCTTGCCGCAGCCAAAGCAGTGGTACACGCCTTTTTCCTGCGATACGCTGAACGAAGGCGTCTTCTCCTCGTGGAAAGGGCATCGCCCCATAAAGCTCCGCCCCGCTTTGCGCAGTGGAGTGTATGCTGAAATTACATCAACTATATCAAGCGATGAGGATATTTCGTCTATTTTTGATTGCGGTATTTTCATTTAACAATATTGTTGTCATTCTGAGGAGCGTTAGTGACGAAGAATCCATTAATTTATTAATGTTCCGAATCAGCGATTCGGGTTACAAATTATTTTGACCTTTGAAAAATTTATCCCTCGACAGGCTCGGGATGAGGATAAATTAAAAATAGCAAAACCACATGTTCAAATCCTTATGGTTTGGAACACACCTGCTTAAATACACGCATAAAATTTCCTCCTAGTATCTTGCGGATATCTTCTTCCTTATAACCGCGCTCAACAAGCTTTTTGGTTATTATGGGATAGCAGGTTGCATCATACATTTCGTTCACAGTAACAATGCTGCCGTCAAAATCACTGCCTAAGCCCACATAATCAACCCCCACAAGCTGCACGATGTGATCGATGTGGTCTATCAATACATCTATCGGTGTACCTGAATTAACCTTATTCTCTTCAATATACTCATATCTTTTCTCATTAAAGCCAACAAGGTCATCACCGTATTCTTCAGCAATCTGTTTTGCTGCATTCCTGTATTTGCTCTGTACGTTCTTTATGGCACCAGGATTCCCGTTCGGGTCAAGGAATTTATAGAAAAAGTTAATTCCAATATAACCCCCTGATTTAGCAATAGCTTTTATCTGGTCATCTGTCAGGTTGCGGTAATGGGGAGCCAGTGCATAACAATTGGAGTGTGATGCAATTATCGGCGAATTACTCAGCTCA
>CAZOAP010000339.1:0-3285 GCA_964577645.1 uncultured Ignavibacteriales bacterium
ATCTCAAAACTGAGACCTGTTTCATATTTCCGCAATAACGATGATAGCAAAAAAACCGAGTACGGCTTTATTGCACAGGAAGTTGAAGAAGTATTGAAAGACACCAGGACTGAAAATACAGGTATGATCACAATTGATGATAAAGGTATGTATGAGCTTCGTTATAACGATCTGCTTGCCCCGATGGTAAAAGCTATTCAGGAATTAAAATCTGAATGCGAAGAACTAAAGAAAGAGAACGAACAATTGAAAATAGTCAATGATAAGCTTGCAAAGTTTGAAGAAATGCAAAACACGCTTGTAAGTGAAATAGAAAAACTGAAATCTAAAAACAGTGAAGCAAAAGAAGTTAAGCTCACAGAAAAATGAAAATACCCGGTTTTTAAGTCCCCTCCTTAACAAGGAGGGGATTTAGGGGAGGTCTAATAAAACAATATGAAAACAAAAATATTATTCATCATAATATGTAATTTGTTAATCTGTAATCTGCAATTTTCACAGAGCATAAACTTAACACTTGGCTCAGGCGGAGTGTTTACACTCAAAGATGCCTCAACAAATTACTTTACTTTAAGTCAATCTACAGGCCAGGTAAACATTTTAAATAACCTGCGGCTTGAAAATACAACAAGCTCAACAACAGGAGTAATTTACAAAGGAGTTGACAGGTTTATACATAATTACGGAACAAACAATACATTTTTAGGTGTTACCTCAGGAAATTTTACAATGACTGGTGGTAATAATACAGCTGTAGGAATGGAAGCTTTAATTTCCAATACCACCGGTCAAAATAACACCGCCATAGGATCAGGTTCTCTATATAATAACACCACCGGTGATTTTAACACAACATTGGGTGTATATTCTTTACAAAGTAACATTTCCGGCATTGGTAATACATCAGTAGGATTGTTTTCTTTGCCCTTCAACATCACAGGCAACGACAACACATCAGTTGGGATAAATTCTTTATATAGCAACACAACCGGCAATAATAATACTGCTATAGGAAGTGGTTCATTATCCCTTAATGCTACCGGCAACAACAATATTGCCATCGGCTATAGTGCCCAGGTTCCTTCGGGTACATCAAGCAACCAGGTACGTATTGGTGATTCGTTCATAACCTACGCAGGTATTCAGGTGCCGTGGACTATCACCAGTGATAGAAGATGGAAGTCCGATATTCAGAACTCCAGCCTTGGACTTGAGTTCATCTCAAAACTGAGCCCTGTTTCCTATTTCCGTAATAACGATGATAGTAAAAAAACAGAGTATGGCTTTATAGCACAGGAAGTTGAAGAAGTATTAAAAGAATCAGGAACAGAAAACACCGGCATGATCACCATAACAGATGAAGGGATGTATGAGCTTAGATATAATGACCTGCTGGCACCGATGGTAAAAGCTGTTCAGGAATTAAATGAAAAGTGTTCAACACTTGAAGCAGAGAACAGTCAGCTAAAAAATGAAGTTGAATCACTCAAAGAGATGAAGGTAAAACTTGCAGAACTGGAACAGTCACAGCTTAAGCTGATGATGCTTATCAACTCAAATAATAGGAATGAAAATCAGAGTGTAAAAATATCAGATAATAAATAATCATATGAAAACAATTAAATTACTTCTCGTCATTTTAGTGCTGCTATTGGCACCATTTACAGCAAAAAGCCAGAGCAATATAAATATCGGTGCGGGAACAATTATGGAAATACAGACCGGTGCTGATGCATGCGCTGATACAAGAACAATTTCCGGTATGTTGACAGGAAATGGTACATGGTGCATGCTGCAATTAACGCCTTCACCGCCTGTTCTTTTCAGTCCGGCAAATTTATCCACCGGACAAAATCTTTCACTTAGCCTTGTATGGCTTAAAAGCCAGGGCAGTGTAAATTACAGAGTGCAGCTTTCAACAGATTCTCTTTTCAATACATTGGTCGTAAATGATTCAACGGTAACTGATTCCATAAAATCGGTATCAGGACTTACTCCATTAACATATTACTGGTGGCGGGTAAATGCTAAAGGTATCGGGGGTACAAGTTTGTATTCTGCGGTCAGAAAGTTCAGAACCCTGGGTGCCCCTACTACAGTTACTCTGCTTAATCCGCCGAATAATGCAGTAAACCAGCCTGTTTCCATTCAGTTCAGATGGACTAGAGCTGCTGACCAGACTTTTTCACTTTTAAGTAAAACAAAGAAATCAGAAAAAGGTAGCTTAGAGAAAAAAATTAGTCCAAAAGAAAGCCTGGAAGAAGGTGATATTTTGGTTTCCAATTACTGGTGGGAGCTGGCAACAGATACTGTTACATTTGCCAACCTGCAAAGAGATACATTATTAACTGATACTACAAAAACAGCATCTGTAAATTATTCCACTGTTTATTTCTGGAGAGCAAAAGCTAAAAACCAAACCGGCTGGGGTGCCTTTACTTCGTGGTTCCGTTTTACAACCTCACCATTACCTCCCGCAAATTTAAATCTGACTGTTCTTCCGGGCGGGTTTTATAACCCGGGTTCTGGCAAGCTGAATATGAAAGATACTCTGAGGATTTATTTGGTTGATTCTGCAAGCTGCGTAAAAGTTGATTCAGCCAAAGGTGTAGTCGATTCTGTAAGCTTCCAGGTTCCGGTAAGTTTTTCAAACGCCGTTACCGGGAACTATTACCTGCTGGTATATCACAGAAATCATATAGCAGTAGCAACAAGATTTAAAACAGCTGTAACAAGAGGCTCTACAGTAAATTATAATTTCACAACTGATTCAGCAAAAGCATTCGGTTTTAACATGGCAAAAATTTCTACATTACCGCTGCTGTGGGGAATGATACCTGGTGATGCCAACCGGGATGGCTTTGTTGACGGTTTGGACCAGACCATCTGGCTGGGCGAAAACGGATTTGACGGTTACTTATCAACTGATTTCAATGGTGATGCTTTTGTTGACGGCCTGGACCAGACTGTATGGCTGCTGTATAACGGCAACAGTTCATTTTTACCGTGCGGCTTCACACAGGATCCGGTTACAAAACAAATAATAATAAATACTCCTGATTACGATGTTAAGAAAAAAAACAGGATCACGATGGAGAAAATCCTGAAAGATAAACAGGCAGAAAATGAAGCAAAACAAAATAACAAAAGAAAATAAAAAAATATAAAACATAATTTATTTGAAAATGAAAAAAATTGAAAAATTTTGTTTGAAATCCCGGTCTTTCGGGATAATTTTATCGTTACTGATTTTGTTACTTGTTTCAGGCACAGGTTATTCTGTAG
>CAZOAP010000340.1:0-3285 GCA_964577645.1 uncultured Ignavibacteriales bacterium
ACAAATCAGCAATAAGCATTACTAACAACACATTACCCGTTTCAGGTCTTGTTGGTAATTACAATGTAGCTGCAAGTGAGCTTTATGCTGAAGATGAAGAGGTTGTAGTACCAAGCATTTAATAACCATTTAATTTTATATAAATGTCAAATATTAAAATAAAAAAACTTCTTACATCCATTGTCATGGATGTAATCATTGACGGCAAACCTGTTAACAAACAGGTTTTGCCGGGTGATGAGGTAACTGTTTCTGAAGAGACTTTGGCAAATCTCAATCATCTTAATGAGGCTCATGAAGTTGTTGAATCAAAAGGTGATGTCAAAGCTGTAGTAGATTCAAAGAAATCAGAAAATAAAATCAATTCAGGAACAGATGAAAAAGATAAGAAATAGTTCAGGTATTGAAAAGTATTTGAATAAGCCTAAGACATTTAAAGTCTTGGGCTTATCAATTACACCTAAACCATTAAAGTTAAGGTGGAAACTTCTTACTGCGAATATTACAGAACGTGTTCGCAGATTCACAATTCAGGAAGCCGGTTTAACACCGGAAGAGGCAAAGGACCCTGCATATACTGGTTTACTGCAGGTGTATGAAAATCTGTTTTTCAGCCTGAGCCATAAACCCAAGAACGAACCAAGCGGCGTAGATAATCTTGTAGAGATATTAGCTGCATGCGCCAGTGAAGATATCGACTGGAATAAATTCATTAAAGATAAGTTGAAAGGTAAAACTCCTGATAATCAACTTGAAATTTATAATGAAATTAGAACGGCAGGTATGGCACTTTACAAAGATTTTTTTACCGAAATTTTGACATTGAGAAGAATGTAGACCTATTGCTTAAGCAATGCGGTCACTTTTTGAAAGAAGCTCAATACATCGTAGTACATGGTAAAAGAATTAAAGTAGAACTACCTCCCAAGTATAGAATTCCCGATAACCTGACAATCGAAAAGATGATAGATGAAATTGCCAAAAGATACTCACAGGATACGGATTTGATAACTGATACAAAAACACAATATGATTATTACATGGTGAAAATATGGAATGCTCAGGAATATGTTTCGACTATATATGTTCAATTAACTTACTTTAAATAATGGAAACAGATTTTCAAGTCAGATGCCGTGGTAAATTATATGATAACATTGATGATGCGATTAATGATTACATCAATGAAATCAATCCGGGTATAGGTCAGGCAAAGCTTGACAGGATATTAAAGGCCATCAATCTGGATATATTTGAAAATCTTGCAACTGGAGTTACATATTTAAAAACACCAGTAGAGCCATTATCACCCGTAACGATTGCTAAAAAAGGTCACAGTAAACCTTTCCTGGAGAAAGGTATTCTGCTTAATCAGGTTAAGGATAGAATACTGAGTGAAATGCACGGACAGGTTTTCATAGGTTCACAGGATAACAGAGATGTAATTGCTTCAATACTTCATTATGGAAGTGATAAGATACCGGCTAGACCGTTTTTTGACTTCTCAGATAAGGTTTTAGCGGATATCGATAAAATATTACTTGAAGATTAAAAATGCCTGAAAAGAAATTAGTCATAGATGTAGAGGTCAAGAAAAAAACCACAGGTTCAACTGGCAAGGTCAGGGATGAGGATGATCCTAAGGTATCGGCTGAACGTGAAAAACAGGCAAATAAAGAAAAGCTGGAAAATCTCAAGGCATCATTAAAACAAAAACAATCCTTACTTGATTCTGATATCAAACGCCAACAGTCATTACTTGACCATGCTAAGCGCATGGAAATGGAAGCTGAACGTCAGGGCAATCGTGAAAAAATAAAAGAAATGATTGCTTTCCGTAAGCTTATGGAGTCACAGCTTCGGGTTATGGAAGCTGATATGAGACTGCTTCGCAGTAAGGATTTAGCTGAGTTTAAATCGAATCTTAAGTTAAAAGAAATTGCTCAAAAGCAATATGACCGTGAGATTAGAAATGCTCCAAGAACAAAGCTAGCTGGTGATATAGGTTCACTTGCTTACACTAATCAGGTTGCTAATAAACAGGCTGGAATGTTACCCGGTTCTGAACAGTTCATTCAGACTGGTTCAATAATAAACAGGTACCGTGCCCAATTATCAGCTGCAGGTGTTGATGTTCGCAGCTTATCACAGAAAATAGGCGGTGAATTTAAGAATGCATTGGATTCATCTACAAGTTCTATTTCTAACCAGATTAGCAGTCTATCAAAACAGGCTTTAGGTTATTACGGTGTCACTATGGCTATTACACAAGCTATTTCATTAGCACGTGAAAGTGTAACGGCATATGGTGAACAGGAAGATGCTTTATTGCAGTTACAAGCAGTTACTCACGGCAATACAGAGCAATATGGCCGTCTTGTAAAGTTAAGTGAAGATTCACAGAAAAAGTTCGGCATTCCTGATGAACAAATAGAATCACTACTTGCATATGCTGTGGCTCAGGGTCGTGGTGAAGAGATGATGCAAAAGATGATTAAAGCTGCCCGTATAATGTCTATAGTCAATAAAACTGATTTTGAACAATCATTCAGGGATGTTGATAAGACACTTGAGGGTAATATAAAGCAGTATGGAAAGATGGAACAGGATTTCAAGCATTTAACTAAAGAAGAGCTTGAAAATGGCGCTGCGGTTGATTTGATTTTAAGCAAGTATCAGGATCTAGGAAATGCAGTTGAAAATTCAGCAAGTACAAAACTGAAAATTGCAGAAACCAATGTAAGTGAGTTTAAAGAGGGACTTGGTGAGGCAATAGTTCAGTCCATTCTACCGGGTGTTGATGCATTTAATGCTTTAGGTATAAGCTCAAATGATGCAGGTAAAATAATTGGACAGTCGTTATCATCTGGTGTTGTATCTGCATTGCCTGGATTGACTCAATTAATAAATAAGGTCCGTGAAACAGGACATGAAAATACAAACTTAAAAGCTAACCTTGAGGAATTTAAGAATAAAGTCCCGGTATTTGGACATGCAGTTCAGTTTTTGGCATTAGAGTTTACAGGATTAAGTGGTGAAATAGATGGTTCAACAAATAGTTTGTATGGTCTGATAACTGCATTTACAGCATTACCGGACTTTAAGAAAATCAATACAAAGGATCCTATGAATGACCCTGCAAATCAGGGCACTCATGATTATTCAGTTAAAACCAAATCACCCGGTTCAAAACAGCATAAAGAGGAAAAGGATGCAATCGATGAATTAATTAAATCGATTGATCTGAATATCAAACAACAGGAATTACAGTTAAAGCTTGAGGGT
>CAZOAP010000341.1:0-3244 GCA_964577645.1 uncultured Ignavibacteriales bacterium
GGCGCATCTATAGCTACAATGGTATCATACGGCAGTGTATTTTTGATAGAACTCGTATTGCTGAAAAGGCATGGATTTATTACTTCTGTCCAGAAAAAATTCAGCACAATTATTAAGGATATAAAGTATAACTGGAAGGTAACACGCGAAACCATAAAGATCGGTTTGCCGATTTCGCTTGAAGGGCTTGCGTTCTCATTCATATACATCTTTGTGAGCCGTTATGTTGCTGATTTCGGCACAACCGGACTCGCAGCGCTGGGTATCGGTCACAGGTCTGAAGCAATACCCTACCAGGTCGGCGAAGCGTTCGCAGTTACAGCATCTATCGTAGTTGGGCAGAATATCGGAGCACGCAATATTGAAAGAGCGAATAAAGGGGCATGGCGTGTACTTTATTTATCGTGGATACCTATGTCAATATATGGTGTTGTGCTGTTCTTCTTCCCTGCGCAGATTGCGGGAATATTCACAACTGATATTGCTGTTATAGAAACTGCTAAGGTTTATAATATGATAGCTGCATTCAGTATATTTTTTGCTATGAGCGAGCAGATATTTTCAGGTGCATTTGCAGGTGCGGGTAATTCACTGCCGCCGCTTGCAATATACCTGCCTGTTACAGCATTACGAATACCTCTTGCGGCGATACTTGCGCCAATTTACGGAATGAACGGTATATGGATAGCGATATTTACAACTTCTATGGCTAAAGGAATATTGATAGCTATATGGTGGAGCCTTGGAAGGTGGAAGACTCGCAAGTTTGCTTTGGGAAAATCAACGGAAGAACCTGTTGAATCACCGATTGAGAAATTTGATATACATTAATATTAACTAAGTACCCTTTACTTTTAATTTCAATTTGCATTTTAATATTAAATTTACTAATTTTACCTAACAAACGTTAGTAATTAGTAGATTTGTCGAATTTTATCAAATTTTATGGATAATACCACAAGAAAAGAACAAATATTACAGGTTTCAGCTAAGCTTTTCCGGGAAAAAGGATATGAAGCAGCATCCATGAGGGATATTGCTAAAGAGCTGGGTATTGAAGCTGCAAGTCTATACAGCCACATAAAAAGTAAAGATGAGCTTCTTGTAACTATATGCTTCCGTATGGCTGATGAATTAATTAAAGCTATTGATGAAGTGAACGATGTTTATTTTAATGCAGAAGAAAAGCTGGCATCTGCAATTAAGAATCATGTTAAGATTATGACAGGCGATCTTGATGCATCATCTGTCTTTATTCGGGAATGGCGCAGGCTGCCAAAAGAAAAGCTTGACGAATTTATTAAGCTTCGGAATAAATATGAAGAAGGCTTTACCCAGATAATTATTAACGGTGAAAATGAAAATGTGTTTGATGCACCGGATAAGAAGTTTGCCGTCCTTACGATACTTTCAGCAGTAAACTGGATAACTGAATGGTACAGCCCAAAAGGAAATATGACGCCTGATGAAATTTCAGAGCACCTGTTCCGCTTCATTACTACAGGATTAAAAGTTAAGACAACAGCATAAATTATTAAACCGGTCATAGGATGACTGCTGGAGCAGTCAAGCTCAAATTCATCCTATGACTACAACCATAAAAAACTATGTACGGAAACGCACAAATAGATCCAAAAGATAAGGCAACAAGCCTTACAGAAGGAGAAGACCCGGTAAAGCTTGCTGAATTTGAAGCAAGGATACAGCAGGGTGATAAAATTGAACCCAAAGACTGGATGCCAAAAGCTTACCGCAAACAGCTTATCAGAATGATAGAGCAGCACGCGCATTCAGAAATTATTGGCGCACTGCCTGAAGGCACATGGATAACACGTGCGCCGGGCTTCAGGCGCAAGCTTGCGCTTATGGCAAAGGTTCAGGATGAAGTGGGACATGCCCAGCTTTTATACAGCGCCGCTGAAACACTTGGCAAAACCCGTGAGGAAATGATCAACGACCTCATCAGTGGTAAATCAAAATACTCAAATGTATTCAACTATCCCGCTAGGACCTGGGCTGATACGGCAATAATTGCATGGCTCATAGATGCAGGCGCGATAATTAACCAGGTAACAAATTCCAAAGGCTCATACGGTCCATATTGCCGTGCACTTGAAAGAATCTGCAGTGAGGAATCGTTCCATTTAAAATACGGCCACGATAACGTTGTTTTCCTGGCAACCGGAACACCGCAGCAGAGGGAAATGGTACAGGAGGCATTAAACAGGTGGTGGACTCCAATTATGCACTTCCACGGCCCGCCGGATAAAGTATCACAGCATACAGAGGTATTGATGAAATGGAAGGTAAAAATGGCTTCTAATGATGATATGCGTTACAGGTTCCTTGATGAATATGTGCCGAAGATATGGGACCTTGGATTAACCATACCTGACCCGCTTCTAAGGAAAAATGAAGAAACAGGTAAATGGGAATATACTGAGCCTGACTGGGAAGAATTCAAACGCGTAATTAACGGTGATGGCCCCTGCAATAAAGAACGCTTACAGGTAAGAAGATGGGCTGAAGAAAAAGGTGCCTGGGTTCGGAGGGCTCTTTTGAAGGCTGAACAGAAATACGTAGTTCCATTAGCGTGATCACAATTACAGGTAACAAGTGACAGGTTGCAGGTAAAAAAATCATAAATCTTAATAGTATTATGGCGAAAGTTAATAGATTTGAAGACCTTGAAGTTTGGAAAAAAGGAATGCAGTTAGCAGAAGATATTTATTATATTACAAGAGACGATAAATTTGCACGAGAATATAGTATAAAAGACCAAATCATTAGGGCATCAATTTCAATATCCAATAATATTTCTGAAGGATTCGAGTATGATAATAGAAAAGACTTTATTAAATTTTTGAGATATTCGAAAGGCTCCACTGGTGAGGTTAGGAATATCATTACATTCTTAAAACGCGTAGATTTAATTACTGATGAAGTTTACAATAAATTAACAAATGATGCTGTAATTTTATCAAAACAATTATATACATTTATAAATTATTTAAAAAATAACAACAATAATTAATATTGGTTACTTGATACTTGTAACCTGAAACTTGAAACAAACACATGAGTTCAATAGATCCGAGAGTAAACAGGCTTGAGCTTCCCGCAAATGATGACGGGAAAAATGTACTTAACGAGCTGGAAGAGTGGGAAACATATGAAGTGTTCCACCAGAAAAAGCGCGGTGAGCAGCACGTGCATGTAGGCATTATTCACGCAGCCGGGGCTG
>CAZOAP010000342.1:0-3236 GCA_964577645.1 uncultured Ignavibacteriales bacterium
GTTTTTGTATTATTATTACCTGCTGATGACTCATTTTTCTGCACTTTATTCTCTTCGGCAGTTCTGCAGTCAGAAACAATAAAAACTAACAGAAGGCAAATTAAAATCTTTTTCATAGGTTTAAGATGTTATTTATATAGTATATACTTTTTGGGGAGCACATTAGTTTCCACCTAACGAGCGTTAGGTAAATTTTGCTGATTTACAAATATTTACACCAATTGATGGAAAATTTTATCATATTATGTAGTAACTATTTTGGGTAAGTTAACAAAATTTTGATTGCTTGAAATAGTGCATTAAATTCATTAACTTAATGAACTAAAAATAAGGGAAATTATTGAAAAAAGATAACTCCAAAAAAGAGGCAGATATTATTAAACAGGAAATTTTAGAGCCCGAAGTTTTACAGCCCGAAATTTCACCCGAAAATGACGAATTTTCAGAAGGTGAAGATAACCCGTTAGATAAACTGAGTCCGCAGGAGCTTGAAGCAAGAAAAAGGGACTTTGAAAAAGAGGCTGTTCCTCACATGAAAATACTGTATAATTATGCATTAAGAATGTCCGGTGACCAGCTTGAAGCTGATGACCTGGTGCAGGATACCTATATGCGCGCTTTCAGGTTTTTCCACAAGTTTGAGCGGGGAACTAACTGCAAAGCATGGCTGTTCAGGATAATGAAGAATTGTTACATCAACAAGTACCGCAAGAATAAAAAAGAGCCTTCGAAAGTTGATTATGAAGATGTACAGAACTTTTACGATTCAATACGCGACGATGTAGTTGATCCGAATGATCTTGAACACAAGGTGTTCTCGAACCTTCTTGATGATGAAATGATGAACGCTCTCAATTCATTGCAGGATGATTACAAAACGGTTGTTATACTGTGTGACCTTGAAGGATTAAGCTATGAAGAAATAGCCGAGTTCCTTGATGTACCGATAGGCACAGTAAGAAGCCGTCTACACAGAGGAAGAAAAATTTTACAGAAAAAGCTCCAGGATTATGCAAAATCCCGGGGTTACTCAGTTGAATCAATGGCATAGGCAGATAAAGCCTCACACATTTTTTTACTGATCTATAAAGGAGATATTTATTTTTAAAACCATCAAATATTATGCCTATGGGTCTAAATACTACATCTTTTAACATTGATGAATTAATCACATCATACGCTGATAATCAAATTTCGGATCCTGAGACTAAAAAGCAGATAGAAGACCTTCTGGCCAGCGACCAGAAGCTAAGTGCAAAGTACCGCTCAGAGATTTTAACCAGGGATCTTTACAGGACAAGATTTCCCGAAGTTGAATTACCCGCTGCCACATACCAAAAAGTAATGTCATCAATTGACGGCCTGATTGAAGGTGCATATAAAAAAAATATAGCAGCCCCTCAGTTGGCAAATGAACATAATTACCCTTCGTTCTGGCAATCACTCAAAGAAGCATTCACAGAAAAATTTATTGGAATTCCAAGATATGCATTCGCAGTTCTTGCATTTGTTATTATAGGTTCGCTGGTTATTTTCAGCGGTGATAAAAAAACAAAGAATCCCTATATACTTTCCGGTACTGAATCAAGCATAATGGTACAGGCTGTTAACAGCTTCCATAAGATAATAAAAGGGGATGTTAAACCGCAGCTTTCCTCAAGCAATGCAGCAGAGATTGAAAAGTTCGTTATGGAAAAAGCGCACTTCGATCCATACGTTCCTGAAATTGAAAATTACAAGCTCTCAGGGGTTGTTTGCAATGAATACCACGGCCAGCAATTGGCTCACCTGGTATACACAGATAATAACGGGAGAATAATTTATATTCTGCAGGTACCTGTCTCGGTAATAACAAAAAAAGATATGGACCTTCCTGAGGATGTACAGAATGAAATTGTAAAAGCAAAGTATTACATGTGTGATGAAGTTGATGATAATGACTGTACTATGACACTATGGTACAAGGAAAATAACGTATGTGCATCTATGACAACCATGCCTAAACAGGAAATGGTAGCAACATTCACAAGATTCAATAAATAAAAATTAATATCAATAATGTATAAGTTATTATTTACAGTTATGTTGGCTGCCTTTGTTTCTTTCAACTGCTCTAAAACCAGTGAAACTAACAAAGATATTAAGCCAACTGATACAAAACAGAATACCCAGCAGCAAAACAACCAGCAGAAATCAACAAATACAGGTGCAACATCATCATATGCCGTCAAGGATGTTGATGATAATGTTAAGAAAGACCAGATGGTTGATTTTAAATGGGATGAGAACGGCAAGGAAATGAAGCTTTCTGATTACAAAGGGAAAGTCATTCTGCTTAACTTCTGGGCTACATGGTGCCCGCCATGCAGAAAAGAGCTGCCGGACCTTTCAACATTAAGCGGTGAATTCAAGGATAAGGAATTCAAGATGATCGGTGTATCAGTTGATGATAACCAGGAAGTACTGAATAATTTCCTCAAGACAAATAATCTTTCATACACGGTTGTTTTTGAACCAAATGAGCTTGTAAGCAAGTATATGGAGTCAGCCGGGCAGAACCAGAACGTTGTGCCGCAGACTTACATCATAGATAAGAACGGCAAAGTTGTTGAAGCGATCATGGGTGCAAGAAGCAAATCAGATTTTATCAGTATTATAAATAAATATTTGTAAGAATTGTATAAAATTCATAAAAAAGGGCGTTTATAAACGCCCTTTTGCTTTTATTAAATTTTTTATTTCAGCAACACCATCTTCTTACTATCCACAAATTTATTTCCGTTCGGTTCTTCGGCTTCAATACGGTAGGAGTAAACACCGCTGGCATAGTTTGAGGCATTAAACTCCAAAAAATAGCTGCCAGCCGGTTTAATTTCATTATTTAACAATCTTATCACTTCTCTGCCAAGGATGTCAAAAATAACTATTGTTACTTTACTGTCTTTTGGTAGACTATAGCTAATTTTTGTTATAGGGTTAAATGGATTTGGGTAATTCTGAGAAATTGAGAACCTTTCAGGAATTGTATTGTCATCCTTAACGGTTTTACTTGTGATATTGTCACTAATGGTTCCAATATATGGCCATGAATTATAGTTTGCTATAAGGCCACCTCCTTTATAGCCGTATTCTTTTGCCCAGGATGTCATATTAGTTGAAACGTTTTCACCTAATCTTTTGTGATGTGCATCTGGGTAATAATATTTTAAATCGATGCGTTGATCCCAAACAGCTTT
>CAZOAP010000343.1:0-3206 GCA_964577645.1 uncultured Ignavibacteriales bacterium
ATAAAAAAAAGGGAGGCAATCAGCCTCCCCACTTTATAACTTTAAAACCTTTTAACCTTATAAACCTACAGAGCTTTTACCTCAGTAACCAGCTTCTGCAGAGATGCTTTTGCATCACCAAAGAGCATACGGTTATTTGGATAGTAGAACAGCTCATTATCAATACCTGCATAACCTGCTGCCATAGAGCGCTTCATAATTATCACATTAGCTGATTTATCAACATCAAGTATCGGCATTCCGTATATCGGGCTGGACTGGTCATGCCTTGCAGCCGGGTTTACAACGTCATTGGCACCGATAATAATGCTTACATCAGTATTGGGCATTTCGCTGTTTGCATCTTCCATTTCAAGAAGCTTATCATACGGAACGTCAGCTTCAGCTAGAAGCACGTTCATATGACCGGGCATTCTGCCTGCAACCGGGTGAATTGCATATTTAACTTCAACGCCTTTTTCCTCAAGAAGTTTTTCAAGCTCATGGCAGGTATGCTGTGCCTGTGCAACAGCAAGTCCATAACCCGGAACTATGAATACTTTCTTTGAGTAAGCAAGCAATACTGCTGCATCTGAAACAGAAATTTCTTTGACTGTTCCCTTCTGTTTGCCGTCTCCGCTTGCTGCTGCATTTGTAGTACCAAATGCGCCTGCAATAACGTTGAATAGCGAGCGGTTCATAGCTTTACACATAAGGATTGTTAATATTGTACCTGCTGAACCTACCAGGATACCGCCTGTTAACATTACCTGGTTGTTGTAAACAAAACCGCCGAAAGCAGCCGCAACACCTGTAAATGAGTTAAGCAGTGATATTACCACCGGCATATCCGCACCGCCGATAGGCATTACGAACATTACACCGTATAATACTGCAACACCAAGAGTTACAAGCAGTAATGTGTTATCGGAATAGTGCAATGATGAAAGATAACCTGCAAGGCCAACTGCTGCAAGCAATATTACTAAATTGATGAATTTCTGTCCGGGGAAAACCTTATCGCCGATGTTGCCGTTAAGCTTTCCGAAGGCTATCATACTGCCTGCAAATGAAACTGTACCGATAATTAAACCGGCCATTACAATTGCAATAAAAGCAGCACCGCCGCCGTGAGAGAAATCATGTCTTGTATATTCTACAATTGAAATGACCGCTGCGCATGCGCCGCCCATACCGTTAAATAAAGAAACCATCTGCGGCATTGCCGTCATTTTCACTTTTTTTGCTGCAATCCAGCCAACAACTGTTCCAATTGCTATACCTCCGAAGATCCATATTAAATTATGGATTGCAGGATCAAGGAATATTGTAGCCAGTATTGCAAGTATCATACCTGCTGCAGCATAAAGGTTACCCCTTCTTGCTGTATCAGGATGGCTCAGCATTTTTAAACCGAGTATAAAAGAGACCGAGCCTATCAGATATATCAGATCTGTTATATATTTTTCCATGTCATTTCTTCTTCTTCTTAAACATTTCAAGCATGCGGTCTGTAACTACAAATCCGCCTACTACATTTAATGTACCTAATATTACCGAAAAGAAACCAAGTATTAGAGCGAGATAGTTATCCGGCTCTGCCCTTCCCATTACTATGATAGCACCAACAATAACAACACCGTGTATAGCATTGGCACCGGACATTAACGGGGTATGCAGAACTGATGGAACATGCGAGATAACCTCTATTCCCAGAAATACCATGAGTATTATCAGGTAAATAAACCTGATGTTCTCACTAATGAATGCGAATAATTGTTCCATTATTTAACCACCTCTTTAACTTTTTCGTTTATTATTTCACCGTTATGTGTGATACATGTTCCTTTTACAAGGTCATCTTCAAAGTTGAGGTTAATATTACCTTCTTTTAAGATAAGCTTAAGGAATGTAAGCACATTTTTTCCGAACATCTTGCTTGCATCAGAGGGGATTGAAGAAGGCAGGAATGAGCTGCCGATGATCTTCACTCCGGAGGCATCAACTGTTTCCTCATTTTTGGTAAGCTCACAGTTTCCGCCTGTAGATGCTGCAAGATCAACTATAACAGAGCCTTTTTTCATGCCGGCAACAGTTTCTTTTGTGATAAGCACAGGGGCTTTCCTGCCCGGTATCTGCGCAGTAGTAATTATCACATCAGATTTAACTGCATGGTCATGAATAACCTGTCTTTGTTTTGCTTTAAATTCTTCTGACTGCTCAACGGCATAACCGCCGGCAGCTTTATCATCTTTAGCGCCTTCAACTTCAACAAATTTTGCGCCAAGTGACATAACTTCTTCTTTAACCGCGCTGCGTGTATCAAAAGCTTCCACAACTGAACCAAGCTTCCTTGCAGTTGCAATAGCCTGAAGACCTGCAACACCTGCACCAAGTATCAGGACCTTTGCGGGAGTAATACTTCCTGCTGCTGTCATGAACATGGGGAAGAATTTCGGCAGGTTTGCAGCCGCAATAAGCACGGCTTTGTATCCTGCTACAGTTGCCTGAGAGGATAAAATATCCATTGACTGGGCGCGGGTTGTTCTTGGAATGGTTTCAAGGCTGAAGCCCGTAACCTTTTGATCCAAAAGCAGCTTTACTGTTTCGGGGTTAAAGAAAGGCTGGAAGATAGCTAATGCTACCGAGCCTTGTTTCAGTTTTGTGATTTCATCTTTGGTGAGGGAATTAATCCTTAGGATGATATCCGATGAAGAAAGCACTTTGGCTTTATCGCCTATTTCTGCGCCCTGTGCTTTGTAGTCTTCATCACTTGCAAAAGCTTTGCTGCCTGCACCGCTCTCGACAAGGACCTGAAAATTCATCTTAACCAACTGTGCTGCTATTTCCGGAAGCGCTACGACTCTGTTTTCGCCTTCCGGCTCTTTGAGAATACCTATTATAGCCACTTTTCTGTTGTTATCCGATTATTTTCAAAAAATTATCTATCAAAATTAGCAAAAACACTATATAAAACAAATGATATAAGTCATATTTTTTAGCGGTTTAATGGTGATTTAAGCAAATACCTGCTTTAAGTAATTTAAACTGAAAAAAATTACTTAATGATTAAGGTAAAGATAAATATTCTCTTACTTTTTTTGCAGAAGTATATAAATTTCAAATCAGACTAAATACAATTATACATAATTTTCATATATACGGATTTTTAATTACTTTTTACATAAATTGCATAATATTTTATATTTAAATAATATTTGCTGCAT
>CAZOAP010000344.1:0-3205 GCA_964577645.1 uncultured Ignavibacteriales bacterium
AAGGATATAACGGCATTATTACCCAGTTTCCGCTATCATCCTGTTTGAACTGTTCTTTCAGCATTCTGTAATTAGCCTCACCATATCTATCCTGGCCAAATACACTGCCTTCATAAATCCCGCTTTTGAATACAGGAAAATAAAAATTACCGTTGTATTTAACAACAAGCGCAGTTTTGTTTACCAGTATGGGAAGTATAAATGAGAGTATGAAGAACGAAGCCATTATCAAGAAAGAATAATAACCGCGTTTTAAAGATCTGAACTTCTTCCACCTTTTGCGAAATATAGAGACAGAAACTTTTTGTCCTGTTTTGCTCTCCTCAGTTTTTTCTTTTTCTGCTGTTGCCATAATATTTTATTTACAATTATTTAAATCTTATCCTTGGATCAATGGTTGCGTACAGAATATCTGAAATTATATTGCCGATAAGCAGCAGCAGGGATGAAAGGACCAATATACCCATTGTAACAGGATAGTCTCTTGATTGTATAGAAGTAAATCCAAGCAAACCCATTCCGTTTATATTGAAAACTTTTTCAATTAAAAAGCTGCCTGCAAGAACCAGTGAAAAGAAATGCCCGAGTCCTGTAGCAATAGGAATAAGTGAATTCCTTAGGGCATGCCTGAAAATTACTCTTTTTTCAGAAAGTCCTTTTGCAAATGCAGTCCTGATATAATCCTGGCTCAGGTTCTCAATTACTGAATTCTTTGTAAGGATAGTTAATGTGGCAAAGCTTCCTACCATATAACCGGCTACCGGAAGAATTGTATGCAATACCTGGTCCCATATCTGGCCAAATGTACTTAAAGTATCCCAGTCTTCTGAGCGGAACCCCCCAAGCGGAAAGACATTCCAGAAGCTTCCCCCTCCGAATAACACAAGCATTATTGCACCAAATGCCCATCCGGGGGTTGAATAACCAATAAAGACCATTATAGAAGAAACAAAATCAAATTTGCTCCCATTCTTAACAGCTTTTGCAACACCAAGGGGAACACATACAAGGTATGTAAGAGTGAAACCTATAAGCCCGAAATAAATGGAAACAGGGAACCTTTCAACAATAACATCAAAGACAGGCTCTGCATATACATATGAACGGCCAAGATCAAGTTTCAGTAAATTTCCAACCCACCTGATGTAACGCAGATGTATGGGAAGATCGAAACCATAAAACTTTTTCATTTCCTGTAATGCTGATTCAGGTATTTCAATTCCGGTAACATTATTTCCACTGGAAGAACTAACCTCTCCTGTACCAGTCTGTCCGCCCATTCTCAGCTTCAATAGCTCCTGCTCAAGGGGACCACCCGGTACTATCTGAAGTATAACAAAAACTATCAGGGTGATCCCTATGAATGTTGGTATGATAAGCAGAAAACGTCTTATAAAATATGCAGTCATAAATATATTATATAAAAATCAATTTAGTTAACACATATTAAACAATTGTGTTCATAACCGGATGCATTTTGTCATTTAATTATTCCCGGCTTTTTCTTCCTGTTCTTTTATCTTTATCCAGTATTTCTGATCCTCCGGTTGAACTTCAATTTTCTTTTTCGGGTCGGCTTTTACCATATCATATTCTGCCGCTTTTTCGGGATCATAGTACCACAGTACACATGCAAACAGCCAGTCACTTGTTCTTGGGAGTATCCATTCAGGGTATCCAAATTTATTCTGGAATGCAATTCTCTGGTATGGTCCGTACCAGCCAAAACCATAGCCAAAATAACCGCATGCAATGCCATCAATTTCTCTTACAATTTTTATTCTTTCCTTCTTATCGTAAGTTACGTTATATTTATCGCAAAGCTCATCTATCCTGGGATCTTTGATTCCGGGCCAGTTTGTAGTGTTTGGCACATCGGCAGTATTTGATTTAAGGGAGCTTTCAGGATTTGGAATTCTCAAGCCTGTCCATGCAGTAACCATTATTGTAAAATTCCGTTCATTCCCAAGCTGGAACCTAGTTGAACCATCAACCTGTTTGAGGTTTAGTTTGATACCGGCTTTTTTCAGATCTTCCTGGAAAATCGTCAGGTATCTTTCCTGCCCCGGACCGCCATCAAAAGGAAGATCAAGCTCAAATATTTTTCCATTCTTTACAAGGTAACCGTCAGAATTCCTGTCCTTCCATCCGGCTTCTTCAAGAAGCATCTTTGCAGAATCCAGGCTGAACCCTATTTTTGGATTAGATGGATTTTCGTATACTGAACCGGGGAAATATGAATATTCCGGTTCATAGGCATTGAAGAAAAGTTTTTCATTGTATTTTTTTCTATCCCATAAATATGTTACAGCTTTTCTTATCCTTATATCATCAAACGGCGCTTTGCGCATATTGAAAACAAGACCCTGTACACCGTTCGGGTTTTCATTAAACACCCTGTACCTGGCAACTATACCTCTTTTAAAATCGTCAAAATCGAACCTTTCAGCCCACCATTGTGCACGGTTGACAGCATAAATATCAAGGTCACCTTTTTTAAATTTTTCAAATGCAAGAGATTCATCCTGCACAACTTCAAGCTTTATGGCATCAAAATTATTTATACCAACATTAAAACGTTCTTTATCCGCCCAGTAATCACTGCGCCTCCTGAAAGTTACGTATTGACCTTTACTGATATCTTCTTTTAATAATGTATATGGTCCTGAGCCCGGAACCGGATCAAACTGGTATTTTTCCAGGTATTCACTGCCTTTTAAATTACCGATGTAATGTGCAGGAAGTATTCTCATAGAACCTGCGAAATACAGGAACTGTCTCCAGTTTTCTTCTTTTGTTTTAACTGATACTATATATTTACTTTCAGCAACAGGCTGTTCATATGTACCATACAGTATATTTGAATAAGCTTCAAGGATTCCCGGATCAACAAGCAGTTTCCAAGTAGCAACAACATCTTCTGCAGTAACCGGCTTACCGTCTGCCCAGCGGGCATTCGGATCAATACGGAACCAAAATTGTCTTTTATCTTCTGAAATCTTCCAGTGAGTTGCAAGCCTTGGGATCCAGTCTTCTGTAACAGGATCCTGGTCAAGCAATCCTTCATATATCAAACCATAATCCATCAGGTTGTTCACATATGAATTTGCATCTTTTCCTACATTCCTTAATGTATTCGGGAAATCAGGAATTCTCATTGTAAATGAGCCGCCTTTAATTGCATTTGAATCTCCGGGAACATTAT
>CAZOAP010000345.1:0-3178 GCA_964577645.1 uncultured Ignavibacteriales bacterium
GCTGAATATTACCTATCCTGATCTCCTGCATTTCACCCGGATCTTTTTTCTCTTCTTCTTTTTTGATCTCAGGCTGCTGGATCTGCGGATTATTTGTTGTGAATGTATTAACCGGTGTAGATGATATCTGGACGTTCATCGGATTTACGACAAGCTGTTTTATCTTATCATCCATTTTTTCCAGGTCTTCTTTCTTTATAATTACATAAAGATTGGTATCAACTATAACCGATTTCTTAATTATCTCATAAAGCTTCTGGAGTGAATCAGGTGAAAGAAAAACCTTAGGTTTTCCGTCATCTTCAACTACCTGGGTGAGATCAAGGTTAGCGCCTTTAATTGCAATAACACAAACTACAAAAATGTAGAGCGCCTGGTATATAATGAATTTTACGTCTTTTTGTTTTTTCATGACTGCATAAGTAATATTTTCAATTATACAAAAATAGAATATTAACTCCGGCAATCAAATAGAGGGTATTACCTGTTTTTCTAGGTAGAACTACTTAGATTTAAAGTATTGATTTATGCTGAATTGCGTAAAGTAACAGGGCATGGGGACCCTTTAAGCCCAGCTTATTGCAGATATTGTTCCTGTGGTTCTCAACTGTCCTTACACTGCGGAAAAGCTCATCAGCAATTTGAGCGCTTGTTTTATTCTGTGCGATGAGCTTTAATATTTCTTTTTCAGATGAGGTGAGCCTGTCAAGCTCATCGTGTTTCGGGGAAGTTTTATTTTTTTCTACAAGGTAGCCGGAAATTGCTGAGCTGATATAATATTCACCTGCTGCAACACGTTTTATGCAATCAATAAGATCGTTTGCAATACTTTCCTTCAGTACATACGCTTTTATATCAAGCTCCAGGGCTTCATCAAAATATTCTTTATCTTTATGAATGGTAAGAATTACAATCTTAGTGTTAAGCTTAAGCTCTTTTATTTTCCGCGCAACGTCAAGTCCGCTTTGGCCCGGCATATCAATATCAAGTATAGCGATATCAGGAAGTTTTTCTGTTATCAGCTTAAATGCATCATCTCCGTTTGCAGCCTCACCGATTATTTCAATTCCTTCATCTTCAGCTGCGATACTCAGTATCCCTTTGCGGAAAATGTGGTGATCATCTGCAATTATTAATTTTATTTTATCCAATAGATTTAATAGACTGAATTTGTTTTTTATATAGCCACGGTCTTTAGACCGTGGGTTAAAAATAAAGATAAATCCGGGCTTTAGCCCTCATTAATGAATTTCAGTAAATTGCGGCTAAAGCCGCTAATATATTACATTTATACCACGACCTGAAGGTCGTGGCTATTCATAAGATACATTTATTGTTTTATAGGAACTGTTATCTTAAAATATGTACCTTTTTCTTTTTGTGAGCTGAATTCGTACACAGCTTTTATCATATGCAGTCTTTCTTCAATATTAATAAGGCCAAAACCAAGCTTAGCGGGATTAGTGGACTCAAATCCAACGCCGTCATCATTTATTTCTGTCACAACGAACATAACAGACTTCCTGACATTAAATGTAACACTCTTTGCGCCGGAATGTTTCATGATGTTATTGAGGAGCTCCTGCACCACACGGAAATACTGCACTTCGTTTTCACGGGGAAGAACATTATCGATCTTATCAATACTGCAATTGAACTTAATTCCCGATGCTGATGAAATACGCTCTATCATTGCTTCAATGGAAACAGTAAGCCCAAGCCTTTCTATCTGTTTGGGGTAAAGCCTTTGCGAGATCCGTCTTACTTCATCAACGGTTTCTATTACAAGTGATGAAGCATCCATTACTTTCTTCGATGGTTCAGGTGAGCTCTTTAATTCCTGCTGCAGGAAGATATTTATCGCGCTAAGGTTCTGGCCAATGCTGTCATGCAGCTCGCCGGCAATAACTTTCCATTCAGATTCCTGCTGTTCGATAATTTTCTGCTTGAATTCCTCAAGCTCTTTTTTCTTTTTCTTTTTGCTTTCAAGGTAATAATAGAACATAGCGCCAATTACTATCAGAAGCAGTGCACACATACGCCAGAAGAACCACTGGGTCTGCCAGATAGGCACGGGTGAGCTTTCAACCTGGTAATATGCATCAATTACCAGCACCATAAGCAGCATGAAAAGTACCCAAACGTAACCTGATCTTTTACCCATGAACAAAAATAAGGGATTTATTGATTAATTTAAGTGGAGAATTTTAAAACTACATTTGTTCTTTTTTTGCAGAGTCCATCAAAAAACGAAGAGACTCTGCATAGTACAGGAATTATTTTTTGACCTCACCCCCAGCCCCTCTCCTGAGAGGAGAGGGGTGAGTATCCAGAAAGATCCCAATAATGTTTTTGCAGAGCTCTTCAAAACGAAGAGAATCTGTAAGGTACAGGAATTTTAAATAGAATATTATTCGAGTTGTTAGAGAATTTATGTATGATTATTTTTGCTGATAATTAATTTTAAAAACACCATGAAGGCAGTAATACTAAACGAAAACGGCGGTACTGATAAACTCATATATACAGAATCACACCCAATACCGGAGATAAAACCAAATGAAGTACTTGTAAGTATTAAGGCAACATCTATCAACAGGGCTGATCTTGTCATACGCACCGGATATCCCGGACTTGCGCTCAACTTTCCTCATATACTTGGCGGTGATATTGCAGGGGTTGTTGCTAAAACAGGAAGTGATGTTAAAGGATTTAAAGAAGGTGACAGAGTCGCAGCATGGTCAATAGTATCAGAAGCTGATGATGACTGGTCAAGAAAAGGTAAGGCGGGACAATCAGCAAGCTGGCAGTATTTTGGCATGCACCGCAATGGCTCATATGCGGAGTTTTCAGCGGTACCGGCATCATCACTAATAAAGCTGCCGGATAATGTTTCATTTGAAGATGCCGCATGTTTGCCTGTTGCGGGTCTTACGGCATACCATGCTGTAAAAACAGTTGGAGCGGTTGAAAAAGGTGATAAGTTCTTTATTTGGGGCGGCACAAGCGGACTTGGAATAATTGCAATACAGTTAGCCAAATCACTTGGCGCAGAGGTATTTGCAACAGCAGGTTACCCGCATAAAATAGATTTCTTAAAGCAACTGGGAGTTGATCATATTTTCAATCACAGGGATGGCTCAGCGGTTGATGATGAGGTGATGCAGTTAACAAAAGG
>CAZOAP010000346.1:0-3153 GCA_964577645.1 uncultured Ignavibacteriales bacterium
AAGCTGAGAAACCTGAAGGAGAAGGATAAATCAATGAACATCCTGGGCTTGGGAAAGATACAGTGTAAAGTGTATGACATACCAACAAGAATATTCCATGATTACAAATCTAAAATAAGAAACATACTTTATGATATTGCAACAAAAACAGATGTTGATGTTATATTTACACCACCGCTCCATGATATTCACCAGGATCATATTGTTTTAGCTGAAGAAGTAATCAGGCTTTTCAGGGAAAAAACTATATTTGGCTATGAAGTTATCAGAAGCGGTTATGATTTCATGCCTAATATGCATGTTAAACTTCCCGTTGAATTGGTAAACCTGAAAATTAAGGCTGCACAATGTTATAAATCACAATGGTCAACAACAAAAAGCGGAGGATATTATTTTTCAAAAGAAGTTATGAAGGGGTTAATGCGTGCCCGCGGAGCTCAGTTTGGAATTGAATATGCCGAAGCTTTTGAAGTGTATCATCTTAAACTATGAAACCTAAGATCATTGTACTTTGTTTTAACTACGAGCCAAGCCAGTTTCCCAAAAAACCTGATAATGAAAACCGTTTCTATACTTATGGGTTCGGGAGCACTTTTGGAAAGCTTTTTAATACATACCTGAAACAATATGATATCGAAGTATGGAGAACTGATGGTTACTGTGAGGAAAAATATTATGAAAAATATATTGATAATATCAAATTCAGGATATTCCGTTCAGTTCATTTTAATAAATTAGGATACTTTTCCTGGAAATATGTAAAAGAATTAAGGAAATACAGGAATTATAAAGATACAATTTTTTTTATTGTACATACACATAATTGGCAAACTTACCAGGCAGCTTATTTCCTTAAAGGTTCAAAAATAGTTACAACTCATCATGGAGACTGGTCACCGTTCTTTCTATATAATACTATAAGAGGTTCCAGAAAAATAAAAGCATATTTAGGAAAAATAGTTGAAAAGATAACTTTTAAAAATATAAGTTATTTTTTAATATGCGATATTAACCAGGTGAAATATATAAAGATGGCAAATCCCCGAATGCAATATGAGATATTTTCAACAGGTCTGGATATAAAACGGTTTAAATATATTACTAAAGAACAGGCAAGAAAAGAGCTGAATCTAAATCCTGATAAAAAATATATTCTATATGTAGGAAAGATGTATAAATATAAACAGGTAGATAAGCTTATTGAAATATGGCTTGAAATAAAGAAATTGCTTCCTGAAACAGAACTATTAATTGCAGGTAATGAAGAACGTGGTAAGTGGGGTGAAGAGTTTTATGATCTTGTTGAAAACAGCGGTGCAACTATAGTAGGCAGGGTATTGAATATTGATCTTTACAAATACTATTGTGCAGCAGATGTATATGTACTTTTAAGTTTAAGGGATGACTATTTTGGAGGAACAGGTATTGCTCCATTAGAAAGTCTTGCATGCAATACACCGGTTGTTTCAAATTCTCTAAAAAATTACCTGGGAGATAATGCAGCTGAAATTGGTGAAATTCCTGAAAATGAGGACGAATATAAACAGGCAATATTGAAAGTTTTGAAACAGCATGGTGAATACAGAAACATGAGAGAAAGTGTGGATAAATTCTATTCGCTCGAAGCTGTTTCCGGAAGAATTGGAAATGTATTTAAAAAAATCACTGAAAATAAATTAAACAACTAAAATATTTATAATTTATGAAAAGAATTCTTGCAATCGGTCCGCACCCTGATGATATAGAACTTGGCTGTTTTGGAACTATGGCAAAATACAAGAATAAAGGAGATGAAGTAAATTTTCTTGTACTTTCCAAGGGAGAAGGGGGCACTGATGAAAATAACAGAATTAGTGAGGCTGAAGAATCTGCTTCTCTTATCAAAGCAAATTTATTCATTGAAAATCTGCCTGACAGGTTTATAAGCGAAGGACCCGAAACCATTACTATAATTGAAAAATATATTAAGCAAATTGATCCGGATGCAGTATTTATTCCAACGGAAACTGATACACATCAGGATCACAGATCAACATTTAACGCATGTATGGTAGCTTGCAGAACGGTAAAGGAAATTTATGCATATGAAACACCCAGTACATCACGAAAATTTTCACCAAATTATTTTGTAGATATTACGGATTATATAGGCTTAAAAGTAAAAGCAGTCAAGATACATTCTTCACAGGGCGGTAAAGGATATATGGCTGATAGAGCTGTTGAAGGTCTTGCAGAATACAGGGCATTTGACATTTTGCTGAACGATAAGTATGTTGAAGGTTTTGATGTTATAAAAGTGGTTAAGTAAAATGATCTGTACAGTACACCAGCCAAATTACCTACCATACTTGGGATTTTTTGAAAAGGCTTTCAAAAGTGATGTTTTTATCCTGTATGATACAACACAGTTCAAAAAAAATGACTGGCAGAACCGTAACAAGATCTGCGTTTCAGACGGCTGGCAGTGGATATCACTCCCAATATTACATGATTTTGGACAGAAAATTTTTGAAGTAAAAATAAAAGATCCGCAAAAAAGTCTTATCAAAAACTGGCGGACCTTACAGGTTACTTACAGCCGCGCACCTTATTTTAAAAAATACAGCACTGCATTTGAGGAAATCTACAATTCAGGGATTGAATTATTATCAGAGCTTAACTGCAGGATTATTACAAAAACCGCGGAATATCTTGGTATCAAAACAAAATTTGTAAGAAGCTCAGAACTTCAACCGATAAACTCAACAAGCACACAGGCATTGATTGATCTGACTAAATTGGTGGATGCTGACACATATATTTCAGGCGGAGAAGGAA
Organism: uncultured Ignavibacteriales bacterium; assembly: GCA_964577645.1. GTDB lineage: Bacteria > Bacteroidota > Ignavibacteria > Tepidaquicellales > OLB5 > OLB5. The sequence continues at coordinate 2,818 of CAZOAP010000346.1, forward strand.
TAAATTATCTGGATATGGAATTATGGAACAGGACAGGGTTAAAGATAATGTTTCAGAAATATCACCATCCTCAATATACACAGTTTAATAATAAAGAGTTCCAGTCTTATATGAATATACTGGATCTTTTGTTCAATTGCGGCTCTGAAAGTTTAGAAATATTAACTAAAGGTCAGGTTTATTAATCTTTTAAAGTTGCCTCGATTAAGCTTTCCTTATCGGTAACATCATAGCCCAGAAATTCAAAGCGCCTGATCAGATCAGCTTTGTTATATGTTTTATCTTCGTGCACTTCTATTATATAATTTTTTATCCTGCGTATTGATTCATCCTTTG
>CAZOAP010000347.1:0-3120 GCA_964577645.1 uncultured Ignavibacteriales bacterium
TCATTGCTTGGATTCAATATACCTTCATCACTTAAGTTTGTTGGTATTGCATGTGCATTCCTGCAGCTGAACGGCATCAGGTATCTGTATATCCTATTATTTAAAAATGAGGTTAAGATATTCCAAAATGCTGGAAATCTGCCTAAATTACTTTTCCGGTTCAGCTTTTTTATGCTGTTTGTAAAATTCCTCCTGCAGCTGGTTTCTGCATTGCCAAAAATAGGGGATGCTGCATTTATCAACAGGGAAGTAACTATAGGGTTTATACATTTGGTCATGCTTGGAGTAATATCAGCGGGAGTGCTTGGCTGGTTAGCTATGAATAATTTGCTGAACGCCCAGAATAAACTGCTCATGTACGGGACTTACATTTTTCTTGCGTCATTTATGGTGAGTGAAATGCTCCTCTTCTATCCCGCACTTGTGCTGTGGTTTGGCATACCCCGAATCGCAGATTATGTTTCCTATTTATTCTACCTTTCAATCGGAATGCTTACAGGAATTACAATAATTTTTATGTCATCACTGAAAAGATCAAATATCGGCAATAACCTGCCTTAAGTGATACTCCATATGTACAACATAATCCTCAATAAGCCATAAAAGCGTTTTATCAATACCATCTTCCCTGAAAGCGGCATTACCAAGCTCACACTTAACAGCAAGTTTATCCTCGGGAATATTTGAAATTATCTGTACTATCTGTTTATTTATTGTAACCCAGTAGTTAAATACATCTTCAATTTTCATTTCATTGTAATGGTTTAGCCTCACCCAGTCATCCTGCGCATAAGGAACAACACTGAAAGGTTCATCTTCAAACTGTGCACGTATGAACCTGCTTAAATTGTTTATTGCGGAATCACACAAGTGACCCAGAATTTCCTTCTTTGACCATTTGCCCGGAGCGGGCTTTGTGGAAAGCTCTTTTTCTGAAAATTGTTTGAACTTCTCAGGTACTTCACTTATTAAATAGTTTAACCTGTTAATTGAATTATTGAGTACGTTCATATATTAATTTATTTATTGTTCTTTACTGTATCAGTACTGCCAGTTCCCAGTAATAATGGCACGCACTTTGGATGTTTTTCTTTTACATATTCAACAAACTGGTCCATGTATTCTTTGCCTGTGCCGAATTTGGTTTCCAGCTTTTCATATTTTTCAAGGCATGGCAGCATTTCAGCTGCTTTAACTTCAAATGAATCCTTATACATTCTCCTTTTCATAGTATCAGTTTCAGTTGCCATCTTTTCCTTATAAACGGTAAGAGGCTCCATACATTTGCATATATCAGCAACAGCTTTCCTGTCATCATTGGTAATAAGGCTGTATTTATCATTACTTGAAGCACAACCCCAGATATAAGCAAATATCAACCCGAATAGGATCAGACTTTTACGCACATTACCTCCATTGGATTTTCATATCCTTTTAGTATTACTTCGCCAAGTGACTCAATCACCTGGCCGTTTGTTTTAATTTTTCCAAGAAAATCTTTTGTTAACAGGTACTGTGTCCTGTAGAATTTGTTCATCTGTTCAAGCCTAGCTGCGGTGATAACAGTAGTACCTGTTATAGAAAACTGCTTCCTGATATCATTGCCTATGTTACCGGTGATAACTTCACCTGAATGCACACCAATACCAACACGGGTAATTGGAATAATTCCCATTTCAGCCAGTACTTTAATTTTGTTAAGTATCTCAAGCCCCGCATTAAATGCATTCTGCTCGTGGTTATCGGTTTGTAATGGAATCCCGAAAGATGCCATAAAACCATCACCCAGAAACTGGTTCACCAAACCCTTATGTTTGGATATTATCTCAATCAGCGGGTCAAATATGTTATTCTGGAACTCAATTATTTCAGCAGGGTCCTTTGTTTCTGCATATGAGCTGAAATTCCTTATATCAAGGAACATGATAGTCGCATTTACCCTTTTTATATCAAGGTGATCTTTTCTTAACAGCAGCTCATCAACAATTTCCTTTGAAACCTGCTGGCCGAAGAGGTTAATTATTTTCTGCTGCTCAGACATTTGTGTGAATGAGCTTTTTACTCTTTGATTAATCTCATTTGCTATCATACCAGCATCAAAACCTGTGAACAGCAGAATAATAGCCCTTGCGTAGTATGACATTGCAGGCAGGTTCATAATAATATGATTATCAGGGATAATATATGTAAATGAATAAAATGTAAGTGCAAGATACTGCAATGCGGCAAGTACACCAAGCGAGAAGCTTATCTTAAAGCTTAACTGCAGGGCACTGATTGTAATTAAAATAAAATATATGAGGAAAAAAGGAGAATCAATATAAACCGGTCTTTGTTCAATATAGGTCATAAGGAACATCAATATTCCCGGGAAAAGTATTTCAATAAGTGAATGTGTGAATTTAAGGGTTTCGCCAAGTGATTTTTTATTCCTTATATATTTTTTAATCAGAAGCAGGAAAATAAGCTCGTAATTAAGAAAGAAGAACATCCACAATATAGTTGCATATGCAGATGTTTTGTATTTAAAGAAGCTCAGGAACCCAAAGAGATCAAAATAAGTGTTCAGAATTGAAAGCAGTAAACCGATCGAAAGCAGGATCGAGAATATCCTGACCCGTTTGAATTCGCTCAGAGTTTTTTCAAATTCAAGCTCTGTATGGAATTGAGTATTTTCCGCCACTTACCTAATACTCAATAAGTTAATATTCTTCTGTGGTAATTTATCTGGCCAACATGATAGCCAAAGTGCAGTGCAAGCCTTACAAGCGCATCATATATAGCCTGGTCCTCGCCATGTGATGCCTCAGGGAAGGGCTCGATCAGATCATCATCTGTGAGTGCATCAAGTATTGGCAAAACAGTTTCGGTTGTTGATTCAATTTCCTTTATAAGCTCAGCTTTCGGAATACCTTTTTGTGAAAACTCCAGGTCACGCTGCCTTACATACCCGTTCTTACCTATAACTGCGCCAATGTTATGCTTTAAATTTCCGCATATATGCAAAGCCAGATTGCCCGGTGTGTTTTTCAGGTCACCGGTCAGCTTCCACAGGTCAGCTTCATTATTATACTGTGATATTTCATTTTTTAGATTGTCTAAATACTTCTGATACTGTGT
>CAZOAP010000348.1:0-3082 GCA_964577645.1 uncultured Ignavibacteriales bacterium
GGAATGCTGAAAATTTCCCGAGTGGTGTTTATTTTTATTCATTAATTTCCAATGAATTCACCAAAACAAATAAAATGGTTGTTATAAAATGAAATCTTTAATTTTTTTAATATTATTATCATACAGCATTAACTCCCAAAGCCTTGCGCCTGCCCAAAGTATATTTATGCAGGGTAATAACATCAATTCAGTATTCAGAACTGACGGCATTTTTAATTATGATAGAGTTACCTTTTCCAGTGGGGTTGCTGGATTTATATGGCCGGTAACAGCACCACAAAGATTGACAGCAGTTTTTACTTCTGGCATATGGATTGGCGCAAAAGTAGGTCCGCAGCATGAGTTAAGACTTGCAGCATCAATGTATAATACACATTACAGCCCCGGGAATATTCCAGTGATAGGGCAAGTACCTCCTTCCTCAGTATGTAGTGACCCTTCGTGGCGTGGGTATTATGTACAATTAACAGATCCAACTCTTTTTAACGGAGGGACAAGATATAAGACAGCAGGCGGCAGGCAATATACATTTAATTATGATTCATGGGCTGCATGGCCTGTTCAGAAAGGAGCTCCGTTTGTGGAAGTAAACGGTATCCCAGGGTACCAGCCTGCATGGAATGGAGATAGGCCCGGCATTGGAAACGGGATGACTGCAAGACCTGATGAGTTATCATTTTTTGTGTATATGGATTATACAAACTGCACAAACAATCAGCATGCTTCGGAATTATCATTGCCGGGAGGAACTCTTCCGCTTGGAGTTGAGGTACAGCAGTTAAATTATATGTTTAATTGTTCCCCTTTGCAAGACATGTATTTCGTAAAGTATCGTATAATTAATAAAAGCTCACTTATCTGGGATAGTATCTATGTTTCAAATTTGAATGATACTGACGTAGGCGATGCTGATGATGATGCTTATGGCTGTGATAGTTTAAGAGATCTTGGTTTTTATTACAATTTTGATAATTTAGATAATGCTTACGGAAAAAACCCACCTGCAATTGGTGTAAGATTTCTGCAATCACCATTAGTACAAACTTTTAACAATAATGATACTGCAAATCTTCCTTATGATACTTTAATTGGGTATAAAATGACAGGGATGTCAGGTTTAAATAAATTTTTTGGTGGCGGTAATGACTGCACTGGTGACCCTGATCAGGCAATAAATGCATATAATTTTATGAGAGGTAAAGATGGATGCGGAGGCAATCTAATAAATTGGGTAACGGGACAAATAACAAGTTTTGTATACTCCGGAAATGCATGTTCAAGAACGGGATGGATAGACAGCTCTCAACACGACTTAAGAAATATTCAAAATATGGGTTCATTTACAATGAATCCCGGTGATACTCAAATTATAGTATTAAGCTACATGATAACCCGTGAAGGGGGCAATAATTTCCAGAATGTATGCGCTCTGCAATCACTATCAGACTCAGCCCTGAAATATTACTACAACGATTTCAGAACTTGCATACCAATTGGTATTCAACCAATCAGCAACGAAATACCCACAAAATTTGAGCTATTTCAGAATTACCCAAATCCGTTTAATCCGTCAACAAATATAAAATTTAATATTCCCCTCTTGAGAGAGGTGTCCGAAGGACGGGGTGTGTTACTTAAGATTTATGACGCCATTGGCAGAGAAGTTGCAGTACTTGTAAATGAAGAATTAAAACCCGGCACGTATGAAATTGAATGGAATTCTGAAAATTACCCAAGCGGTGTATATTTTTATTCATTAATTACTTCAGGTTTTATTGAAACACATAAAATGGTGTTGTTAAAATAGTTCTCATAATACGAAGTTATATTTATTTTTACATTTAAATTAATATAACTCCGTTATATTTTGGGGCTTAACTTAAGAAATATTAATGAATTCTGCTCCAAATTCAGCTTTTGTATCAAGAAATACTTATATTGGTATTTTCCTTGTGGCTCTTTCGACCCTAATGTATGAAATATTGCTGACAAGGATATTCAGCGTAACAATGGGTTATCATTTCGCATTTATGGCTGTTTCACTGGCTATGTTCGGGATGACTGTAGGTGCAATAATTGTATACATCTTTCCTAAAAAATTTCCACAGGAAAATATTAACTATATTTTAAGCCGCCAGGCTTTTTATTTCAGCATACTTACCTTGCTTAGCTTTGTAATTCATATATTAATACCATTCATTCATGGGATGTCATTTATTGGAATGACTGTAACAGCATTTACATATGCTGAAATATCAGTTCCGTTTGTGTTCAGCGGTATCTGTATTTCATTGCTTTTAACAAGATTCCCTGCAAAAGTAAACAAACTTTACGCTTCTGATCTTATCGGGGCTTCACTTGGCTGTATATTAGTGGTACTTGTATTAAATATTTCCGGCGGACCCACCGGTGTATTTATTACTTCACCTTTCTCGGCTCTGGCAGCGTATTTCTTTTACAGGGATTCGCTTAAAAAAACATCATTCGGTAAAGTTATAATAGTATTCTCATTATTGGTCACAGTCTTTTCTGTTTTTCATACTGTTCTGGTTCAGCAGCATAACCCTATACTTCGCTTATTCTGGGTAAGGGGTGAGTGGGAAGATAAGCCGCTTTATGAAAAATGGAACTCGTTTTCGCGGGTAAGCATAGATGGTGACTCAACCAAATATGAAACACCCTTTGGATGGGGCTTAAGCAATAAATATGACCGCTCACGTAAGATAAGGCAGTTAATGCTCAATATTGATGCACATTCAACAACAGTACTCTCCCACTTCAATGGTGATATATCAGAGCTGTTTCATCTCAAATACGACGTTTCTAATCTTGCTCAGTATCTTAGGCCAAATGGCGATGTCCTGATAATCGGCAGCGGTGCGGGAAGGGATGTACTTTCATCACTCGCGTTCGGACAGAGATCGGTGCTTGGCATTGAGATCAACAAGGATATGATCAAAGCTATTAACGGTGATTTTGGGGGCTTTACAGGGCATTTGGATAAATACCCGAATGTTGAGTTTGTAGGTGATGAGGCACGCAGTTATATTCAGCGTATGGATACAGCCCGTAAATTTGATAT
>CAZOAP010000349.1:0-3078 GCA_964577645.1 uncultured Ignavibacteriales bacterium
TAAAGTACTTTGTACTGCAAAGTTAATTGATAAAATTATATTTGTCAAGGGGTAAAAGTTCAGTTGAAATCATGGTTAAACAAAAATGACCCCAATGGGGTCATTTTATATATTAAAATTTAATGAATGAATTATTGTTTCAGGGCTTTTTCTATTAATTCCTTTTCGCGCTCAACTGATATTCCGGCAACTGGTGCCTTCCAGCCGAGTGATGAATAGTAATCAATGCATCGCTTCAGGCTTTCATTGAATGTATGGAAGAACACCGGAAAGTCATTGGTTGCTTTCTGATTATCCATTGCCATATTCAGTGCACCTACCCAAACAGGCAGGTCACCCCACGGCTGCAGTTCGTTCTGTGCAACAAACTCAGTGCTTACGCTTACTACCTCGGGTGATCTTCCAAGTAATATGGTTGCATAATCAATGTAATCACGTAATGTTGCAGGTGTATGTGTAGAAGCATTATATACTTTGTTATGCTTTTCAGCAAAAATAGCAGCTCTTATAAGCTCTGCAAAATCTTCACTGAAGGTTGCTGTGAATTTTTCCCTGCCCTCCTCGGGTAATAATATCTTTGTATTATTATATACCCTGTACAGCCAGTAATAGAACCTGTCAGTGTAATCATACCTGCCGTAAATCAATCCGGGGCGGAATATGACAGCATCAAGCCACTCTTTGCCTAGCAGTATCCTCTCACACTCAGCTTTCTTCTGTCCGTATGTAGCCATAATATCCGGGTCAATTTTCTCCTCCGGGGTACATGGCAAAGTTTGGGCATCCTCTTTAACCGGGTATTTCCAGTATTCCGGGTCATCCATCGGGTATACGCTTGCAGTGGAAATAAATATATACCTGCCCGCTTTTCCTTTAAGCATTTCAGTAATTTCATCCAGGTTCACTGGATACATACAGCTGAAATCAACTACGGTATCCCAGCTTTCACCTGCAATTTGTTTTATTTCATCTTTATTCAGCCTGTCACCTGTAATATGCCTAAGCTCAGGGAAAATTCCCGGAGAGCGTTTACCCCTGTTAAAAAGTACCGGGTATACATCCTGCTTAATAAGATTTTCTGTCAGTATCCTGCCAACAAAACCGGTGCCGCCTAAGATGAGAATTTTTTTCATACAATTAATTATTATGATTTATATAAAATATTTTTGCAGAGGGCACAAAAAAAGCGGAGCCATGCTCCGCTGTAATTTATATACTTATTTATTAAACTTAAATATAATTCTGTTTCAGTTTTATTACTTGTTATCGTGGAAATCAAGCTCTTCAAGATCTATGAGGATCTTCCTGGCATTAAAAATATTCTCTTCGCCTGTAACCTGTATTTCAGTTACACCATTTTTGCTTACTGAATACATTATACCTGCTTCTTTTAAGAGTGATTCCGCAACCGATATAATTGATGTATTTTTTGATGCTAACACCGTTTTTGGCTGATTAGTTTTAGCCATGTACACTCCACAAAATTGCTGTATGCAATATCTTTCTTAATTTTATATAATCTAAAATAAACTAAATTAAGTTTTGTAGGTATACCTTAAAAACGTTAGGCAAAAAAATAATTAAATTATTGTTATAACAGAATGTTACAGCAAAGTTTCTCTTTTCTTCATATATTTTGCAATATCACTCTTCACTTTATCATCATTTCCTTCAAGCTTATCAATAATCCGTTCCCTGTCCCCTTCTGTCCGGTTCTGGCTTAATTTGAATTTCCCTTCAATATTTGTCACAATAATTTCAAAGGCTACTATCCCCTCCAGTAGCTCATTTTTGTAATCATGAGGTAATGTTGACCACTGGTCCTTAAAGGATGATTCAAAAACCTTAAAAGAATCTTCCAGCAATGAAATTCTTTCATTTAATGAAGGCAGGATCTTTGGTTTTCCATATGCATGTACTGCTATGTAATTCCATGTTGGCACGCTTACCTTATTTTCATAAAGTTTTGGCGATATGTATGAATGGGGTTCCTGGAATATAACCAGTACTTCCTCATCATCATTAAAGTTAGCCCACTGCGGATTTGCTTTTGCCATATGTGCTCTTAAAACTATCTCCCCGCCATGCTCTTCCACAAGGAAAGGTATGTGTGTAGCCCAGAATCTTTTCTTTGTCCTGTTCACTATCGCAGCAAAGTTGTATTCTTTCATGAATTCAACCAGCTTTGCTCTGTCTTTTTCTTCAAAATGTTTTGGTGTGTACATTCAGCTGCTCTTTATTATTGGGATAAATTAATTGAATTTTGTTACCACCCCTCGCCCCGCTTTAAAGCGGTGCTCTTCCCCTCCTTAATAAAGGAGGGGAGCTATACTTAAGCAAAAAGTTATAATTCTTTGCTTAAAATTACGCTCTTATAATTTACATCAGGCCATTGCCAATGATGCTGATAAACATATCCCCTTTTATTGTAATAGTCTATCAGATGAAAGGCTTTCTCTGATGTATCCAGCACAACACGCTTTTTGTTATTTTTTGCGGCATGTGATTCCACAAAATCCATTAACTTTGAACCAAGTCCGTTATTTTGCAGATCAGGGTCAACTGCAAACTTGCCAATCAAAACTGAATCACTATTTTTATAAATATCCGGTGCATCATCCCACATTGTAGTATAGTAAAATACCGTACCCAGTAACTTATTGTTACATTCAAGTATGTAACACTCCCCTTTTTTAAGATAATTTCGGGTATAATCCACACTCTGGAAAGTCGCAATGAAATTCAGACCCATATCAGCCAGCCTTTTGTATGCCCTGTGGAGTAGTTCAGTCAATTCTTCAACGGAATCCTTTGACTCATCAAATAGCCGTATGGTATATTCTATGTTGATTAAAATAAATGTTTTCATTGGCACTACAGCAAAACTGTTTCGCTGTTAATTCTTTGCGAGGAGAATTTTCCACAGGAAAATTAGACGCGACAATCTTAACAGAACTTATAGATATATTTTCAACTGAACACAGACAGGCTTAAAGGTTATAGAAATGTCTGTTCCACTTTTTAAATGATACGTTAGACTTTTTTTTTTTTTTTTTTTTTATGCGTCTTTGTGCCTTT
>CAZOAP010000350.1:0-3066 GCA_964577645.1 uncultured Ignavibacteriales bacterium
ACTTCACAGATACAAAAAATAAGGGTTGGTTCCTGCATGGTTCATTTGGCGCAATAATACCGGTAAGTGATCACTTTGCATTCAATCCCTATTTACGTTACCGGCACACATTCATTAACGATAAATTAAAATCTGATATCAACGATATTTCACTTGGTACAGGTTTCATGTTCTGGTATTGATATCGTTCATGCTGAAATCAATTTTTATTATTCTGCTATTCTGCAGTACAATGTTTTCTCAGTATAATGAACCTTTACAGCTTAAATTGAAAAACAGCAATTCAGTTATCACCAAAAATAATCATGGTAATATAAACCCGTATAAAAAAACTGAGCTTCCCGCGGGGACTTTAATTGCAGCGCTTCCATTTGTACTGATAAATCCCGTACTTGTTTTTGAAGACAGTAAAATTTTCTGGGGCTTTACAAAGGAAATTTCCTTCAGCTCACTGCACTTTGGCAGGTTCTCATTTGAGTATTCCTTCCTGTTCAGAACTTTCAATAAAAACCATTTGCGTGTTTCATATAACTATGACTTCCTGTACCGGCAGGGGACTACATGGCTTTATTACGCCATATCACCCGGTGCCGGATATTTTACCGATACACAGAACAAGGGAGCTTTTGCACAGCTTTCAACAGGATTCTTAGTGCCAACACCCGTAATTTTTCTGCATTTCTATATTAAATACCGATTCACTAAGATATTTAACAAAGATAAATCCGATATTCATGATATTTCACTCGGTACAGGATTCATATTTTAAAAAAGGTTTTTAATGATTTAAAACAAACCCGTAATATTTTCGGGCATTTTGATATAATTAGCTACCCTTATATTCAACAATTTTTCATATATTTACAAAATTAAATCAAATAAAAAGCTATGGAACCACCTGTATCATATCCTCAATCTGATTCATACCAGGGTAAACAAATTTACGGTAAAAAATCAGGCTGCGCTAAGTTCAGCTGTGTTGGTGTTATCGGAGCAATTGTAATACTTGTAATTATAGGAATAGCCGGCTATTACTTTGCCATTCCCGCAATTATGCCTAACCGCATCAGCGGTTCATTCCTTGATGCTGTTATTGTGCCGAATAAAGATGGTAAACAAAACCTTTGGCTCTTAACTGACGGCTCATTCAATTTTATCATGGAAAAAAGCTCTCCGGGCTCGCACTCTGTAGGGCGTGAGTGTTACTTCTGTAAAACCTATACTTATATACTTGATTCAAAGAGCCAGGATGTTTTAAAGAAAACCAAAACACCATATGAAGATATCATTACACAGATAAGTATGCTCTATATGAACGGCAGGGTATGGGAATTTACAATGGATTACGGTGAAAATGAGCCGAAGATCGAAGCATTTGATTCAGAAACCGGCGAAAGGGTTATGGATACAAAACAGTTCATGGCTAAGTATCCCGTTTTAAGCTCAGGACTCTCAAAATCTTATTACGATAAAAAAGATAATACCTTGAGGCTTGAAACAAAAGACGGCAAACAGGGTTTAATTTTTGATATTGCAGGAGAAAAGATCTATCCTGAGTACAAGGATTTCAGGGAAGCACAGCTGAAGGATTCAACACCCACAAGCTTTGCTGTTCTTTCACCCGAAAACAGCTCATCACAGGCAAGGAAAAAACTTTATTTGATAACCGGTCCAAAAGCAAAGCTTTTAGATAACCAAAGCAGCCTTGAACACTACGTAAGGGATAATGATAATCTTAAGTATTACAGCCTCGAAGCCAGCCCTCTTGGTGAAAAAATTTATCTTGAAGGTATAATCTACCACCAGGATATGGACTGCGCAATAATAGTATATCTTGACCAGCTTGGGAAAAAAGCCAACAGGCTTATGACGTGCATTGACCTGAAAACAGGAAAGGAAAAATGGACATTGGGCAAAGATGAACTGTTCAAGCAAATGAGAATTGATGAAGAAGATGATTCATTTTCAAGCCTCTTCTTTACAAAGGATAAAATTGATGTAAAACGCTCGGGTGATCTTGTCATTCTTCAGCTTAAAGGCTACGGAATAATGGCAATAGATTACTCCACCGGCAAAAAGCTGTGGGATATGGATATATAAAAAATTATAACTGATGAAAAAAATAATAAAGATTATTGCTGTAGTTGTGCTTGTTGGATTCATCGGCATCCAGTTCTTTAACCGGCCTGATAAAACCACCACTGCGGAAATTACCCCGGGCCACATTACAAAAGTAATGAACGTACCTTCAAATGTTGAAAGTATCTTAAAGCGCTCATGTTATGACTGCCACAGCGATCATACTGTATGGCCTTGGTACAGCTCTGTTGCACCGGTTTCATGGCTAGTTGCAGATGATGTTGTAAAAGGCAGGAAGAAAATGAACTTCAGCCAATGGGATAAAATTCCCGAAGCAAAAAAAGAGGCAAGGCTTAACGCTATATGTGAGGAAATAAATGCAGGAGAAATGCCGCTGCAGAATTATCTTTACATACACGGTGATGCAAAGCTTAGCCAGGCAGATAAGGATATTTTATGCAAGTGGGTGGAAACAGAGCTGAAGAAAATGGAAGAATCCAACCCTGAATAAGCTTTTTTGCCGGCAGCATAGAAATACATTGATTTTACTTTTTTACATTATTAGTTTATGGATATAAATTCAGTAATTACATAAATTTTGCAGGAAGCTATAAATACCCCCAAACAAAAGGTTAAAATGGAGTTCGTATTCTGCCATCGCAAACCTGAACGTTCCTTTTTCTATAAAGGGAAACAATTCCCCGTATGCGCAAGGTGCACCGGGTTTTATGCCGGGTACCTGGCACTGCCGCTTTTCACTTTTTCTATATGGGAGCCTACCTTCTTCTGGATAGGGCTGCTTATGGTTCCCGCACTTGTTGACGGGCTGACCCAGGCTTATATGAACAGGGAAAGCAATAACTGGCTCAGGCTTGCTACAGGAATTTTAGCAGGTACAGGCTGTATGGCGCTTGCTGCGCTTACCGGCCAGTGGATAGGACACCTGATAATTGCAATTACATAAAACATTGTTTAATACCAAGGGAT
>CAZOAP010000351.1:0-3050 GCA_964577645.1 uncultured Ignavibacteriales bacterium
AAGCCATCAGAATATTAAGGAAGCCCATTTGCGATATGATTAGTTAATACAAATATAAAATAATATTATGGGTAAAAACAATGAGGCAGGTCATTAAACAGATGTAAATTAAAAAAGAGCAATAAATTTTTATTTTATTGCTCTTTTCCGTTTTTTCATAAGAGATTCTTTCTTGCTAGGCCTTCTTCGGGTGCATCCGATATAATCGGAATAATTTACTGCTGTATCCGCCTATCTGACTATAAACATGTTTTATTTAATTACCTGCTTATTCAGCTCTATTCTGTAGTTCAGCACACTGCCCGAAAGATTATATTTAGGCTTCCAGAACACCGTGTGATCCCCCACTTCAAGATGTCCGGCCGGAAGTTCATCTATCTTTAAGCCAATCAGGTTGTAAATTTCAAGGGTAACGTTTCCGGGCTTTTCTATGCTGAATTTTATTTTTGACAATTTTATTATTATTATTTAAAAGTTTTCTTCTATAAATTTACCTACATATGTGCCGTCTGTTTCATAAACATAAACCCATATTGCTCCATCTTCATAAACTTTAATATAGATCCTTGATCCTGTTGTTTCTGCTGTATTTACTGTGTTTGCTGCTGCAAATGTATTTACTGTTGTGAAACCGGTTAAAAGGCTAAGGGTTATTGCGATGGTTAATAATGTCTTTTTCATTGTTTTGTTTTTTTATGTTAAAGGTTTTGTTTTTAATTAGTTGTTTATTTTCTTATCTGTTCAAACATAACTCTTAAAAAGAGACCCTGCCACTACATTTTAAGCTTAAAGTTGCTTATTTTTACACCTAAGGGCACTTTTTTCCTGAAATATTTGCGGTTTATTGCAAAATTTTTAATGATTTTTACTATTGACTCCCGATTTTGAGTTGCTTATATTTACATATAAATAATTGTGAAAATGCTTGATTATGCGTTTATAGAATTACTGGAATCCCTTACCAGAGATGAAATTAGAACATTAAGAAAGTTCATCATATCTCCGTATTTTAACCGCAGCGAAAAAGTGGTTAAATTATACGATTTGATAATAAAATTTCATCCTAACTTTGAAAGCCCGAAGCTTTCCAAAGAGGAACTGCATAAGAAAATTTCACCTGATCTGCCCTACAATGAAGTAACAATGCGCAGATTGCTGTATGATCTGCAGCAGCTGATATCCAAATACATCAGGCAGCAATATATAGATAGAAAAGAAGCGGAATCAGCTTTATTTACAATTGAGGAGCTTGCAATACGCGGCTCTGAAAGAATGCACTCAATTACAATTCGTGATGCTGAGAAGATAATGAACTCAATTGAGCATATTGATGCTGAATCATGCCTTAACAGGTTCAAGCTTGAAACTGAGAAGTTTTATTTTGGCATGATAAATGACAGGATAAACAAAAAAAGCTTTGTTGATACAGAGGCAGGCAAGCTGATAAATGGTATTACATATTTTATCAGTTATTTTATGCTTGAGTCAATTAAGCATAATGATACCCTGCTAAACTATTCACGTGCATTCAACATTAAACAGAACAAGAAGTTCATTTCACAATTCCTTGATCTGTTTGATTTTCAGCGCCTGGAAATTTTCATGAAAACACATTCACTCTCAGGCACAGAAATTGTACAGGCATATATTAATTCACTTAAAGCGTACCTTTATTTTGAAAATGATGACTATTACGCTCAGCTTAAAAGCTCAATCCTGAATAATCTCGATAAGTTCAGCATCACAGATAAGCATTTCCTGTTCCTAAAGCTAAGCGGTTATTGTATCCTTAAACGCAATACGGTTCAGGCAAATGACCTGTATTATGAAAATGAGCTCTTTGATATCTACAAAGTAATGCTTGAGGGCAAATACTACCAGACAGAGGCTAACAAATATATGCCTGTGGATCTTTACAGGAATATACTTGTGCAGGCAGGCAAGCTGAAAGAATTAAGATGGCTTGGTGAGTTTATTGAGGAATACGGCAGGCTTATTCACCCCCGCAGGAAAACAGATATCCTTAATTACAGCTATGCTTACCTTAATTTTGAGCAGGGTAACTGTGAAGATGCTTTAAAATGGCTCAGCAGGATAAGGATGGAAGAATTCTCATATCACCTTGATATAAGAAGCATGTACATTATGATATATTATGAGCTTGGTGAGCTTGATGCCGCACTTAATGCTGCAAAAGCATTCAGCAAATATCTTAAAGAAAATACTATGGTCAGCGATGATAAACGCTCAGGCTATGAGAACCTGTGTAAATTTGTTATCAAGCTTATCAACTATCATAATACCAGCACTAAAACGGATCTTTCAGGTTTATCAGTTAAGCTTAATAAATGCAAAATGATAAATTCAAAGCTTTGGCTTGAATCAAAAATAAACAGGCTTGACCACTCAGTTAAAAGAGCAATCTAACCCTATATTCACACTTTATAATAACATTTTATAAGTAAATTTTTATAGATAAATTTGCTTATATGAATATATGCATTCTCGGCTCCGGCGGTTGGGGTACCGCGCTTGGTATTATACTCCACAATAACAGGCATAAGGTCACATTATGGGAATATGACAAAGAATATGCCCATACACTCAATGAATACCGCGAAAATTTTTATTACCTTCCCAAAATAAAGATACCTGAAAAAATCACAATAAGCAGCGATATCAAGCAGGCTGTAAAAGATGCAGATATGATAGTTGTTGCAACCCCGACTCAGTTCATACGAAGTGTAATTGAGCAGATCAGTGATATTGATTTCACAAACCGCGTAATACTAAGCGTTTCCAAAGGCATAGAAAACCACAGCTTAATGACAGTATCGCAGATATTCCAGGATGTGTTCAAAAATCTGCATAAAAAAAATATTACTGTTCTCTCGGGTCCAAGCCACGCTGAAGAAGTTGCAAAACATATTCCCACAGCCGTAGCAGCAGCCGGTTATGATGAAAAGAACACGGAAGTAATACAGAAAGCATTTTCAAACAGGTACTTTAGAGTTTATAAAAGCAGTGATGTAGTTGGTGTTGAGCTTGGC
>CAZOAP010000352.1:0-3048 GCA_964577645.1 uncultured Ignavibacteriales bacterium
TGTGCTTAAGATAAACCGAGCGCTTGGCTACGATTTTAATACTGTAGAGCTTGCATTAAGAGATGGCATTCCATACGCTATAGATTTCTGCAATCCGGCACCCGATGCTGATGTGAATTCAGTTGGTGAAGAAAATTTTGAATGGATAGTTGAAGCTGCAGCAAACATGGCTATCAGAAGGGCAATGGAACACAGGGAAGGCCTGAATAATTTAACATGGGGTGATTTTGTATACTCATCTGCAAACAATGAGCCGATAGTTGAAGGCGCTTATGATAATTCAGTAAAAAAAAAGCCCAAAAGTAAATTAACAGCAAAAAAGACGGTAAAGAAAGTTAAAGAAGATCCGGACAGCGAAGTTAAGGCGGAGAAGAAAACAAAGAAAAGCAGTGCAGCGTAAATGTTTCGCAGGGTCCCTTTTCAGGAGACTTTGATGAGATGTAGATTATGTGTTTCGACTCCGCTCAGCACGACAAAAAGCTTAAGAAGATTCATAGAGTGTTGCTATGGCAGAAATGAAATCAAACCAAAGTAATGCCGATTGATTATTGTTAAGGTAATTACAAGTAGAATCTGACTATATATTGCTTTATTAATCATTATTATATAGATTGTATCATAAACAATTAAAAACATGGATAAGCATATATTTACACTAGGTATAGAAGAAGAGTTCATGCTGGTTGATCCTGAAACCAGAGGACTTGTATCTCATATGCAGCAAATTGTTGACTCAGGCAAGGTACTGTTAAAAGAGCAGATAAAGCCTGAAATGCATGCCTCTGTTGTAGAAGTGGGTACAAAAATATGCCGTGATATCCATGAAGCCAGGGAAGAAGTTACCGGACTCCGTTCTAACCTTGCATCACTTGCAAAGGAAGCCGGGTTCAGAATTGCTGCAGCCGGTACACATCCGTTCACTCACTGGAATGAAGTAACAATCACCGATCACCCCCGCTACCATGAAATAGTAAAAGAAATGCAGGAAGCAGCCCGTGCAAATTTGATATTCGGATTGCATGTACATGTGGGCTTGCCAAACCGCGAGGTTGGTATACAAATAATGAATGCAGTAAGGTATTTTATTCCGCATATATTTGCACTTTCAACAAATTCACCCTTTTGGCTCGGCAGGAATACAGGTTTCAAATCATACCGTGTGAAAGTATTTGATAAATTCCCAAGGACCGGAATACCGGATTATTATGATACAGTTACAGAATTTGATAATTATGTTAATCTTTTAATAAAGACTAACTGTATTGATAACGGCAAGAAGATCTGGTATGATATCAGGCTGCACCCGTATTTTAATACGCTGGAATTCCGTATGTGTGATATACCGATGCGTGTTGATGAAACAATATGTCTTGCTGCATTAATGCAGGCTGTTGTGGTTAAGCTTTACAAATTAATGCGGCAGAATCTTGGCTTCAGGATATACCGCCGGGCGCTGATAAATGAGAACAAATGGCGCGCTGCAAGATACGGCACCGAAGGCAAGCTTATAGATTTTGGCAAGCAGGAAGAAGTTGATTTCAAGATACTTGCTATGGAGCTTGTTTCATTCATAAGTGATGTTGTGGATGACCTGGGGAGCTGGGAAGAAGTAAATTATATACTGCAGATGCTGCAGAACGGCACAGGGGCTGACAGGCAGCTTAAAGTATGGGATGGCACCGAAGAAGGATTAAAGAAGGTAGTTGATTATATTATAGATGAAACACATTTAGGACTTTCATAATAAAAACACAGAAAATTTATAAACTTTATATATTTAATGGAACGAATTCATACCGTGGTAGATTTTGATAAAGAACTTACAGAAGGTGCATATAATGCAATTGTTGTTTGCTTAAGGTTAAAACCTGAAGAAAGAATTACCATAATAACCGATAATGAATCACTTGAAATTGCATCCGCATTGGTAGCTGAAGTAAAGAAAGTCGGTTCAGATTGCAGCCTTACGGTAATTGAAGATTACTCCGCACGCCCGCTTAAGAACATGCCGCAGCCGATACTTGATGACCTAGCAAAAAGCCAGGTAAGTATTTTCTGCGCAATTGCACATACAGGCGAGCTGCGCTCAAGAATAGATATGACAGAAGTTGTAGATGCTCACAAGATAAGACACGGACATATGGTTAATATCAACAAGCAGATAATGATGGAGGGAATGAGAGCTGATTTCTTAAAAGTAGATGAGCTTTCACAGAAATTAATTGAAAAAGCAAGAAAAGCCAAAACCATAACAGTAAAAAATAATGCAGGCACAAATATGGTGGGTGAATTTTCAAAGTCACTTAAATGGCTTAAGACAAGCGGAATAATATCAGTGGAAAAATGGGGCAACCTTCCCGGCGGCGAAATTTTCACTTCACCTTACAATGTCAATGGAGTATTTGTAGTTGACGGTGTTGTTGGTGATTATCTTTGTCAGAAATACGGTGATCTGAAAAACACACCTCTTTCTATCTGGATAAAGGATTCACGTATAACAAAAATGGAGTGCAGCAATAAAGAGCTTCTCGAGGAATTCACTGCATATACTATGACAGATGAGAACAGTAACCGTGTTGGTGAATTTGCAATAGGCACAAACATTGCTTGCAAACATGTAATTGGCCATATTTTGCAGGATGAAAAGCTGCCAACAGTTCATATTGCCTTCGGACATCCGTATACTGCACATACAGGGGCTAACTGGGAATCAACCACGCATATTGACTGTGTCAGTGTTGAGTGCAGTATCTGGCTTGATGATGAGCAGGTTATGGATAACGGGAAGTTCTTAATCTGAAGGTTAGAGATTCAATCTTGTTTAGTTTATAACTTAACCTTGTTAAACATGAAAAACTTTATTAATTTCTTTTTCATAATTGTAGTTTTAGTATTTTACATAAACGGATGTTCTGAAGACAGCACACCTACACAGACAGGTACAGTAACTAACAAGGTTCCCGATAAACCTAAGAACCCTTCACCGGCAGATAGTTCAGAAAATATAGATACAAGCATAGTCGTAGTTCTATCATGGTCAAATTGTAT
>CAZOAP010000353.1:0-3047 GCA_964577645.1 uncultured Ignavibacteriales bacterium
AGAAAAGTAAAGAATTTTGAAACTACATTTGATGTAGCAGATCTTTTAAAAACGAAAGTTCCGCCAAGATTTTTGAACAGCGATCTCTCCAGGCTTTTCCAGGCTATCAGGATAGAAGTTAACAGTGAGCTTGAAAATCTTGAAAGAGTACTTGCAGAAAGCACAGGTGTTTTAAAAGAAGGCGGCAGAATTGTTGCAGTATCTTACCACTCACTTGAGGACAGAATAGTTAAGAATGCATTCAGAAGCGATGAAAAGCTGCAGGTAATAATTAAGAAACCTGTTGAGGCAACCGAAGAAGAAATAGCGGCAAATGTGCGGGCAAGAAGTGCAAAGCTCAGGGCAGCAGAAAAAAACAGTAAAGGCAAAGGCAGTAAAAACAAATATATGAAATGAGAGCAGTAAAACAAAGAAAAGTCTCGCTGTTTAACCTGATGGTTATGTTCTTTATAACTGCGGGAATTATAGTCTTCTTTGTTAATAATATAATAGCAGTAAACTCGCTTGTTGTAGAAAGCAATAATATCAGGACAGAGATCAGCAAAACCACTACATCAAACAACAATCTTCAGACAGAAATAGAACGCTTAACAAATATCGATAACATTAAAAGTACGGCTGTTGATAAGCTTGGACTTAATTATTCATCTACCAAACCAAAGAAGATCACCATAGAAAGGTCTGAACTGGAAAACATAGCACAATAATAAATAAAAAGTTTTTATGCCTGGTAAAAAGCAGGCGGGTTTTTTAATGCGGGAAAGAAAAAACACAAATATTACGGCGAATACAGAAAGAAGAATAGTTCTCTTCATGGCTGTGTTCGCCTTGTTATTTCTGGTAATACTTTACAAGCTCTTTACAATACAGGTGCTTGATGCCGCTAAATACCAGCTTGCAGCAAAGAAACAGTACGAAAGCAGGATCTCGCTTAAATCCTCACGGGGTATAATTTTTGACCGCAAGATGAATTCACTGGTATCCAACATAATCATGTATTCTTTTGCTGCTGACCCGAACATGGTTGATAATAAAGATTCAGTTGCACAGGTATTTGCAGGTATCTTTAAAAAAGATAAAAGCTTTTACATGGATAAGCTGAATGCAAAGAACACATCGTTTGTATGGCTTGAAAGAAGAATTGACCCGAAATATGAAGCACAGGTTAAGGATATAAGTTTTTCAGGTGTAATAAAGCTTAATGAACCCAACAGGATATTCAATTACGATAAGTTAACTTCCAGCCTTGTGGGTTATACTAATATTGATAATAACGGGTTAAGCGGTATTGAGCTTGAATTGAATGATATGCTTGCCGGCAAAGAAGGCTATGTAGTTATGCAAAAAGACGGTCTTGGAAGAAAACGACCCGCAGTTGAATTCCCAAGGCAGGAACCGGTTGACGGCAACAATGTAATATTGACAATTGACCTTAATATTCAGAAGATAGTTGAAGAGGAGCTTGCGGCAGGAGTTAGTGCAAATAATTCGCTTGGCGGTAAAGTAATAGTTATGAATGTTAAGACTGGCGAAATACTTGCAATGAATTCCATTTCGCTTGACGGCTCAAGCCAGGACAGGATAGCTGAGATAACTGATATGTATGAGCCGGGTTCAACATTTAAAATTGTTACAGCATCATCAGCACTGGAAGAAAACCTGCTTTCCAAGTACGATGTAATAAATACTTACGGCGGCGAGTATATGAATATTAAGGATTCTCATAAATTCACAAGCCTTACTTTTCAGCAGGTTATAGAGCAATCAAGCAATGTTGGTACAATACAGATCGCAAACAGGCTTGGGAAAGAAAGATTTTATAAATATGCCAGGGATTTTGGTTTTGGCATTACGACAGGGCTTGACCTGCCCGGAGAAATGAAAGGCAGGCTGAAGAAACCTGTTGAGTTCTCGCCTGTTTCACTGAACTATATGGCTATAGGTTATGAAGTGCTTGTTACTGCAATGCAGATGACAAATGCCTATGCTTGTGTAGCTAACGGCGGAATGATGATGAAGCCTTTTGTTATAAAGAAAATACTCGCTCCCGATGGTACTTTGCTTAAAGAATACCAGCCTGTTGAAATAAGAAATGTAATTTCAAAGAATACTGCTAAACAGTTAACGGAGCTTTTTGTTGGTGTTGTGCAGAATGGTACAGGTAAAGATGCGCAGATTGAGAATATTAAGATTGCAGGTAAAACGGGAACGTCACAGAAAATGGTTGAAGGTAAATATTCCAAAAGCAAATATACTTCATCATTTATCGGGTATTTCCCGGCAGAAGATCCGCAGATTGTTGTATCTGTGATCATTGATGCACCAGGTGCAGGTGAATATTACGGCGGTAAGGTATCAGCACCTATTTTCAGAAAGATCGCTGAAAGGATAATCAATATAACAGGGCTGCATGAGTTCAACGGACCTGAAAATGAAGCGAATGTTGTAATGACAGTAAATCCAAAACAGGATAACAATTCAGTAAACCTGGCTAACTTTGATATAAGTGATGCTGTGAAGTTCCTTAATGATAATGAAATTCCTTTTGAAATTGAGGGGCCAAAGAAAAATGCAGTTGTAGTATCCCAAAGCATTGCAAGTGATGATAAGGGCAAAAAAATTATGAAGCTTGTTACTGCCGGCGGTAATAGTGATAACAGGTCAGCAAAAGATAATAATGTAAAGATGCCTGACCTGAAAGGTATGAGCTTAAGAAAATGCATTAAAATGATGTCATCGCTTGGTATGGATTTTAAAGTGAACGGTTCAGGCAAAGTTTCAAATCAGCAGCCAGAAGCCGGCGCAGTACTTGGAAAGAACCAGACAGTAATAATCAATTGTGATTCACCTGATAAATTTTAATGAAATTCAGTGAAATGATATCTTTAACAGAAAAAGAAATATTAAATCCGGCTGAAAGCTTTGATTTTGTGATCGGCAAGCTGACAGCAAGCTCAAAAGATGTTGAGCAGGGAGATATATTTTTTGCTGTAAAAGGTTTTGTTTCAGACGGAAATAAATATATTCCTGATGCTTTTGATAAAGGT
>CAZOAP010000354.1:0-3023 GCA_964577645.1 uncultured Ignavibacteriales bacterium
TATTATAATTTTTACTGTCGGGTGGACCTTCTCCGCGTTCGTAGTTGGCTTTTTTATTCCGGAAGAAGGCCTTACAAGAATACTGACCAAGGCTGCATTTTCGCTGGGTTTATTAACGATGCTCGAGCTTATTTTCTATAAATTTTATTTTGCAAAGGGTAAGCCGGCTGTTCCGGCTGTATAATTCCGTTAAATTAATATTTCATTGCAACATCACGCGGCAGAACTTTGATCATTATTTTTCTTATCTGCATTCCTGATTTTAAAGAATAAATTCCAACTATTGCTTCGCCTTCCACACCTTTTGATCTGATCCTGATACTGCTTCCGGTCCCTTCTCCGTTAAACTCAATCAGGTTTTTACCATCTTCTATTAAGAATTGAGCTTCAATTGTACTGAAAGGTACTTTAAATCCCAGCATATTAACCCGGTATACGCTTAATTCAAGCTCTGAAGAAGTGCTTGCCCTCAAAATTTCAGGTTTCATAACAATTTTTATATCACTTGATGTAAAAATGAACCTCTCACCAAGCAAAAGCAGCAATATAACAGCAAGTATCCAGATTAATTTTTTATACATTTATATCAGGGTTTTCATTTATTGATGATAATTGTTAATCATCGCCAAATTTAAGCTTAACATTTTTCGGAAGCTCAACTTTACTTTCAGTATTTACAGGAACGGTTGGCTTATCGCTTCTTTTTTCACTGCCCAAGCGCTTTATAATGGTTTCATCTACAGCCTTGGCCTGTATTATCTCATCTTCAACCGGTTTACTTGAATCAGGATCGGTTACCAGCAGGTTAAGCATTGGTGTTTCCTGGTAATCATCAGACTGTACAATACTGACATGCTCAAAATCCTCGAACAGGCTTCTTTGTCCGGGTATTTTCTTTGGCCTGAAAACAGGTATCTTTGTTTTTATCCTGAACTCATCCGCTTCTTCTGTATTTTCTTCCTCTTCACTTTTCTCTGAAAAAAGCTTGATCTCATCATCAGTACGCCCTGTCATATCAAGCTTTTCTGAGGTTTCCCTTTCCTGTTTTTTCTTCTTTAACTCTTCATACTTACCCGTAATATACAGGTTCTCCCTTGTTTCATTTATTCTCTTTACCAGATCTTCTTCATCTATATTCAGAACTTTATTGTTCCTTATCCTGAACACACCATCAATAATCAGATCACTTATATTATATGAAGAGAGATTATCAACAATAAAATCACAAACACTGGAGTATGATGTATTTTCCGGGAAGAACTGGAACCTCAGGTCGGAAACATCAATAAAACAGAATGTAGCCGGTTTATTAATATCTATCATATAGCTGTTATCAGCCTCTGAATTTCCGTCAAAATACAACGAATGCGGTGTTCGTGTAACTGAATCCAAAAGATCCTCGCTTGAAAGATTCAGCTCTTTGTATTTATTCCTGAAGAGCCTGAGATCCTTTAAAATATCTTCACCCAGCCATCCTGTGGCAATAGAAAATTTTATCCCATGCCCGATAAAATCATCAATAGGAAAATATCTTGAAGTAAAGTAATTCAGGTCACGCGGGCAGATGATAATATTCGCCTTCTTATCTTTAATGATCTTCATATCATTATAATCCAGGTACAAAGGATTTATAAGTGATGTGTGTGAATCTATCAGATCATATTCATCGAATAATGATATTACTGATTTATGAAATGTATGTTTGAACTGGTCAGTCACATCTTTATTGACTGCAACTTCAAGATACAGGTCCCTTAGATTATGGCTTTTAAGATCCGTTATCCCGGATATATCATATACAGTCAGCTGGTTTTCCTGGGTAACATAAAACGAAGGATTTAAATACTTAAAGTCACGTATTGTATTGGCATCCTGCTTAATCGGGTATGATACAGATATCTCCTGTCCTGTTTTTTTAACTGCATTAGTTATCGGCAGCAGGTGATTTGTATCTTTTCTTAGCGAAACTTCATTAAGAAATGCTACACCTGATTTCAAAGAGCGGTTGAACGAATATTCATATATATTAGTAAGATCCTTTTGGTTGCTTTCGCCCGGCATTTCCTGGTACAGGTAGTTAAAGATCAGGTCAGTGCACAGATCTTCTTCAACTTTTTCGTAATGTCTTCTTTTCAAAAGGTAATGCAGTAAAGCACCTTCGGAGCGCAAACATGAATTTACCAGCGGTGGCATAAGTATCTTCCCTGTACAATCAATAATATCGGCTGTTCCCTGGTATTGTTCTATCCATTTATTAAGCTTACCGGCTCCTTTGGCTGTAGAATCAGCCATATCAGTAACTTTGTTATCATTAATTAGAACAGAATACCTTCCGGAATCGTTATTTTTGTTGAAAGTTAAAACGTATGCATTTTTTAATATTATCAAAGGTCCTCTATGACAAATTTTTCATCAATAATGTATTTGCTTTTTGTAAGAGTATTTTTGCCTTTAGTGTGTAAAGCATATTCAAACCCTTCTCTCACGCTGGCCGCGCCATACTCACCTTTTACATTTACAGCAATAAAGCCAACCTGGTAATCATGGTCACGGTTCTTGTGAGAAAGCAGGTTAAGCTTAATTACTCTTTTTACAGCATATTCACATGCTTCCTGGGGTGACATACCACGGGCCATCATTTCCACTGTCAAAAAACTTCCGCAGGCTCTAACACATTCTTCTCCCCTGCCGGTTGAAGCTGCTCCGCCAACATCACCATCAACATACAATCCTGCACCTATAATCGGTGAATCACCTACTCTGCCGTGAAGCTTCCATGCTGTTCCGCTGGTAGTGCAAGAAGCTGAAATATGTCCGTTCTTATCTATAGCAACCATACCTATTGTATCGTGATTACCGTCATCATTAATACCGAGTCCGCTGGATTTTTTAACTTTATATTCATCAGTATGAAATTCCTGTGACCTGCCGAAATTCCCTTTTTTCCACTCAATATATTTTTTTATTGAGCCTTCAGTGTGCAGAATATCCGGCTGAAAACCGTTTGTGATAGCAAAGTTATA
>CAZOAP010000355.1:0-3019 GCA_964577645.1 uncultured Ignavibacteriales bacterium
CAGAACAGCATTAGCCTCACAAAAACCGGTTATAGATACATACAATATTTTTAAACGATTCCTTATATTACCCATTCTGAATATTTTATTTAAATTATTTCAGTTCATATTTTTTATTGCTGATCATATTTACAAAGCTGAGTACTATTTTATTACTAATATTTTACCTGAGCTTGCAGAACCTGTAAATTATGCTTCACTTATCCTTAGAAAATGCTATACCAATAACCATACAGCGTTAATAACAGCTTCTGCTTTATTTTTTGTGGTATTTTATTTCATTTTAAGTATTTTTTAAAATTGTTATTATTGTTTTCTCAAAAATCAAGGATTTAAGCCAAAATGGGCAAATTCTTTGTTTATTGCCTGTATTCTGATACTTTTGACAGGCTGTATATCGGGCAGACCGATAATATTGAAAGAAGATTCCGACAGCACTCAAGCGGTTATGTGCTTTCAACTAAGAAATTTTTACCCTACAGGCTGATCTATTTTGAGGAAGTACCTGACAGGGCAAGTGCATTCAGGCGGGAAAAAGAGTTAAAGGTTACAAAAGGCAGGAAGTTTTTAAGAACGTTTATAGATAAGTAGTACTTGCCGCCATGGCGGAATTGGTAGACGCGCTAGACTCAAAATCTAGTAATGGCAACATTGTAACGGTTCGAGTCCGTTTGGCGGTACTAAGGTTATACTCATTTTAGCGGAATTGGTAGAAACTTTCAACTGCTCCGCAGTTCCAAGTCACAGCTTTCAACTACTCAGTAGTTCCAAGTGAACCGCGCTAAGTTTCAAAATCCGGGAATGGCACATTGTAACGGTGAAAAGTCCCTGACTTAAAACGCGTTAGCGGAGGAAGTCGTTTGGCGTTACAAAAATTTTAAAAGAAAATTGAACAAATCAATAATAATTGAACCGGGAAATAATTAATATTCTTTTCAATTTTCTACCTGAAATATCTCTTGCTCTAACAATAATTATTTTAAATGTAACTTCAGGACTTAAAACAAAGTCAGGTACGGGCTATTTTATTTTTATTGCCGGAATTACTGGTTCAGTGATATCCGCAATTGCCCAGGCATATTACTTTCCGCAATCATTATTTTCAGGAGTAATTGCCGCCGATCATTTTGCATACGGAGCAAGGGTGATAATTACTTCAGCTATGCTGTTTGTTGCCATCGCACTGTGTGATAAAGAGTCATTAAATGATCTCAGCCTGGTATTAATTTCCGCAATTGGCGCGTTACTGAGTGTCAGTTCATCTGATATATTTGTTCTGTTTATATCATTGGAGGTTATGATAATTCCTTTATACCTTTTGATATATTACAGCATACGTCCTGCAATAAAATATTTTATAACTTCAGGTGTATTTATGGCAGCGATGCTGTACGGGTTTACATTATTGTACGGTATTTCCGGAACCGGTAATATGACAGAAATTGCCAAATTCCTTTCATTTAATCCCTACAATAACCTCGTACTGATAATTGCAGTTATACTTGTCACTTCAGGCTTGTCTTTCATATCACTATCAGCTCCATTCAACCTGAGCTTTCCAATGCTTACTGAGAAGATCCGTATCCCCCACCTTGCACAATTTGCTGTTATAAATATTACAGCAATATTGTTTGTTATGTTAAGATTTTTCACGACGATATTTCATGACTATAATACATTTATAAATGATCCTGCATATTACAATATCATCAACAGCGTTAACTGGCAATTGATGCTTGCAGTAATATCCGGCATTTCAGTTGTTGCAGGTAATTTTATCATTTTGTGGCAATATAACCTTCGTAAAATATTTTCATACATTATCATTGCACAGGCAGGTTATATATTAATGGGGATAGTTTCAGCAAAGCCTGATGGTATAAATGCATCAATTTATAATATAATGATAGCAGTTATAAATTCTCTTGGTTTGTTATATACTATTCACCTTATAAACCAAAAATACAGCGTAACAGAAATTACCGGTCTTAAAGGTTCAGGCAGAAATGACAAATTCCTTTTCCTTTCATTTATCTTTTTTTTGATATCTCTGGCAGGCTTTCCATTAAGCGGCGGATTCACCGGTAAAATTATGCTATATATTTCTCTTGGCTCAACCGGATATTTTTGGCTTATAGCTTCGGGAATACTTTCATCTGCCGTATTTCTATACTTCATTTTCAGGCTAAGTATAAGCTTATTTTCCGGTTATAATGTGAAAAATTCTGCAAAAACTGAAACGAAACAGGTACTTATATTGTTATTTTTAATAATAACAGATATTCTTTCAGGCTTCTATATTGAACCCTTTCTTAATTGGGTAAAATATATTTCAATTACAATAGGAAATTAGCATATTTGTAACGTATTAGCGGTATTGTTAACATACACCTTAAATAGTATGTTTACGTATAAATACTATTCGTTTTATTAAAATTTAAACAGAAAATTAATGTGTGGTATTGTAGCTTATTTAGGTAATAAACAGGCACTTCCGATAATTTTAAGCGGATTGAAGAAGCTTGAATACAGGGGGTATGATTCAGCCGGTGTTGCGCTGATGTTTGATAATGATATTGTTGTCAGAAAAACTGCCGGAAAGGTTACTGATCTTGAAAATCTGCTTGGCACCAACGGGTACGATAAGAACGCTAATATTGGTTTTGGCCATACGCGCTGGGCTACACACGGTGAACCTAATAACCGCAATGCACACCCTATTTTTGATGAAGGAAATGAAATTGTAGTTATTCATAACGGTATTGTTGAAAATTACAGTGTACTTAAAACACGTTTAGAGCGTGAAGGCTACCACTTTATGACAGATACCGATACTGAATGCCTTGTTCACCTGATACGCTCTCATTATAAAAATGTAATGGATTTTGAAAAAGCTGTTCAGCTTGCACTTGCTGAAGTTGACGGTACATACGGTATGTGCGTTCTTTCAAAATTTGAGCCTGATAAAATTATTGCAGCAAGAAAGGGTTCACCCCTTGTACTTGGTGTAGGTGAAGAT
>CAZOAP010000356.1:0-2999 GCA_964577645.1 uncultured Ignavibacteriales bacterium
TACAGGTTGTAGATATTCCTAACTATATTTCAAAAGGTGCATTCATACCCGGAGCCGGACAGAATACCACTGTAACAAAATTTGCTCTTGAAGAGAAAAAAGGAGCAATTAGTGATCCTATTAAAGTACAGACAGGTTATGCTGTTTACCAGGTGACTGATAAGTTCCCTGCGGGCAATTATTCTTTTGATGAATTAAAAATTCAGCAGCTGCCTGCACTTGTTAAAGCTGAAAAGAAGCTTGATATATTAAAACAGCAGGCAACAGAACTTAAGTCCAAGATATCAGGTGATATCAATTCATTGAAAGCTGTTAACCCGCAGATCGTTATTCAGAAAGCTGATACTGTAACAGTTTCGGCACCAAGTCCGCTTATCGGCGCTGATTTTGATTTTGCAAATGCGGTTTATAAATTACAGAATGGACAGATATCTGAACCAATAAGAAGCGCACGCGGTTATTATCTTGTACAAATGAGGAATATTGCTGCTTTTGACCAGGGTAAGTTCCAGGCTGAGTATGATAAGATCAAAACAGCACTTGTAAACCAGAAAAAACAGACAATTGTACAGGATTGGCTTACAGATCTAAAGGATAAAGCTGTTATTGTTGATAACAGGGATAAATTATTCAGGTAAAAATATTAATTATTGCATATTGATTCTATGAAAGTTAATTTGTTTTAGGAAACGTTTAATTAAACAACTAAACGGCAATACTTGAAAAAGAATTTATTAATTATTATAGTTATTATGGGTTCAATAATTTTTTTGAGCCCATATTTTTTATATTCACAAACCGTTAAAACCGAAAATATTATTTATAACGGCTCAAGTAAGCTGACTTTACAGGCTTTTGCTATGTATGTATCTTCGGCAGAGCTGCAGAACAATATAAAATCAAATGTATCATTTATCCGTGATGCTTCCATCGAACTTAAAGGCGGTTATGGTTACGGAGCAGAGCTGACCTACAACCCAGATATTTCAAACTTCGATATATTATTCTACATTTCATCTGAATATCTGAAAGTTAAAGATGACGGGCTGGTTCTAAGGTTTGAAAATGATTCAGCCGTATCAAATGTAAGATTTACCGAAGAATTCAAAATGATACCCTTAGAGGCCGGACTTAAATGGAATCTGCCGGTAAGTACTGAACGTTTCAAAGTTTATATAGGAGGAGGAGGAGGCGTATATTTCGGTAACAGGACCCGGACAGTTGGACCCTATAAAACCTCTGCAATTTCAAGAAAACCAGGTTTCAGCATGAATGTTCTGGCGGGGCTGGAGTACTTTGTTGAAAGGAACTTATCACTGGATTTTGAGTTTAAGTTCAGAGAGGCAAATTTCGAATCTGAAGACAGATTTGATACAGATCTTATTACAATCGGCGGTAATACATACAGCCTGGATAACCCTGTTTATTCAAGGCTGCTGGTTGACGGAACAAGGCTTTCGATCGGAATAAAATATCATTTTTAGCTTAAATATATAATATTATGAAAAAATTTATTTTTACTGTTTTATTGTTGGGTGCTTTTATAGCATATCCGTCACACAATGTATCCTTAAAGGATAACAGCAATAAATCAAGGTTCGCAAAAGATCATATTATAGTTAAGCTGAAAAAGAATACAGAAATAATGGCAGCTTCCGGTCCCGCTCCCCTTTCATATGAAAATACTCTGACATCAATATTTAATGAGTTAAATATTGGGATAAAGAAATCAAAAGTTCTTTTTCCGCGTGATACAAAAAGAAACACTGCATTATACAATAAATATGAATTTGAAACATATTATGTAGTGTTCTTCGATCAGGATGTTAATATTGAAGAGCTGAATAAAAAACTATCCATTGATAAAAATGTAGATTTTTCCGAACCTGATTTTATAGGTGAATCAGCCGGCGTAAAAGGAACATCATTTACTCCAAACGATGAATATTTCAGCAGGCAATGGGGATTGTATAATGACGGTTCACAAAGAACTACCCCGGGAAAATCAGGGAGAGTTGGCGCAGATATGAATGTTCTTAAAGGCTGGGAAATTGAAACAGGCAGCAGCGATATTATAGTAGGCATTATGGATTCCGGCACAAAAATAGATCACCCTGATCTTAACGGCAGAATTTGGGTAAACAGTGAAGAAGTAAAGAACGGCAGGGATGACGATGGCAACGGTTTTGTAGATGATATCAACGGGTTTAATTTTGCTTATGATAATCCAAATGTAAGAGATGACGGCGGACACGGCACAAATATTGCAGGTACTATCGGAGCTTCAACCAATAATTCATTAGGTTATGCAGGTATTGACCAGAAATGCAAGTTAATGGTATGCAAAAATCTTGATGATGAAAACCTTGGTGAATATTCATGGTGGTCAGCATCACTATATTATGCTGCTAATAACGGCGCAAGGGTTTTAAATATGAGTGAAGGCGGATATGATTATTCCAAAACACTTGAAAACGCAATCAACTATGCATACGATGCAGGCTGTTTGATAGTTGCAAGCATGATGAACAAGAATAACGGTGATACATATTACCCCGCAAGCTTTAAGAATGTTCTTGCTGTTGGTGCTACTGATACTGATGACGGCAGATGCAGGGAGTTCACATGGGGCGGCGGAAGCAACTGGGGTAAACATATTGCAGTTGTTGCACCCGGCAATAAGATTTACGGTCTGGATTATAAGGATAATTCCAATTACGATGTATACTGGAGCGGCACCTCGCAGGCTACTGCATATGTAAGCGGTATAGCTTCTGTTCTTTTGGGACAGGATCCTTCAAGAACGAATAAAGATCTAAGAGAGATAATAACTTCAACTGCTATTGACCAGGTAGGTGACCCCAGAGAAGATAAAGCAGGCTGGGATGAATATTACGGTTACGGCAGGGTTGATCTTTTCCAGGCACTTAATTACGGTAAGTTTTCAAGCGGTAAAAAAGAAGATAAGATACAGGATAAAACACAGGAAAAAGAACCAG
>CAZOAP010000357.1:0-2215 GCA_964577645.1 uncultured Ignavibacteriales bacterium
ATTAACCTACATTTAAATAAGTAATATAGTTTAAAAATAAATCTTATATCTTTAAACATATCATAATTCAGCATGGATTCAGGAAAGGATATTTAATTGCATAAATAACTGATTTATATATAATATTATTAAATCATTTTAAAATTTACAATTTTTGATATATAAAAAAAATAGATAAAATTAATAAATAAAAAAGGCATCCAATGGATGCCTTTTTAAAAAATTTAAAAACTATTTTACTTCACACTTTCAACCTTATATCCTGCTGATTCAATTGCTCCCTTGATTGCATCAGTATTTGTTTTTGCGGGATCAAATGATGCTTTAACCACATTTGATTTAAAATCAGCATTAACTTCTTTTACGCCATCAACTTTCTTAACTTTGCTTTTAATTGTATTTTCGCATCCGGTACAAGTCATACCTGAACATTGTATCTCTACAGATTTATCAGTTGCTGAAACCTGCACGTTCTTATCATCACTTTTTTGTTCAGTTTTTGTCTGTGTGTTATCAGATTTATTTTCTGATGTTGTCTTGTTATCTGATTTACCGCAGCTAATGATAAATACTGCTGATAAAATAGTTATAATAGTTGTTAGCTTTGTTTTCATTGTAATATTAAATGGATTTAAATTTGAACAAAAATAAAATAAATTTATCAATATTAATAACTATATATAGAGTATTAAAATTTCATTTTGAAGATCACAGTCAAAGTTAAGCCCAATTCCCGTGAAAATTCAATAAAAATAATTGAAAATGGTCATTTTGAGGTAAAAGTCTCCGTCCCGCCTGAAAAGGGAAAGGCGAATGAGAGAGTTATAGAGCTGCTTTCTAAAGAATTGAAAATTTCTAAATCCAGGATTACCCTTATTAAAGGAGAAACATCAAGAGAAAAGCTATTTGAAGCTGATTTTAGCTAACTTAACTAACGTTAATTGTTATAAAATTACCAATTAATTTACTACATTTATTAATATATTTGTTAATATTACATTCTAAAAATCAAACTCACAAATGAAAAAAATATTATTAATTTTATTATTGGCTTCTTTATTCCCTGTTGTTTCATTTACTCAGGAAAGTGAAGAAAATGAATCACCCGAAAGCATAAAAGAAAGGGAGATGTTCATTCATGTACGCCGTTCCGGCGGTCCGGAAAAATTCTACACTCCAAATGCATATGAAAATGCCCTCATACACAAAGATATGATGGTTAAAGATAAAGATGTACAGGGCAGCAGAACAAGTATGGTAAACTGGCAGACAGCAAATCCAAAAGGAATGTTCTATTCAAGAACCGGCAATAACTATATTTCCGGAAGGACAAATTCAATCGCATTTGTTGTTGGTCAGCCAAATACATTTTATATAGCTGCTGCACAGGGCGGAGTCTGGAAAACACAGAATGCAGGTGTTAACTGGATCGCTTTAACAGATAACCTTCCAACACTTGCTTGTGGTGATGTAGTTGTTGATCCATCAAACCCGAATGTAATTTATCTTGGTACAGGTGAACTTAATTATTCAGGCGATAGCCAGTATGGTGACGGAATATATAAAACCAATAACAGCGGTTTAAGCTGGCTGCAGGTTGCACCGGGAAGTCTTGTTGGTACAAGATGTTCATACATGGCTATTGATCCTGTTAACACAAATAATGTATATTTTGCAGGGAACCTTGGTGTTTTTAAATCAACTAATGCAGGTATTAACTGGGTAAACATGAACAGCGGTACAAATGCAAACTGCCTTATCATTGATCCCACAAATGTACAGACTATTTATATAACAACCGGCGGTACAAATGCAGGTTTAATCCGTAAATCTACTGATGGCGGTACAACATGGGTTACACTTTCCGGAGGGTTACCCGGCGGTATGGGCAGAATTCAGCTTGCAATGGCACCAAGCAATTCAATGGTATTGTATGCAAGCATTGCAAATTCAAGCGGTGCACTTGTTGGCCTTTACAGAACAACAGACGGAGGAACTACTTGGACCTCTCAGGCAACAACACCCAATTATTTAGGCTCACAGGGATGGTATGATAATGCTGTGATTGTTCATCCAACCGACCCGAATACAGTTGTTGTTGGCGGTTTGGACCTGTATGTTTCAACAACAGGCGGAACCGGGCTGGTTCAGAAAAGCTCATGGTCAACATCAAAT
Organism: uncultured Ignavibacteriales bacterium; assembly: GCA_964577645.1. Classification (GTDB taxonomy): domain Bacteria; phylum Bacteroidota; class Ignavibacteria; order Tepidaquicellales; family OLB5; genus OLB5. Next base: position 2,176 of record CAZOAP010000357.1, read on the forward strand.
TCACAAAATATGACCCATGCAGATATACACAGGCTTGCTT
>CAZOAP010000357.1:2225-2998 GCA_964577645.1 uncultured Ignavibacteriales bacterium
GCTTACAGCGGTACTAATTTATATTGTATGTCTGATGGTGGTGTTTATAAATCAACTAATAATGGAAATAACTGGATAGACCTTAATCATGATCTATCAACACTTCAATACCAGAGTGCTGATTATGATATTACTAATGCGGCAATGCTGCAGGGCGGCACACAGGATAATAACAAAATGACATCAACCAATGCAGGTGTAGACTGGGACCAGAGAACAACGGGTGATGGCGGTTATACAATTGTGGATCCTGTGAATACAAATTTCGTATATGGACAGTATGTGAACGGTTCAATTCAGCGCTCTGCAAATACAGGCATTAGTTTTACAAATATTACACCAAGCGGCTCAACCGGTGGTTTATTCTATAATCCATATGAAATGGCGCCCGGTGATCATAATACAATAGTTTTCGGCAGGGCTGATATTTGGAAAACAACAAATGCGCAGACAGCTACTACAAGCTCAGGATGGACACAGATAGCTACAACGGGTATTGTTGGAGGAAGTGTTTCAGCAATTGGTATCAGCTGGACAAATACCGGGAAAATTTATATCGGTACATCAAACGGCAGGATACTTGTAACAACTGATAACGGGGCAAACTGGTCAACACAGACAGGTTTTGCATATGTTAGTGATTTTGTTGTTGATAATGCAAATGATAATATATGTTATGCTACTCTTGGCGGTACAGGCGGAACTCATGTTTTAAAAACAACGAACGGCGGTGTAAACTGGGTTAATATTACCAGTAATATGCCGAATATTGC
>CAZOAP010000358.1:0-2972 GCA_964577645.1 uncultured Ignavibacteriales bacterium
TGGAGCTTGTGCAAAAATTTGTGAGATAAAGTGCGAAAATTTGTGGCGGTGGTATCTTTTTTCAGGTAATTGCTTATAGTCTCAGCAAGTCCGCGCCATGCTTTGCAGTTATGCCACTCGGTTCTTTCCTGCCAGTTGCCTTCCTGGTCCTTCCATTTGTTGCCTGTTGCTACTGAAAATGATACAACTGCTACACCGCTCTGTGTGTATTTCAGTTCGGGATCCTGTCCCAGCCTGCCGATAAGCATAGCTTTGTTTAAATCTTTTGCCATGATGTTTTCCTTTCTTAAGAAAACAGCCTATGATATCACCCGTTTTATGTTCCCGCAAAGGATAACCCTTTGTTATCTGGAACAATGGTACCAGCTATTGATTAATTTGTTTTATTGTTAGTTTTGGATGGTGTATTTATGAACCGAATCTTTTGATAATAATAAAACGGTATTCTTATCAAGTAATGCAATATCGGTTAAATTCTTAATTGCAGGGATGCTGTAGAATTTTGTGTACTGTCCCTTCTTTAAGTCATAGATCATCAATCCATTGGGATGCAATATAAATAAATTTTCATTAAAATATGCAATACTTATGACGGGATTATTTTCGCGGTTTGCAATTTTCTTAACAAACACACCAAAATTATTAAAATTTACTAGGTCATTTGTTTTTTTATCCAGTATCCAAATATCAAGCTGGTTGCCTTTAATGACTTTTACCGGGCTTTCAAGCTTATCATACCCAATGCTGTTTGAACCGAACACAACGCTCACATCACTGTAATCATTTATCTTTGCCGCCTTATAATTTGTCGCGTCGCAAATCACAAACACTTCGCCGCTGCTTATTGTAAGCACACTGCGCGGATTATATATCTTCCTGTCAGATTCCGCCGAGAGATTATATGAGTTGAAATCAAATGCAAGAATGTAATTAAGATTTATATCAAGCCTCTTTATCCTGTTGTTCTGGTAATCTGCAACAATTACATCAAGCCCGTTCGAGGCATCAATTGAATACGGCTGGTTAAGCTCATTTTGCCCTAAGCCTGAGCCGCCAAAAGAAGCAAGCTCACTTCCTGTTGCAGAAATTTTATATATCTTATTTGTCTGCAGGTCTGATATAAATATAAATTCTTCCCTGGCAGTGGTAATTGATACGGCATTCTGAAATTTACCGAAGCTGCCGGTATAGAGTAATGTATCAGCAGTGTTCATGCTATCGCCAAAAGAAAATACCTGGACGTTTGATATAATGAAAAGTAACAGGATATGTAATAATGCGGGCTTTTTCAATCTTCAAATCTTTTTTTATTCCTCAGGTAATCAACAAACACCTGTTCCCCAAGCTCGTTAAGCGATGAGTAATATGCCTTGCCGCCGTTTGCAGCGGTGAATTCCTGTATGAACCTTATCAAATATTCATCCTGCGCTATCATGAATGTAGTTATCTTTATCTTTTCTCTTCTGCATGCAACGGCTTCATCAAGCGTCTTGTTGATTATTTTTGGGTCTAAACCCCATGAATTTTTATATATACGCCTCGAGTTCGTCCCCGGCTCATATATTGCAGAGGGCTTTCCGTCAGTTATCATGATTATCTGCTTATTGGCATTCTTTTTTTTCCTGAGTAAGTGGCGCGCAAGCTCTAATCCAGCTTTTGTGTTCGTGTGGTACGGACCCACGCTCACAAACGGCAATTCACTTACCGATACTTCCCTGGCTTCATCACCAAAGAGAACAATGTTAAGTGAATCTTTGCGGTATTTGGATAGGATAAGCTCTGATAGTCCCAGGGCTACCTGTTTAGCCGGAGTAATTCTATCCTCGCCATATAATATCATGCTGTGGCTTATATCAACTAGCAGAACTGTAGCAACGCTTGTCTGCAGCTCTGTTTCATAAATTTCAATATCCTCTTCGTTTAAGCTGAAGTTATCAATTCCTTCGCGCTTGAATGCATTTGAAAGGGTCTGTGTTGTATCAATATTCTGGGGCTGATCGCCAAACTGGTATTTCTTTGTAGTATTGTTGCGTTCAATGCCTTTTCCGCTTAATGGTGATTCATGAAATCCTTCGGGTGATCTTTTCATATTGCCGAAAATTTCCTTGAAGGAATCCTGCCTTATTTTCATTTCACCCTTTGGTGTTAATGTAAACAGTCCGTCAGTTTCATCTATCAGTCCCCTTTCCTTAAGCTTATCCACAAACTCGCTGTAAGAAAGGTTCTCATCAAAGAAATTATACTGCTCATCAAGCTGGTTCATCCAGTCCAGTGCTTCGTTTACATCTCCGTTAGTCTGCAATAAAATATAGCTGAACAAATTGATAAGCTTTTCAAGCCTTTGTTCATCAGTAAGGGAGTCTTCGTTCCATTTGGAATAAATGAATTTCATTAGTTTACGTTAAGTGTCACTTAAGAAAAACTGAAATACCTGCGTGAAAAAAAAGGTTAACAGTATTTTTTGATCTACAATACGGCCCTTATGTATTTTAACACAAGATCAGGATATATACCGAATGCAAAGAGCCCTATCATGGATATTATTGCCGCAGTATAGGAAAAATCTGACCTTAGACCTGTAATTTTTTCTCCTGTAGGTTCATAGAACCACATATATAAAATTACTTTTATGTAATAGTAAACACCAACTAAGCTTAATAAAATTCCTACTATTGCCACCCACACATAATTTATCTGGATAGCTGAAAGAAATATGTAATACTTTCCCCAGAAACCTGCAAAAGGCGGTATGCCTGCAAGCGAGAAAAGGAAAATTGTCATTAAAAAAGAAAGGAACGGGTTTGTTTTACCAAGTCCTTTGTAGCTTTCAAGAGTATTCCTTTCACCTGTAACGGATGTTTTTTCTTCAACCATACTGATGATAATGAAGGCACCTGACTGCATGAGTATGTATGATACAAGGTAGAATAGAACTGCGTGAATTGAAAATGCATTTATGGTAAGGAATCCAA
>CAZOAP010000359.1:0-2965 GCA_964577645.1 uncultured Ignavibacteriales bacterium
AGATGCGGCTCTTGCGTTCCAGGATTTCCGTTTCACAAGTGTAAAAACCGGCGAGGATATTACTGCAAGGTATTCGTAATATTGAGGCTGAAAACTGACATACTGGTAATTGGCAGCGGCATAGCGGGGCTATCCTTCGCACTGAAGGCTGCAAAATATTCCAAAGTACTTATAGTAACCAAAAAAGACCGCGCTGAGTCAAACACAAATTATGCACAGGGCGGAATTGCAACAGTAACCTCCCCTGATGATACTTACGCACTCCACATAAAAGATACACTGGAAGCCGGTGCAGGTTTATGCCATCTGGATGCAGTTGAGCAGATAGTGACAAACGGTCCGAAGCTTATTAATGAACTTATAGAGCTTGGCGTTAACTTCAGCCGTGAGCAGGGAAAGCTTGATCTTGGCAGAGAAGGCGGACACTCAAGGCAGCGTATAGTTCACGCAAAGGATCTTACCGGCAGAGAAATTGAAAGAGCTTTACTGCATAATTTAACAATTAACCCTAACATCACAGTACTTGAACATCACACAGCAATTGATCTTATCACAGAGCATAATATAAAGGGCAAAGCCGGGAAAAATATTTCCTGTTACGGCGCATATGCATTTGATGAGATGAACAATGAAGTATATACGATACTATCCAAACAGACGGTTATTTGCACAGGCGGTATAGGGCAGGTTTACCTGCATACAACAAATCCTGCCATAGCAACGGGTGATGGTATTGCAATAGCATACCGAAGCGGCAGCTTAATTGGTGATATGGAATTCGTGCAGTTCCACCCTACCAGTCTGTACGAGAACAGGCTTGACAACACAGACCAGCAGTCATTTTTGATAAGTGAAGCACTAAGAGGTGCAGGAGCGATATTAAAGACAAGATCAGGCGAAGAGTTCATGCATAAGTATGATTCACGCGGCTCGCTTGCGCCAAGGGATATTGTTGCACGCGCAATCGATAGCGAAATGAAAAAGCATGGTGATGATTATGTTTACCTTGATATAACTAAACTTGGCGAAGCAAAGATAAAGAATAAATTCCCCTACATTTATAAAAAGTGTCTTTCCATCGGCATTAATATTGCAAAGCATATGATACCAGTTGTACCGGCTGCTCATTACAGCTGCGGCGGTGTTGTAAGTGACCTGAATGGAAAAACATCCATCAACAGACTGTTTGTACTTGGCGAAGCAAGCATGACAGGTGTTCACGGAGCAAACAGGCTTGCATCAAACTCACTGCTTGAAGCACTGGTATTTGCTGATAAAGCAGCTAAGGTATGCAAAGCTGAAGTTAAGGATATTAAAATTGATAAAGATACCGTTATACCGGATTGGGATGCAAGCGGCACTGAAAATACTGAAGAATGGATATTAATTTCACAGAATAAACACGAAATTAAGCAGATAATGTCAAATTATGTGGGTATAGTAAGATCGAATTTAAGGCTGCACAGAGCGCTGAGAAGGATTAAGCTTATAAGGAGCGAGATCGAAACATTCTACAAGAAGACTAAGATAACCCGTGAGCTCCTTGAGCTGCGGAATATGGCGCTGATATCTTACCTTATAATAAGATCAGCATTAATGCGCAAGGAATCACGCGGCCTGCATTACAGTACAGATTACCCTGAAACAAAGAACTCTTACTTAAAAGATACTATTATAAGCAATAAGACAGTATAGTAATAATTTTATAATAAGTTTAAAAATTAATGAGTACAAAAAATACTGCATTAAAATCAGCACCCGTTAAAAAAGAAGTATTGACCTCAAAGCATAAAATTGGGCTGCTGCTTGTATCATTAAGCGTGTTAATGCTTGAGTTCACTTTGATAAGAGTGCTTTCAGTTTCGCTATGGTATCATTTTGCATTTATGATAATCAGCATTGCGCTGCTTGGGCTTGGAATAAGCGGTGTGACTATTATCATAAGCGATAAAATTAACAAAGCTGAGATAAACTCGTTCCTTTCCATAACATCACTTCTATATGCAGTATCAATAATAGTATCATTTGTTGCAATAAATAAAATCCCGTTTGATCCTTTCAGTCTTTTCATAGAAGGGATGCAGTTTGTATATTTGCCGGTATACTATATTCTGATAACACTCCCCTTCTTTCTTGCCGGGCTTATTATCGGACAGCTATTCACACGTTTTAAAACAGGCATTAACCAGCTTTATTTTTATGATCTAGTTGGTGCTGCGCTAAGCTGTTTTGTATTCATACTCGTACTGCCAAAATTCGGCGGTTCAGGCGGCATTGCTTTTGCATCAATTATTGCATGTGCGGGTACAGTAATGTTCTCATTGCAAAAAAGCAGAAGGCAGACTATCGCTTTATTTGGTGCGTTGATAATGCTTGTAGTTAACGGGTTATTTTTAACAAATCCGGAATCATATTTACCGATATATATATCCGGCAATAAGGTTTACGGAAATTATATCAAGGAAAACCAGGACCTGAGGTTACTCACAAAATGGAATTCATTTTCCAAAGTGGATGTAATGAAGGATGACGGTGATAATGTTGATGATTACCCTGTCTACACAGCAATTATTGATGCGGGTAACTCAACAACCAACATACCCAAAGTGCCAAAAGTGCTTGATTCCACCAACCGTCCCCCTTTTGACGCATCAATGCTTGCAATGGTACTTAAGCGCGAAGATACCTCGAAGGTTTTCATTCTTGGTTCCGGCGGCGGCGGTGAAATAGTATCAGCACTCACAAATAATGCAAAATCAGTAACTGCAGTTGAGATAAATCCGATACTTAACGACCTTGTTGAAAAGGATCTTGCAAATTACTGGACAACAGGAATAGCAAACGATAAGCGTGTAAATATTATTACAGATGATGCCAGAAGCTGGCTGCGCGGTAAAAGAATTAAGTATGATGTAATTATTAGTGCGCATACAATATCAGCTTCTGCAACAAACAGCGGAGCGAT
>CAZOAP010000360.1:0-2922 GCA_964577645.1 uncultured Ignavibacteriales bacterium
ATATATAACGGGGAATAAATTATTATGCCACAAAAACCATAGCGCAGTGTATGGAATGAATGTTAGTGTAGCTGTCAGTATGAATTTGGGGTTGAAAAGTTTCATTTAATCAATCTTTGTAAATTTAAGTGAATAATAAAGATTATAAATTAATCTTAGAAACCAACGAAGTTCTGCAGGTTCTTTATAGCCGTTAGTCAATACTTGTATTTCTTTTTGATTTACAAAATTAATACTTAATTTATCTGGTGTTGATTCGAAAACACCGTCATACACTTTACCATTTATTTCTTCTAAATTTATGAGATTCATCATTCGAATAATCAAATTAAATTTTTCCACAGGAATTTTTGAGACATAAACACCAGTCTCTAATATTTTGCTATCACTAGTATATAATTTAACTTTTCTGTTATTAAATATTTCTATAATATAAGACGGACGAATTACTTCTCCAATACCGTCATCATTAATAGTTATTTTTGCAAATTGATTTTCATATACCGGTGCATATTGTTTTTTAATAAATGTTTCTGAATAATCATTCCTTTTTAAGATTAGAGAATCTGGGTTTAATTTTATTATTTTTATATGAGAGGTATCATTGAAGACTCTACGAATAATATTTAAATGTCCAGAGTATACTGTAAATTTACAATACCTGTTATTCCAAAGAAAATCTGTGTTTTTATATCTATCTGGATCTTTTGGACTATATAACAAATCAAAACTATTTAATCCGTTTAAGAACTCGACTGAATCCCCGCGAAAATAAAGACCATTATAAACTCCTAATGACATTCCTAAAGAATTTATAAAATTATCACTATCATTTTTCCAAAACCTCGATTCAGTTTGAATCCAATAACCGGCAAAATCTTCTTTTGTATAATTATTTTGTGAGAATAAAGAAGAAGAGGTAATTATCAGATATATAATAATAAATAATATTTTGGAAAAATTATTTGCCAATGATATTTATATCCTTTTATCTACAATAAAATTTTTTTCGGAATCATTTTTTTTTACATTTGGATTTTAACATTTGACATTTTGTTTCTCTATTGTATTACCTGGCTTATCAGCGATACGCTGAAAATACTAAGCAAAAACCAGCCGATGAAGCCTTCGAGGATTGTGAGGTAACGGGGAATGCCTTTAATCGGTATTTGTCCGAAGCCGAGAGTTGAAAATACATTCAGGCTCAGAGCAACGGAATCAAGAACATGGATAAGAAAAAACCAGATGACAGTCAGGATAAACACTACACCGTAAAGTACAGTCGCAACAACTTTTTTGGTTTGGCTCATTGTTTCCCATTCATCCGGGAAGATATCGATAAGCTTGTAGAATAGCTTTGTTGGTTTATTACGGATAAGCTCGAGGAAATAAAGCGGCTTGCCGAATATATTAAAATACCAAGGCACTTTCCCTTTTGATTCAGTTACAAAGCTCATGTATTCATCGTATGTAGGAGTTTTATTTTCCTTGGCTATAACGGAATCCTCAATTTCAAGTAATGTCTGCGGTGAAGAAAGATACTTACCGTAAATCTTTAGCTGGTCAAACATTGAGCGCTTATGGAAAGAGAGAATTGAATAGGGAAAGAAGAAATATATTCCCGCAAAGAAAAGTAGTACATAGAAAGCTATTTGTATGGCTTTGAGCGGATTAGTACCATAATCGCAGAACGTGTGGAGGAAAACATTCATAAGGTAATTGAAGAATACACTTTTATCTTTGCCTGAAGTGTATTGCTGTTTTAAATATGATGTTTCTATGTTCTTCCACTCAACATAACATGAGTTAGCCGCAATACGGTTACCCTGTGATTTGAATGCATTGTAGAAATTAGCGTAACAGCTTATCAGGCTGGCAAAACGAACCTCATTGCCGATGCTGTCGATATTCTTTCCGTTATATGTTAATTTATTCTTATGGTCAAATATCGCTATGCGGTAATTATCAACGGTTGACCATTGTACCCTTGTATTAATAGGATTGATATTGAACGCATCGAGAATAAAATTACCGTTGTATTTACATTCATTGGTTACAAACGCGTTATCTATTGTTGTTTCAGAAAGATCAATGGTTGCATTTACAATGTTATTCACAAATGAAAGGTTTTTGAAATCTGATTCTGTAAGTATTATAAAGAACTGCGGATCATTTTTTAAGTTATCAGGAAGGTTGAACTCAGAATCCTGGATGATGAGATCAAAGCCATCCTGTTTGTTTGCCAAGCGGAATAATCGCGGCTCCATATCAAGCGCATCGGTATCACCAAAGAGTGAGGGATTAACGGATATTTTACAATTCTTAAATGTGAGCCTGTCCTTAACAGTATTTCTGAAGAATTTGAATCCGTGCTCAAGCTTGCAGCTATCCAGATCTATGAAATCAATGCTGTTATTATAGAACCTCAGTGTTTTTTTGAATGTGCATTCTTTAAATATTGCTTTCACCGGAAAACAATTTGCAACTGCGAAATAATCATTGAATGTAATGTTGCGCAGCACCAGCCAGTAATCAACATCAAAATCACAATTGATCAGCCTGATGCTTGCATTGATATAGAGTTCCGGCGAGCCGCCGTTGAAGCGTTTATCCATCCCCTCTTTATCCTCAGGCATTTGGTAGCGGATCTTAACATTTTCAAACGTTGTGTACTTTGTACACTTAGCCATTTCATAGATAAACTGTGTAAAGGTAACGGTTTTACCGTCAATATCTGAATCAGCCCAAAGTTTGGGTGATAGTAAAACGAATATTATCAATAGTTTTTTCAAAGCCCGTAAATTTATCTAAAATACGTGATTTATTAAAGGGGGAAAAGATATGCGTGCTTGAATGCAATTTCGTTCTTATGCCGGGGTTTTTTCGTTCCTAAGCTGGCACTCTTGTCATATTACGCATTTA
>CAZOAP010000361.1:0-2922 GCA_964577645.1 uncultured Ignavibacteriales bacterium
AGTGATGTTGTAATAAGGAAAACAAAGAAATCAGTACCGGCTGAATATAATATCAGTGATGTTATCATTAAGCTGGATAAAGAACAGACAAAGTATATTATAAGGGTCGATCTTGATGTTCCGTTAAAAACAACCTTAAAGCTTTCTGTAAGCGATACCAGCGGGAATACATTAATGTATCTGATAAATGACCAGACTTTAAGCTCAGGAGTATACAGGGTAAGATGGGAAATGAAATTCTGCAGGACAAATGATTGCGACTATCCCCCGGGAAGATATTTATGTGCATTTGAAACCGACCAGTTTGTATTTCAAAGAGATTTTTATATAAAATAATATTTTTGTCATTCCTGCGAAGGCAGGAATCTTTGCAAGAAAATAATAATACTTAACATGGCAGTATTTAAATCAACGGCTACGACCCAGTTACTGATAAGGAAAAAGAAAAAAAAGCCTTTAACTGCTGCTGATAAAACAGAAGCTGCAAAGACAAGGATAAAAAGTATTAAAAAAAGTCTGAACGGCAAAGTTAAAAACAGGTAATTATAATAAATGAACCTAAAAGAAGCATTCATATCAGCCCTCAATTCCATAAGAGCAAACAAGCTCAGGGCATCACTTACCCTGCTTGGAATAGTTATCGGAGTATTTTCGATAATTGGCGTTATGACGCTTCTTGATGCGCTGCAAAAAGGTATTGATAGCGGTTTAAGCCAGTTAGGCACATCAACTTTCCAGGTGCAGAAGTGGCCAGCAACATTTGTCAGCGGACCCGGTAAATGGCGCAAGTATGAAAAACGCAAGCCAATCACAATAGATGAAGGCTACAGGCTAAAGGAACTTGCATCTCTGCCTAAGTATATAGGTCTTGAAGACTGGTCAGGCGGTAAAACTGTAAAATACGGACCCAACCAGACCAACCCCAATTTCCAGATGGGCGGAGTAACAACAGAATTCCTGCCGGCAAACAACCACACACTTTCAGAAGGAAGATTTTTTACCGAAGAAGAAGTTAAATCAACTCGGAATGTTGCTGTAATAGGTATGGAAGTAGTTGATAAATTATTCCACTTCACATCACCGCTGGATAAAGAAATTGAAATTGATGGTAACCGTTTTACTGTCATAGGAGTACTTGTAGCAAAAGGTGAAAATCTTGGCCAAAGCCAGGATAACATTGTACTTGTTCCGTTATACACAATGGATAAGATATATGGTGCCCGTAAGGATAGGTCACTTAACATTACAGTCTCAGCTTACAGTAAAGCACAGCTTGATGAAACACAGGAAGAAGTTATTGGATTAATGAGGCAGATACGCAAAGTACCGCCCGGAGAAGAAAATGATTTTGATATATGGTCAAATGAATCACTGGTACGTGAAGCAAATAATTTTACAGTATATTTTAAATACGGCGCAGGAGTTATATCTTTTATATCACTTATAGCAGCAGGTATCGGTATTATGAATATCATGCTGGTCACTGTCACAGAAAGAACCAAAGAGATCGGAATCAGGATGGCAATCGGCGCAAAACGCGGGAATATATTAACGCAATTTTTATTTGAAGCTATAGTGCTTTGCGAGCTTGGAGGTGTTATCGGTATCGCAATAGGTATTGGAGTTGGTAACCTTCTTGGTTCAATTTTCCATTTCCCTGTAACAATCCCATACGATTGGGTTTTAATCGGAGTGATTGTCTGCTCGCTCATCGGAATTTTATTCGGTACCTACCCTGCTTTTAAAGCTGCTAAGCTGAATCCGATCGATGCTTTGAGATATGAGTAAGAAACTTTAAACTACTTTTAAAAAGCTAAAGTCAAGATAATTACAATAAAGATAATCGTTTCTTGCAAAGTCGCCAAACCGTTAAATGTTCATATGAAGAATTTTTATCATACTAAGATAGAATCATAAAATTGTTGTAACCCGAAACGCCGTTTCGGGGAGTCGAATCGGCGATTCGACTTACAGCTTTTGAAGTTATTTTTCTTAATTGAAAAAAGAACTATAGTTTTCAGTATTATATGACTTTTATCGTTTTCAAATATTGCGTCACTTTAACTATACACTTCTGTACAGATTAAATTTTTGATTTAATTGACATTTCAAACATATATCCTTAACTTTACGTATAAAATCAATCAATTTTTGAATATAATTCTTCAAATAAAGCTGCTTCTGAAAACTGAATTCATAGCTAAAGTTATATGGGTTTTAAATAACTTTCTTACTATGGAATTCTACAGAAAGATCTGCAATAATCTTTACTGGAAGCGCTTAACACCTCATACCGCATCTTATAACACACGGTTCTGGATGATAATTTTTACTGCCCTATCAATGATATGGGTGGCATTTTATTATAATCCAACCGATCCTGCTAATGCAAATTCATCCGGTTTTATTATCCTTTTGTTTGCATTAATGTATAAAAGGTCCGGTATTTCATTCCAATCAATAAAAAAGAATTTATCTAAATCTGTTAACACTAAAATAGATCTGATAACTTATCACATTCTTGATTCCGGAAATATCTCTCTGTGGCGTTCACAGGGAACATATTTAAGGAAATCCTCTCTGTTAATTTAATCTCAACAACTATTCATTTCAAATCCTAACCGGCATTTAATAATGCAGGCAATAATTATATATATAACTGATTCTACTACAAACTGCGGAGTTTATATATCCAGGTTATGAATGACAGCTTAATAACCAGTTCTTTTAAATACTGCGAGGATATCGCAAAAGGTCACTACGAAAATTTTCCGGTTGCGTCGGTGTTGCTGCCCCGGTCAATTCGACCCCATGTCGTCGCCATCTACCGCTTTGCCCGGCATGCCGATGACGTCGCTGACGAGGGCAATGCCGCGGCTGGGGAACGTCTGGAGGCGCTGGCAAGCCTTGATCGTGAAGTAC
>CAZOAP010000362.1:0-2917 GCA_964577645.1 uncultured Ignavibacteriales bacterium
ATCCGGCGCCTGTGTTTTAAAATTAAAGAATACTGATGGCTGGCTCCATCCTTCTGGACTGCATGCAAAAACTCTCCAGTAATAACGTGTATTTAATTCAGTTTCGGCAACAGGAAACTCGAAGTGTGATGTTGGAGCATTACAGGTTCCTTCAAACTTATCCGGGCTTGTGGTGTCTGTGTAAATTTCAACCCTGTAACACTGAGCACCCGGGACATCATTCCAATCCAACGTAACAGGAGTAAGTACAACATCAACATCTTTGGGAGGTTCTACCAATATTGGAGAACTTGGCTGTGCTATTACTCTGATAGAAATTAGAGATAGCAATAGAATAAAAAACAGTAAATTCTTTTTCATGCTTTTATATATTAATTTTATCCCCGACTCAACATTAATATAATTATATTTTTAGAAAAAACAAGCGTAAATATTTGAATTTTCTCCCCCTAATACGGGATTTTATGGCTTTTCGGGCACATATCCTTCGGGCATTTTGTAGTTTTCAGAGAAGAAATACTCATCAGCCTTCTGTTCAAATACCTGGTCAGCCATTGGACTTGTCAGATCTAATCTGTATTCATTTATCACCATTTTAAAGTGCTCTAAAAATTCTTTCCATGCCTGCTTGGAAACATTTTCGTATATCCTCTGACCAAGCTCATTGGGCAATGGCGGTGAATCCAGGCCGGGCATCTCTACCCCTAATTTGATGCATTTTACTATTCGTTCGCTCATATTGTTTTTAATTTTAATTTGAATTAATATGACAAATTTTCAATATATTTAATATGGAAATATTTGTATAGATAATAGAACCATTTGTGAAGATATTTCATCAAAGAAATAACTGTTGGTTGTTACTTATAAAATTTTAGGGAAAATTTTATAAATTAAATTTCAATAATATTATAACGATTTTTGTCATCAATGAAGATATTTCTTATAATTATAATACTTGGATCTATTTTACATATGACAAAATCACAAACTGTATCTAAAGAAAAAACTATTCCTGCTGAATATAAAGTATCAATGCCTGACCCTGCTTCGCATTTTTTTCATGTTACCGTAAAGCTGAATAATATTTCCGCATCACAAAAGAATGTTGAGCTTAAAATGCCTGCATGGCGCTCAGGCAGATATCTTTTATTCGATTTTGCAGGAGGTGTCCAGGAATTCACAGCTGAAAATGAAAAGGGAAAGAGCCTTAAATGGAAAAAAACTGATAAAGCTACCTGGCAGATTGAGCGCAGCGGAAACAACATCACTGTAAAGTATAAGGTTTTTGCCAATGATTTTCTTTCACGTACCAGGGGACTAGATGAACAGCATGCCTTCATTAATAATCTTGCAGTATTTATGTTCAGCCCAAAATATTATAATAAACCTTTAACACTTAAGGTTGAGCCCTATGATAACTGGCATGTTACAACAGGAATGGATAATTATAACAATGAACCAAATACATTCTATGCGCCAAATTATGATTACTTCGCCGATTGCCCATTGGAAATTGGTACGCAGACCGATTTTGATTTTGATGTGAGGGGAATTAAGCATACCATAAGCTTCTTTGGTGAAGCAAAATACGATAAGCAAAGAGTAATTAAAGATTTTACAACCATCATAGAAAAGAATTTTGATTTTTGGGGCAGCGTACCATATAAACATTATACATTTATTGTGCACTCAACACCACAAAGCGGGGGAGGTACTGAGCATATTAATTCCACTGTAGTCGGAATTAAACCGCAGGCTTTTGAGAGTGATGAAGGATATGAATCATTTTTAAGGCTTATCTCACATGAATTTTTCCATACATGGAATGTTAAACAGCTTAAACCGGCTGGTCTGACCCCTTATGACTGGACCAAAGAAAACTATACATCTGAGTTATGGATTGCAGAAGGCGGTACAAGCTATTATGATGGTTTAATGCTTGTAAGGACCGGGCAAATGAGTATTGATAATTTTTATAAGGAAATTTCTGGTGGTGTTGATGATGATCGGAGAAGACCCGGTAACAAAATTCAGCCGGTTTCTGAATCAAGCTTTGATGCCTGGGTAAAGTTCTGGAAACGTACTGCCAATACATATAATTCTGAATCAGATTATTATTCAAAGGGCTCATATGTATGTATTGTACTCGATATGGAAATAAGGAATTCCTCTGAAAATGTTTATTCACTGGATGATGTATTCAGCTACATGTATAAGAAATTCCCACTGGATGTAAAAGGTTATACCAATGAAGATTTCCGGAAAACATGTGAAAAATTCGCAGGCAAAAACCTGAAACAGTTCTTTGAAGAATATGTGTACGGTGTAAAACCAATTGAATGGGAAAAGTACCTTGGCTATGCCGGTTTGGTATTAACTCACAGTGATTCAGTAATTACCCCCGTGGTTGGATTAATTTGCACAAGGAATGAAAATAAGATAATCATACAGGAAGTTCTGGCGGGTTCATCTGCCGAGAAAGCGGGTTTGCAAAGCGGTGATGAAATTATAGCAGTTGATAGCAGCCGTTTAAGCTATGATGAAGCTGAAAAGCGTATAAAGGAGCTGCAAACAGGGGATAAAATAACAATCACAGTTTTCAGGAATAATAAGCTAAGTGAAGCAAAATTAAGCCTGGAAGAAATAAAGCTGACAAATTACAAAATTGAAAGAACTGATGCTCCCTCGTCATTACAGAAGAAAATATATGAAAAGTGGCTGGAAACTAAATGGTAAGTTTTATCGATAGAATACTACCATAAACAGAAAACCCCTGTATTTCAGGGGTTTTTGTTTGCTGCGGTTTTTTCCTGCAGCGGTGGCAAAATAATCTTATTTTGAATAGTTCATTTTTTTAACTTCTTTGTATTTGCCTACTATCAGCTTATAGTAATATGAACCGTTTTTCAGGTTT
>CAZOAP010000363.1:0-2909 GCA_964577645.1 uncultured Ignavibacteriales bacterium
ACCTGAATCCTTTGTTTGATTGTTTCTAATTTGCAGGAAGTTTTTGCAAAATGCAATGTTATATTTGTTTAAAAATCCCTGCAATCTATTTGATTTGATTGCCGGAAATATTATTTTTGTTTAATTATAAATTTAAACATAAATATAGTATGGCAGATCTGAATTCACAGCTGAGTGCTGTAAAATCCAAAGAAAATTTTCTTGAAAAGATAACCAGGATAATACCGGGTTATGACGGTTATGTAAACAGAGATAACTCCAGGGAGCTGGATACCATTTTAAGGAATACCCTGGCAACCAGGCTTGATGCAAACCACATAAAGCTGAAAAACGTGACTTTGAACCTTTCCCAGCGCGGAAAACTGTTCGAGTCAGATGGTATTGATAAACTCGATAAAAAATTGCAACTTTGCGTTGCCAAGTTCAAATCAGCAGCCCGCGGCTACAGCGGAGCTTTTGATGTTGTAAAGGTTAAGGAAGATAAGCTTAACCAGTTATACCAGTTTGACGCAAGCCTGCTGAACAATGTAGATGTTATTTCAGCCGCATGCAGCGATATGGATAACAACTCCAAAGCTAATGTTGATATTAAAGCTGATATGGATAAAGCAGGTGCATTGATGGATGAGCTGATAAAACAGTTCGAAGAACGCGAAAATATACTCAATACGGTTTAAACTAATTATTGAAATATAAAAAGAACAAAATAAAATTTTACAGGGTATTGCCTTCTGTGTTTGAAGGCAATACCTTTTCTGTTAACATATTCCTTGTACTGGCAATAGTTGGCTTCTTTGTAGCAGGTATTGACCTCAGCACAGAGCTTGCAAAGGAAAAGCAGGAAATTAATTTTGTTCTTGATAGCCTTGAAGACGGCTGCAATGTACCGCAGCTTTCAGCCAAAGGTCTGGAAGATATTTTCAGGCCATTTGAAATTGAAATACCGTTTTTAGAAGCATATATAACAGATAACGAATTTTTAACCTCTAATGACGATAGAGGTCCCCCCGCAGCTTAATTTATCTCAACTTATTCCGTGTTTCACAAAATATACCAGCTGAAAATTTTTTCAGGAGGAAATGGTGTATTAAATTTATTAATTAAATATAAATATATTAAAATGAGAAAATTAAGCGTTTTACTTTTTGCATTATTACTGGTAGTTTCCGCATCAACATTTGCACAGCCAAAAGTTACACTTCATTTAACAGGCGGTTACGGCGTACCATTAGGCGATTTTAAGACAGATGTTCCGCCAACCAGCCCTTTAACAGAAGATAACAGGGCTGATGCAGACTGGTTTCCATATAACACCAAACAGCTTATAAATTTCGGTGCTGACGGCAAGCTTGCATTCGGCAAACAGGGCAACGCAAGGGTTACATTCGGCTTAACATACAATATGTTCTCAAACAGCACAGATGCTGTTTTCAGGATCGATACAAACAATACACTTGGCGTTATAACATTTAAGCCAAAAGTAAATGTTCTTTCAATTGCATTAGGCGGCGAGTGGGCATTCAGTCCGAAGAAAAAAGTTAACCCGTTCATAGGTGTTGGCGTAGCTGCAAATTTCTTCAGCGGCAAGTTTGAGTTCAGCCAGCCGGTAAAAGTTAAAGGCGCAATGAGAAACGAGCCTATGGATATGAAATCAGAAACAAGGATCGGAATCATTTTTGATGCAGGTATAGATTTCCATCTTGCCCCGCAAATTGGTATCATTGCAGGTGTAAAATACCATATGATAAACCCGCTCGGCAAAGGTGCAGATGATCCGTCAGAAGTCGGCGCAAATGAAATAGATCTTGGTGACCAGGAACATACAGAAGACGGCAAAACATTTGCAAACAGAAATATAAGCTCAATTAACGGATATTTAGGCGTTTCATTCTATTTTGGTATGCCAAAGACAAAAATGAAAAAATAAAGTTTTAATCTTATATAAGGGAGCCGTACATGGCTCCCTTTAATTTATTTAAGCTGTATTAATGAGAGCATTTTTATTATTCCTGTTTTTACTTTCTGTATTTTTCCTGTTATTTCAAAACCCTGCTTTTTCACAAATAACAATAAAAGGAAATGTTACTGATCTCGTCACCGGTGATTCACTGGATGGCGTGACTGTTTATATAGGTGATATTCAGAAAGTAGTAACTACAGACTCAAAAGGTGATTTCCGGATATCAGGACTCCCACGAGGATTTCTGCAGTTCCAGTTTTCATTTCTGGGGTATAAAACATATACCCTGCAAATAGAAACTGATAAGATATCAGAGCCGGTGTATGTGAAGCTGATACCTGATGATATAAAAACTGATGAAATTGTAGTGATAGAAACAGGTGTGGAAAAATCATACCAGACAGAAAAGATCAAATTCAAAGAGCTGATGCGTTACGGCTCAATGAATATAAGCGAAGCGGTTACAAAAATTCCGGGGGTTTGGCAGCTTTCAACCGGCACCGGGATATCAAAACCGGTAATACGCGGTTTGTATGGTAACAGGATCGGGATCATGGTGAACGGTATAAGATTCGATAACCAGCAATGGCAGGATGAACACGGGCTTGTAATGAGCAGTGACGGTATTGATAATGTTGAAGTAATTAAAGGTCCACGCAGCCTGTTATACGGACCCGAAGCAATTGGCGGAGTAGTAAGCATAACAGATGAGCACCCCGCACCAATTGGCGAAGAGAATGCTGACCTGAATGTGAAGTTTTACACCAATACACTTGGCATACTTGCCGATGTTGGTATGAAAGGCGCAAAGAAAAATTTTAACTGGCTTATTAGATTTGGCGGCGAAACTCACGCAGACTATCTGGACGGGAATGAAGACCGTATACCGCAAACCAGGTTTGGAGGGTATACTGTAAAATCAAACATAGGCTTCAATAAAGGTTCATGG
>CAZOAP010000364.1:0-2885 GCA_964577645.1 uncultured Ignavibacteriales bacterium
ACAGATGCAGGTGTTCACGCTTATGGGCAATGTGCAAATTTCAAAGTAAATAAAAAGAAGTTTAAGACGTTTGGCATAAATAAGCTGGTTCATTCACTAAATGCTTTACTGCCTGATGATATTCTTATAAAAAAGCTGAGTATTGTACCGTTAAGCTTTAATTCACGCTACTCAGCAAAAAGCAGGGAGTATATTTACAGATTCACAACAGTAAAAAAAGCAATTGACCGTGAAGGACTTTATCATATTAAATATGATATTGACCTGGATAAGGCAAAAGAGTTCTGTAAAGTTATTGAGGGTGCTCATTCATTCAAAACGCTGTGCAAGAATAAGACCGATGACCATGATTTTTACTGCAATATTGTATATGCACGTGTATCAAAAAAAACAGGCGGTATATATGAGTTTAAAATTGCTGCTAACAGGTTTTTGCATTCAATGGTAAGGGCTTTAACAGGGGCTATGTTATTAGTATCGTCGGGGAAAATGAGCATCACTGAGTTCACACAAAAATTCAAAAAAGGAGATGAAATAAAGATACAGTACGTACCTTCTAACGCTTTATTTTTATTAAAAGTAAATTATTAATTAATATGAAAATTAAAGTATCTGCAGTAATATTCATTTTAGTACTCTCATTACATCCGGCTCTGTTTACCCAGCAGGTAAATGAGCAAAAATTCTCTCTTGGCAAAAATGAGTATAATTCAAAGCTGATTATTGAAGATAAAGTTCAGGAAAAGTCACTGCGTAACCTGACTCCAATTAATAAGATCAAACTTTTGGCATTTGAATCACCTGAAAATAAATTTGCTGAAGCTGAAAGTAATATGCAGGTGGGCAAACAGAAAAAATCTGTAGGCCTTGGAGTGCTTCTTTCTGCATTGTTACCGGGTGCAGGCGAGTTCTACGGCGGCAATTATCTGAAAGCCGGTGTCTTTTTCGGCATTGAAGTACTTGCCTGGGCAACATTTGCTTACTTTGAAGGAAAAGGCAATACAAAAGAAGATGAATATAAAGCATATGCTGACCAGTACTGGAGCGTAAGAACATATGCCAACTGGCTTGTTAATGAAGGGTTCAATGAATCAAGCAATATTAATCCAAATGAACCTGACCTGAACGTATTGCGTGAACAGATCATGGTTTGTGAACGCGCAAATTTTTCTCATACAATGCCTGAGTACGGCTCGCAACAGTATTATGAGCTGATTGGGAAGTATCAGAATTTTCAGGCAGGGTGGACAAATCTTGCACATGTTCCCACAAAAGGGCAGGGACCCTATTGGTATGAAACATACCATGACCCGGTATTTACCAATTATGCTGTTGAAAGACAGAAAGCCAATGATTTCTTTGATTATGCAAAAATAGGTCCTATAACAGCTATTGTAAATCATATACTGAGTGCTGCTGATGCTGCATGGGTAATATCTACCTACAACAGCAAAATAAAAGTTGAAACCGGTTTCAGAATGCAGAACCGTGTTTCACCTTACACTTACAATATAAAACAGATCCCTACATTCAACGTATCTGTAAATTTTTAAAATTAAAATTATATCTTTAAAAAAAAGACAGGCTAATAACCTGTCTTTTTATTTAATTTTTGATATTCCTGATCTATATATTCCCCTCTTGAGAGGGGTGGATTCGCCGAAGGCGAAGACGGGGTGTGTTCAAATATATATCATACTCAGCTCACAAATACTTTATACTTCATGGATCTAAAATACTTCTCCGCATCTTTAGTTTTTCCGGAACTAAATACACCATAAACTGTCGAACCGCTGCCGCTCATTAGTGCATAATCAGCTCCAAGCATATACATATCATACTTAATTTTTTCTATTTCAGGATATTCCTTAAACACAACTCTTTCAAAATCATTTATCATCAGTCTCTCATCATCTAATATGAATTTATCTGCCTTATCCATTATTTTCTTCTTTGTATTTTTAACATTCAATTGTTTAAATGACCATGGAGTTGATATATGAACACCCGGATTTACTAAAAGAATTTTTCCTTTTATCTTAAATTTCGCTAAGGGAGTAAGCTTCTCACCCCGTCCCGTTGCATATGCAGGCTTGCCTATTATAAAGAAAGGAACATCACTACCCAAATCCTGAGCGAAGTGAAGAATCTCATTCTGTTTACATTTTATTCTGAAATATTTTAATAATAACAAAATTACTGCCGCTGCATCACTGCTGCCGCCGCCCAGTCCCGCACCCATGGGTATATTCTTTTTGATATTAATAGTAACACTATATTTTTCTTTGATGCCAAACTCGCCGAAAAATTTCTCACAAGCATTATAGCAGATATTTTTTTTGACGGAAATTTTTCCTTCGGGCTGCATTGTAACTTTTACAATATTTCGCTTCGATGATTCAGGTAATTTCCTTATCTTAAGTTTAATATTATCAAATATTTCAATTGGGTAAAAAATTGTTTCAAGGTTGTGGTAACCGTCTTTTCTTTTGGTGAGTACCCTTAACCCGACATTAATTTTTGCCGGCGCTTTTATATTATATGTTTTCTGTACTGAACTGTTTATCATATTGCAAAATTATAAATTTAAAAGCTCTTTACAATCTATAAATATTATGATAGTTTATATTAACTGTTATAAATTTTCACCCCGAGCCTGTCGAGGAATTCCTTGGTAAAATTCTTAGATTATTGCCTGAATGTTATACTCCCATTCCCATTAACAGAGAGCTTAAATAATAAATGACGCCATAGGCGTCAAACATTTATAGCCAAAATGAAGATAGGATACGACACCATAGGTGTCGCACATTGTATGACAAAAATGTTTATAATTATGTTCGATACCTACGGCATCGGATAAAATTCGATAAATTTGTCTATAA
>CAZOAP010000365.1:0-2876 GCA_964577645.1 uncultured Ignavibacteriales bacterium
GCTATAAAATTAGTTATGGCATCGTTATCATCAATAACCGGGGTTATTTTTATTCTTTCCCAGTAATTTTCACCTGTTTTCTTTTTATTCTTTAACTCACCTTCCCACACATTACCAGTAAGAATAGTTGTCCATAGTTCTTTGTAAATTTCCGGCGGAGTTTCTCCTGAGCTTAATAAATTCGGTTTTCCTCCAACTGCTTCATCTTTATCATAACCGGTCAGATCAGAAAACTTTTTATTAACATATTCTATTTTTCCGTTTATATCAGTTATTACAATTGTATTTGAAGACTGTTCTACAGCTGCTGTCAGCCTGTGCAGTTTTTTTTCATATTCAACACGTGCAGATACATCCCTGGAAATTACTACAATATTACTGTCAGCTGAGTTTCCAAAATTTGTTCCGGTTGATTCAAGATAAGCATAATTTCCGTCTGCCTTCTTAAACCTGTACAATGTGATAATAGATCTGCCTGGATTTGTAATGCCTTTTGTGAATTCTTCGATGACCTTGTTCCTGTCATCTTTATGAACATATTCAAAAGCATTTTTTCCAATTAACTCTTCTTTCTTAAACCCGAGTATTTGTTCAATTGAAACACTTTCATATAAAATAGTACCGTTGGTTGAAAGTATTGTAATAATATCAGTTGAAAGATTTAATATTGTCTTAAGAATATGTTCCTGTGAGGTCCTTTTATTCTGTTCAATTAAATAATCTACCTGTTCAGAGTAAGTTAAACCGGAGTTTTTAGATAATACATCAGCGCTGCTTCCGCTTTCTTCAAGATATAAATTATTTTCAAGCTGTAATGGCATTTTTCACCAATCGTGATCTTTCATTTAAAATTTCGTATACTTTTTCAAATTCCATTGCCTTATCAAAAAAATGCTTTGCCCCAAGGCTTTTGCATTTATCCCTGTAATATTGGTAATTTAAATTTGAGAGTACTATAACATAGGGTTTATTAACAAAATCAACAATTTCTTCCAGTACTTTTATGCCATGACCGAATTTAAGTGATATATCCAGGATAACGAAATCAGGGGTCATTTCCCTGATCATTTTTACTGCAGTAATCCCGTCATTAGCAGTACCTTTTATCCTGATATTTTCTATGGGCTCCAGAAGCTTTGTCAGTTTCTGTATCACAAGCTCAGAGTCTTCGATTATAATAATGTTATAGGGCATTTAATCCTTTTCCTTACAACAAATATATAATAAAATGGGTTTGCTTTGTAAGAGTACAAAATATGAATAGAATGTAGTATATTATGTTACAAAATCAGTAGTATAAATATATAATAATTAATCAATTAAATTATTATGCATCGCGTATTGTGAAAGTTCAACATTAGAACTCATGTCCATTTTCTCAAGGATCCTTGCCCGGTAGGTATTTACTGTATGTATACTGATAGAAAGCTCTGTAGCAATATCAACCGCTTTAACACCCTGAGCAATTTTTATGAAAACTTCATATTCCCTGTCAGAAAGCTGTTCATGAGGCAATTTATCTGTATCTTCAGATAATATATCAACAAGCTTCTCTGCCAAAGATTTACTTACATATTTTCTGCCTGTTAAAACGGTCCTGATAGCTTTAACCAGTTCATCAGGCGCACTTTCTTTTGTCAGGTATCCGGAAGCTCCTGCTTTGAGGGCGCGTATTGCAAACCTGTCTTCGGGGTGCATGCTAAGAATAAGGATCTTTGATCTTAATTTCAAAACCTTAAGATCTTTCAGAACTTCTAATCCGCTTTTACCCGGCATTGATATATCCATAATAGCCACATCGGGCTCCATTTCTTTTATAATTAAAAGGGCTTCATTGGCATTTGCTGCTTCACCAACTATTTTCATGTCTGATTCATCCTGTATGGTCTTTTTTATACCTTCTCTTAAAAAAGAGTGATCATCAGCAATAATTAATCTTATAATTTTTTCATTCATGATATTAAAGGAATTATAATTTGTAATTTTGTTCCGCGGTTCTCATTTCCGGTTATAGAAAGCTTTCCGTTTACAGAATATACCCGTTCTTTTATGCCTACAAGACCCAACGATTTAGCATTTTCTATTTCATCTTCTGTTATACCTCTCCCGTTATCTTCTATGGAAAGATATATATTTTTTTGGTCTAAAATCAGCCCTATTTTTGACCTTGTTGCTCCTGAATGTCGGGCTACATTGGTTAATGATTCCTGAACGATCCTGAAAATTGTTGTATTTAAACCCATATCAAACTCAAACTCTCCGGGGGATATGGATACAATTGCATCTATTCCTGTCCTTTTTGTGAATTCCTCTGCCTGCCACTCAATTGCTTCTCTTAAACCAAGCTTATCAAGTATATCCGGTCTCAGTTCACGGGCTATCCTTCTGACTGAATTAATTGTTTGATCTGTTATTTCAGTCATGGATCTCAAGCCATCCTGTATTTCGTCCCAGTCAGGATCAGTTTTAGCTTTATTAATTTTTTTTGAGAGGAAAGCAATATCCATTTTTAGAGCCGTTAATTCCTGTCCCAACTGATCATGTATTTCCCTTGAGATCATTGTTCTTTCTTCTTCCCTTACTGTTTGTAAATGTGCAGCAAGGGCATGCAGGCTTTCGTTGGTTTCCCTGATCTTCTCTTCTGCAAGTATCTTTTCTGTTATATCAGTTGCAATAAGGGTAATACCTTCAGTGATATTTTTTTTGATAACAGGTACAGCCTGAACAGTGAAATAACTCTGCTGGTCATCAGGATCATTACTTCTTACAGTAAATGATGAAGCCTCCTTTGACGAAAAGACACCATCAATAATTTTTTTAACCCTGTCATATTCATCCTTGTGAATAAGCTCGAAACCGCTTTTTCCGATGATCTC
>CAZOAP010000366.1:0-2853 GCA_964577645.1 uncultured Ignavibacteriales bacterium
CCTAACGGCAACCCGGACCCGGTTGCTGCTGCAAAAGATATCCGCGAAACATTTGCGCGTATGGCAATGAATGATGAAGAAACCGTTGCATTAATTGCTGGCGGACATACATTCGGTAAAACACACGGCGCAGGTGACGCATCAAATGTTGGCGCAGAGCCTGAAGGGTGTGATATTGCTGAACAGGGACTGGGCTGGATGAGCAAATTTAATTCAGGTAAAGCCGGTGATACTATTACAAGCGGACTTGAAGTTACATGGACATCCACACCGACAAAATGGAGCAATAATTTCTTCTGGAATTTATTTGGCTATGACTGGGAGCTTACAACAAGTCCGGCAGGCGCAAAACAATGGACACCAAAGAACGGGGCAGGCGCAGGATCTATTCCCGATGCGTTTGATAAAAACAAAAAGCATGCGCCAATGATGCTGACAACAGACCTTGCATTAAGGTTTGACCCGGCATACGAAAAAATTTCAAGGAGATTTTTTGAAAATCCCGATGAGTTTGCAGAAGCTTTTGCAAAAGCATGGTTTAAGCTTACACACCGCGATATGGGTCCGCGTGCACGCTACCTTGGACCCGAAGTGCCGGAAGAAGTACTCATCTGGCAGGATCCTATCCCGGCTTGTGATCATGTATTAATTGATGAAAATGATGCTGCGGCACTAAAGGCAAAAATTATGGCTTCAGGTCTTTCAGTTTCTCAGCTGGTATCAACAGCATGGGCATCGGCATCTACATTCCGCGGCTCAGATAAACGCGGCGGTGCAAACGGCGCGCGTATCAGATTAGCACCGCAGAAGGATTGGGCTGCAAACAATCCCCCGCAGCTTAAGAAGGTCCTTGAAACACTCGAAGGCATACAGAATGAATTCAACAACTCTCAATCAGGCGGCAAAAAAGTTTCACTTGCTGACTTGATCGTACTTGCAGGCAATGCCGCTGTTGAAAAGGCAGCAAGTGACGCAGGTTACAGCATTAAGGTACCTTTTACACCGGGCAGAATGGACGCATCACAGGAACAAACCGATGTTGAATCATTTGCATTCTTAGAACCCGCAGCAGACGGTTTCCGGAATTACCTGAAGACCAAGTTTTCGGTCTCAACCGAAGAATTGCTGGTTGATAAGGCTCAGCTATTAAACCTTACAGCCCCTGAAATGACTGCACTTGTTGGCGGTATGAGGGCACTTGGCGCAAACTATGACGGCGGTAAACACGGAGTGTTCACAAAACGGGCAGAACAGCTGACCAATGATTTCTTTGTGAACCTGCTTGATATGGGAACTGTGTGGAAGGCTTCAGACGATACGAACGAAGTATTTGAAGGCAAGGACCGCAAAACGGGTGAGCTGAAATGGACAGCTACAAGGGCTGATCTTATTTTCGGCTCAAACAGTGAGCTTCGCGCACTAGCCGAGGTCTACGCAAGCGATGACGCAAAGGAAAAATTCGTACAAAACTTTATTAATGCATGGGTTAAAGTTATGAATAATGATAGATTTGATGTGAAGTGATCCGTTAAGTAAACAAAATAAAAAGGCAAATGTAAAAAAAGCACTTGGATGAGAATTCAGGTGCTTTTTTTTACAATTGTTGATATTCACTCATCTCTTCATTCAGCAGGCTTACTCTGTAAGGATAAATCGTTGGCTTCAATATACCGCTTGATACAGCGGGATGATTATTTACTATCTCACTAGTTTCTTCATCATTTTCAGTATCCCTTCCCTTTGTCTATCCTGAAGGTAAAGAAAATGTTTAATCTTAATTTCTGTTTCTTCATCAATCATTTAAAACAAAACCTTTGTCGCTTTCATGATGTTACTTTTTTAGTACTCCTTGTTTCATTTTTGTTAATTAAAAGAAATAAAAAAATGGAAAAAATGAGTTATACAAGGTTTTTTACAACAATGGCAATTTCTTTCTGTATCATGTACATGGTAATGTTTCTCAATATGGATGATATTGCTCACTATCACACCAGTTTAACCAGAATTTATATGTCAATATTAATGGTTGCTCCCATGGCAATTATAATGCTTTTAATGATGGGGAAAATGTATCCGGATAAAAAGCTGAATACAGGTATTATTCTGGCTGCGATAGTATTATTTGCAGTGGCTTTAACGGCATTAAGAACACAAACTCCCATAAGTGATATTCAATATATGCGTGCCATGATACCTCATCATTCTTCAGCTATTATGACAAGTAAAAACGCAGATATTAAAGATCCTGAAGTTAAAAAACTTTCTGAGAAGATAATTCAAAGCCAGGAAGAAGAAATAAAGCAAATGGAACTTATGCTGGATCGTCTTAAATAAATCCTAGCCAGGTTAACTTAATATAAAGGAATATAAATATTCGGGTTATAATCAATTTAAAATTCAATCATCCCTCCCTCTTAACAGGCTTACCCTGTAGGGATAAATCGTAGGTTTCATAATGCCGCTTGATACGGCGGGATCATTATTCATTATCTCACGTGCTTCTTCCTCACTATCGGTTTCAACAATTGATACACCAAATTCACCTGTTGTAACGGGTCCGGCTAAGATAAGCTTGCCTTCTTTCAGTTTTTCCTTGAGATACTCAAAATGAATGCCTATGATCTCCGATTCCTCTTCAGTCATAGTTTCAATGAAATTTTCACGGGGCTTTTTGATGATCAGAAATTGCATAAAAATAATATTAATTTACAATAAAATACTTATCGATCAATAATTGTGGTTTTTGAATATTGCTAAATATAATGGTGTTCCTTGTGCAGTCCAAATTTCAGCTGTGTATATTACATCATGGGATCAAATTATTATTGTTATGGTAAAATTAATGATTGATCT
>CAZOAP010000367.1:0-2840 GCA_964577645.1 uncultured Ignavibacteriales bacterium
ATTAAAGAACGGGGAGGCTGCAAATTTTTCAAACAGCTTCCACCCCTCCCTGCTGAAGGTCTTTAAAGCTTCTATTAGCCGGGTATCTTTCATTTTTCCTGCTTAGTGATTTTGTTAAAAATCCGCATAAAATATGCAAAAAACAACCTAAAATAAGGCACTGTTCCCCTGCATTTTGCTTAGTTAAGCCTTAATTTCTCTTTGTTCAGGCAGGCTGAAGAATATAAGTTTGTACACATAAGTTTTCAGGTGTGCACAATTTTGTGCACACAAACCCGGTAAAGAAATTGAAAATGAGACCCGTGAAAAATATTACAACTACTGTATCAAAGGGTTACCGCCTCAGGCCATCAACACACAATATGATAAAGAAAATTCAGAACTTATCTAACAGCACTCAGGATAAAGTTATAAGAGCAGCTATGAAGATGTACACAATCCATTTAAAAAATAATAACAATAATATATCAAAAGGAGAAGCAATATGAATGACGCAATCCAAACAACTATAAGCAGAGTTTTTACCCGTTTCATTTTACTTATTATACTTACACCGGCAGTTTGCACTTTATCGGTCAACGCGCAAAGTGACAGCCTGAACAGAACATACAGTGACACTGTGGATTATGCGAAGATGCGGGACAGCCTGATGAGGGTTTATTCAAAGCAGCAAAAAGACTATGAGAAGATGACAAAACAGAATGAAACCAAACAGCGCGGGCTTGGCAGCAGCTTCTTTGGGCTGAACCTGGATGTGATCTTCGGTGTGGGAATATCTAATACACAATTTGATGTAAACGGCGATACAACAGGATTAAGCAATGCGAATTCCAAAACAGGCCCGATGCTGGGTGTAAATGTTAATTTTAATCTTCTTGGGATAGCCTTGGGTACGGGGTTTAATTATTCATCCAAAGGATTTTCAACCGGGGGCTCCGGGCAGGAAAGCGCAAATTACATTAATATACCCCTTATGTTCGCTTTTGGTTTTGATGTGGGCAAAAAAGTGCAGATTGATCTTGCAGCGGGTCCATACATTGGCATTCTGCTCTCCCAGGAAAAGAACCAGTACTACCAATTGAGTAATATTGATCTCGGGATAGTTGCAACAGTCCAGGGGAACTATTTCTTCAGCAGGTTTTTTGGTGCATTGCTTGGTGTAAAGTATGAGCACGGCGGTTTGAATGATATGATAGAGAAAAGCTCAGCCGGCAATTACGTAAGCTCGGTTAAAGCACGCAACTGGTTCATATATTCAGGCATAAAATTTATTTTATAAATATTACAAAAAGAAAACGGTAACAACATGAAAACAATAATTACATTTATAATATTATTAACTGCACATATCTCATTTTCTCAGCTTAGTATGACAAGCCAGTATAATCCTGTTGCGGGTGATATTGATTCATACGCAATTTGTGATACTACTAATATTTCTCAGGGTCCGGCAGGTGCTAACCAGGTATGGAGCTTCCTTAACCTTGTTAAAATTGATACAAGTGATGTTCACTTTGTAACTTCAGCATCAACACCTTATTCAGCACAGTTCACAACATCAAATATGGCATCCACAAATGATAATTCCTCATACAATTACTTCACAGCTTCAGCTTCAAATATCTTATTTAACGGTAATGGCGTGCCGGGTATGGTTGTATCGTACACAGATCCTCAATTATATATGCAGTATCCTTTCACATTCAACACAAATTTTACCGATAATTTCGGCTGTAATTACGTTTCAAACGGCACACCGACTGTGAGAACAGGAACTATAAGTGTCAGCGGTGATGCATGGGGAACAATAAATCTGCCTGTTGGTTCATTTACCAACGCACTCAGGGTAAAATATGTAATAACTACTAAAGATTCTTCCAACCCGGGCACACCTGTTGTTACAATAACAGGCTTAACCTCATACGTTTGGTTCGTACAGGGAAGAAAGTTTCCCGTTTTTGAAGTGGTATATTCCACTTTAACTTTTAACGGGATACTTTTTGCAAGCACTAAATCTATAAATTATAACCCGCGCAGTGCGCCAATCGGCATTCACCGGATATCAACAGAGGTACCGCAGGGATTCAGCCTTTGGCAAAATTATCCAAACCCGTTTAACCCTTCAACAAAGATAAAATTCAGTATTCCTGCAGCGTCCGTTCGCCGAACGGATATTGTATCGCTTATTGTTTACGATAACCTTGGAAGAGAAGTTGAAACCCTGGTAAACCAGCAGCTTTCCCCCGGTACATATGAAGCTGATTTTGACGGGACGAGGCTTTCCAGCGGGACATATTATTACAGACTCTCAGCTGATGATTATTCAGAAACAAAAAAACTAACTTTAGTGAAATAACGGGCTTCCGGGGAAAAAATAAAAGGATATCATAATGAAACATATAAAAACTTCAATTCTGCTTTTCATTTTCATTTCAGGTTATGCATGCATATTCCCACAGTGGCAGCCTGATGTAAGATTAACGAATAACTCCTCTTATTCATCAACATATTATAATAGCGCGTGGTCAGTTGCGGCAAGCGGAAATTTTGTTCATGCAGTGTGGACTGACATGCGTGACGGTAACAATGAAATATATTATAAGCGCTCAACTGATGGCGGTACAGCATGGGGCGCTGATACAAGGCTCACAGTCAACTCTGCCGCTTCGTGGAATACATCACTGGCAGTATCAGGCTCCGCGATAAGTGTTATATGGATAGATGACCGTGACGGTAATTGGGAAATATATTACAAAAGCTCTGCTGATAACGGTGCAACATGGGGAAGTGATACAAGACTTACAAATAATTCACTCTATTCAGAATTTCCTTCGGTAACT
>CAZOAP010000368.1:0-2827 GCA_964577645.1 uncultured Ignavibacteriales bacterium
TTAACATCTTCATGGAATATATCAGCATTTAATGTACTGCCAAATTCGCAGTGCATACAGAATCCAAAATAACAGGATTATAAATGAAAGTACCAACATACCATAAGTTCGGTTTAACCAAAGCACAGCTTGCAAGCGTTGAAACAAGGGATAAGAAGATAAGTGATATCCTTACCCACCATTTAACCATTGGTATAGGGCTTGCCTTCGGCCTGGTGCTTTACGTGCTGTACTTTAATAAGGTAAGGCCTGAATCTTTCATTCAGATAGTTGTTCAGATATTCCTTTTTGGAAGTATCGGTATAATTTGTGTTGGCGTACCTGCGCTGATATTCAAGCTTGCTGAGATGTTCTATTTAAAACAGCGTGAAAAGACAGATGAACATAAGATAATTAAAAAGTATAATGAAGAGCGTGATACTTATGATTTCTGGAAGATAAGGAAAGATTTCGGCTTCTGGAATATGATGGACGGCTTAAGCTTTGAAAAAGAAGTTATGAGCCTGTACCTGCATTTGGGGTATGAAGATAAAAAAGAAATGGCAACGGAAGAACTGCCTGATGACAGGATACTTAAATTTGAGGATAAGCTGTATTATTTTTCATTCTATACTAAAATAATTGAATTTAAAGACACCGCTGAAATTGATAAATTGCTTCAGAGAAAAGAAGAGAATAAATGCGACTTCCTGAACCTGTATTCGGCAAAAGGCTTTAATAAAAAGGTTGCTGAATACGTTAAGGATAAGCCGGTTAATTTATTTGATATAAACGGGATAATAAAAGTTGTCAGAACTATCTAAGAACGCAAAAGAAGCAGAAAAAAGAACCAGCAACAAGAACACTAAGATCCTTGCAACACTTGGTCCGGCAACAGACTCCAAAGAAAACATTATTGAATTAATAGGTGCCGGTATAGATGGCGTCCGCCTGAATTTTTCCCACGGCGGCCATGATTATTATGACCAGGTATTTAAAAATGTAAACGATGCATGTGTTGCAACCAGCGAGCCCATTGCAATATTAATTGACCTGCAGGGTCCAAAGATACGTGTAGGTGAATTGTTACTGCCGGAGTATGAGCTGAAAGAAAATGACCATGTGGAAATTACCATGCACGATGTGCTTGGCACAAAGGAAAAATTTTCATGCTCGTATAAAGGACTAGCCAAGGATGCAAAGATTGGCGATAACATATATATTGATGACGGATTGATAAAGCTTCTTGTCATTGCACTTGATGATGATTCTATTTTTTGTGTCGTGCTTGAAGGCGGTACATTGAAACCGCGCAAAGGTATGAACCTGCCGGGAATGGAGCTAAGCCTGCCATCACTAAGCGTAAAAGATTATGAGGACCTTGATTTTGCATTAACGCACAGGGTGGATTTCATTGCACTATCATTTGTACGCAAGGCGAGCGATATTACTGAATTAAGACAGTACCTTACAGATAAAGGCTATGATAAAAATATCATTGCAAAAATTGAAAAACCTGAGGCTGTAAAGAATTTTGATGAAATCCTGTTTGCAGCAGATGGCATCATGATAGCCAGGGGTGATCTTGGCGTTGAGCTTCCTCCTCAGGAAGTGCCCGTTATTCAGAAAAGTATCATACGCAAATGCAATAAACACGGCAAGCTTGTTATTACCGCCACACAGATGCTTGAATCAATGATACATAATGCAGTCCCGACCCGGGCAGAAACATCAGATGTAGCAAATGCCGTTTGGGATGGCACTGATGTTGTGATGCTGAGCGGCGAGACATCAGTGGGTGAGTATCCCATAGAAGCTGTTGATATGATGCAGAAGATCCTAATAGAAACTGAAGCTAATATGAGCCTTGCAAATTATGAGCGCAAAGGGCCTCCCTTAACGCTCGAAGAAACCGTTTTTGATTCTGTTGGCAAAGCACTTTCAGATATGGCTGTACAGCTAAATGCAGAGGCTGTGGTATCGTTTACACGCCGGGGCAGGATGGCTAAGGCTATGAGCAAATTCCGACCCAATACACGCATTGTAGCCATGAGCGATAGCTTTGAGGTCATGAACGTTTTAAGGCTTATTTGGGGCATAATTCCAATTTATTTTGAGGATTTGCCTGATGAACAGACAGCTATTAAAGTGGCAAAAAAGATACTAAAGGATAAACAGGTTGTTTCCGAAGGCTCAACAATAATTTTTACCTCAGGCGCACCGCTTGATGAAAAAGGCAAAGATATCTGGATTAGATTTGCCAAAGCATGACCGGATATACCCCAAAATTACCCTGTATTTAACGTTTTAACGTCATAGAATTTACTACATTTGTTTGGTTCTATGAACTACATACAAATCAAAAACCGAAGGTTATATTTGTATAGAAAGAATAATTAATAAAGATATGAACCACTTACAATTTGCAATAGTTACAATAAACCCCTTCTAATTTTTACCCCATTTTTTTCTCCATAATACTTCTTAAATGATCCCCTCTGACGTGAATATGCCAGAGGGGATTTCCTCTTTTATGGCTTTGCCAATTTCTTGTTTCCCAGAGCGCTATGCCTGCCATCGGCACGGGAAGTCGAATAGTGTCACCCTGAACTTGTTTCAGGGTCTAAAAGTAAAAAAACTGGATGCTTAAACAGTTATTCAGAAAAAATCCGTTCAACCCTCTGCTTGTCACCCTGAACTCGTTTCAGGGTCTAAAAGTAAAAAAGCTGGATGCTTTAACAGTTATTCAGAAAAAATCCGTTCAACCCTCAGCTTGTCACCCTGAACTCGTTTCAGGGTCTATAAAGTAAAAACAAAAGCGGGATGCTGAAATAAGTTCATAAATGCG
>CAZOAP010000369.1:0-2820 GCA_964577645.1 uncultured Ignavibacteriales bacterium
ATATTCTTAAAATTTGGCTTAAACCTCAAAAAAACTTAAAAATAACACTCATATCAATTAAAAAATAAATGCGTTAAAAAAGGCACATTTAGCGCCTTTTTAACTGTAATTACTATGTATTTATGAACTACTTTAAAAGGATCATCTTTCGCGTCTGTTTAAAGCTGCCGGAAGATAACCGGTAAAAATATACTCCGCTCGGCAGGTTACTGCCGTTGAATTCAATTTCATATTTTCCGGGCTGCAGTTGCTGATCGAGAAGGTTCATGACTTCACGCCCGCATAGATCATACACAGATAAGAATGTCTGAGTTGCAGTTGTACCGCTTACAGCAAATTTTATCTTTGTAACCGGATTGAACGGGTTGGGATAATTCTGTTCAAGCCTGAATTCACCCGGCACTTCATTTGATACCGGCTGAATACCGATAACACTGACATTACTGTATTGCCATGTATCGTTGTATAATGAATCACCTTCACCGCCGAAGATTATCAGTTTATCCTGCAGTGAATTGTAAATACCGGCGTGTCCCCACCTTGCGCCGGGTATTGTACTGCCCTGGTTAACCTGCTCCCAGGTGTTGCTGCCCATGCGGAATTTCCACATATCATTTTTTGCAGCGGAACTGAGTCCTCCGAAAATTAAAATATTCCCGCTGCCGTAATATATCATTGAGTTCCAGAACCTGGCAGGCGGCTTTATGGCAGGGGTAATATCACTCCACACAAAACTGCTAAGAGTGCATTGCCAGATATCATCCCTGATGCCGTTATCATCCTGTCCGGCATATATTACAAACCTGCCAAGATCTGATGCATACACTCCGGAGTGCAGGCAGCGTTTTTGCGGATGCAGGGAGGTGGTTCTCTCAACCCATCCGGTTGTTGCAACATCAAAGGTCCATGTATCATCAAATCTGCCGGCGGCGGTAAAGCCTGCAAAAGTTGTTATCCGCTTTGTTACCGGTTCATACACAGAAGCTGTACCGTATCTTCTTGCCGGTGCGCCGCTGTTGCCATCGGGCCATAACTGGCTCCAGTTGTTTGAAACAAAGCTGAACTTCCAGATATCATTGAAAAATGCAGATGAAAATCCCTGGCCAGACCAGATTATCATGGCATTTTCAGAAGGCTCATAATAAGCATTTTGCGTGTAACGCGGTGCAGGGTTAAATCCGGTTAAGGGAGTAATTTGTGTCCACACATAGGTCATAAGGTTGAGGCTGTAGATGCCGTCAGTCGGTTCACCGGCTGCATTCCTGCCGCCATAAACTATCATCCTGTTGCCTGATGGGTCATATATTGCCGAAGCATTCTTTAAATGCGGTACGCTGCCGGTTGTAGTGAGCTTTTGCCACTGGGTAAGAAGTGGTGTACTTATAATGAATATTAATATTAATAGTCTTTTTACCATAATCTGTATTAAATATGCTTAATATTATAACATAATAAAATATATTTTAATTTACGTAAAATCACAATTTAAAGATTACAATATATAGATTTATTTTTATACTTGTTTTGCCTAAATTATGAAAAAGCTTTAGAGTAATAGAAAATAACTGATAAGAGGAAAACTAAAAAATGATACATCTTAAATGAGAATAATTTTATTGTTTATATTATTTTCTTCAGTTATCACTCATTCAGATTGGGTAAGGGTATCAAACGGAATGGGCAATAACATTTCAGTAACATCTATTACAACTATAGGAAATAATATTTTTGCAGGTACAAGAAACGCCGGTGTTTTCCTTTCCACAAATTTCGGTTTAAACTGGAGCCAGACTTCGTTGGATGGTTTCTGGATAACTTCACTTTCTTCAAACGGTAACACAATTTATGCTGCTAGTATAGGTATATTTGCTAGCTCAAACAACGGTGTTAACTGGAGTTTTTTAAACCTGTATGATAGAGCTGTTTATTCCATAGCTATAAACGGAAATTCAATATTTGCCGGGACAACTGATCTTAGTAATAATCCGTATGGTATTTATGTTACAAAGAATAATGGCGCTAACTGGAGCCAGACCTCCTTAACGAACAGAATTGTATATTCGTTTACTACTGACAGTAGTAATATTTTTGCAGGAACAGGTAACCCGGGCTTAGGAGTTTATAAATCTACAAACAGCGGGAAGGTATGGACCCAAACATCACTAAATAACCAAGATATTCGTGCTCTTGCTATCCATGGAAATTATGTCTTTGCAGGGACATATGATAATACATTAAGTAATCCTCATGGTTTGTACATATCATCAAATTATGGTAATGACTGGATACAAAGTACTTTAAATAACGTAAATATCTATGCGCTTTCTGTAAAAGATGATCATATTTTTGCAGGGGGTGAACTTGGTAGTAAATTTTTTGTTTCATCTGATAATGGAACAAACTGGATACCATGGAGTACTGGCATTAACAGTAATGCTGTGCTATCCATATGCATATTAAATAATTATGTTTATGCCGGTAGTTTTAATAATGGCATTTACCGAAGATCATTGAACGAACTAGTTGATATCCAACCTATATCAATTGAAATCCCTCAGCAATTTTCGCTATCTCAAAATTATCCGAATCCGTTCAATCCGGTTACTAATATTAATTTCAGCATTCCAAAAGCGGGATTAACTTCGATCAGGATTTATGACATTAATGGCAGGCTTATAACTACTCTTTTAGAAGAGCACTTATCACCAGGCAGTTATAAAACTGACTGGAATGCTGTTGAAATGCCTTCAGGGATTTATATTTATAGGATTGAAAGCGGCAGTTTTACCCAAAGCAGGAAAATGATTTTGATAAAGTAGA
>CAZOAP010000370.1:0-2782 GCA_964577645.1 uncultured Ignavibacteriales bacterium
TAAATACTGCCATGAAACCAAGGTTCTACTATCTTCTGATAACCCTTTTATTTGCTTCAGTTACTTTAGCACAAATGCCGATGAAAAAAGGCAGTGAACTCTGTTCTGAAAGAAAAAGGTCAATGCCCCAGTCTTTCTTCGAATATGATTCACCCAATACACCAAAACATACTTTC
Source organism: uncultured Ignavibacteriales bacterium (assembly GCA_964577645.1). Lineage (GTDB taxonomy): Bacteria > Bacteroidota > Ignavibacteria > Tepidaquicellales > OLB5 > OLB5. The sequence goes on from CAZOAP010000370.1 coordinate 177, forward strand.
GATGTTCTTGATTATACTTTAAACCTGGATATCAGAAGCTGTTTTATTTCACCATATCCAAAATCATTTACTGGAAGCGTAAAAGTTAAATTCAGAATTGATACAGCACTCAGCTCAATTAACTTAAATGCAGTAAATACTTCAATAGTTGTAAGCTCAGTTGGTTTAAGCGGAGTATCATTTACACACACAGGAAATATATTAACGGTTAATCTTAACAGAACATATAACCCCGGTGAGGTTACTGAGGTGATTATATATTATTCACATAACAACGTAACCGACGGCGCGTTTTATACAGGCAGCGGCGGAGTATTTACTGATGCAGAGCCGGAAGGTGCAAGAAAATGGTTTCCCTGCTGGGATAAACCGGGCGATAAAGCAACAGTAGATCTTACTATTAAAGTACCTGCTAATGCAAAGATAGGCTCAAACGGCAGATTAAATGATTCCACATTAACCGGTGATACATTATATTATCACTGGATAAGCCGTGACCCCGTATCTACTTACTTAACTGTAATGACCGGGAAAGTGAATTACAATCTGAATATAGTATACTGGCATAAATTATCAAATCCTGCAGATAGCGTTCCGATAAGATTTTATTTCAATGCAGGTGAAAATCCTGTACCTATGCAGAATATAATCGGCAACATGACCACATACTTTTCTCAGAGATTTGGAGAAATGGGATTTGAAAAAAATGGTTTTACAACTGCACCTTCATCCGGGTTTACATGGGGCGGAATGGAAAACCAGACACTAACAACATTTTGTCCGAATTGCTGGAGTGAAAATCTCATGTCACATGAATATGCTCACCAGTGGTTTGGTGATATGGTTACATGCGGCACATGGGGCGATATCTGGCTGAATGAAGGCTTTGCTACATATAGTGAAGCATTGTGGTATGAAAAAACAGGCGGCTATGCATCTTATAAAAGTGATATAAACAGTGATGCAAGCGGTTATTTAAGCGGTAACCCCGGCTGGCCGATGTACAATCCATCTTGGGCAGTAAACACCCCGGATGTAAATACACTTTTTAATACTGCAATTACATATAATAAAGGTGCATGCGTTCTGCATATGTTAAGGTATGTTCTGGTTGATACAACAGTATTTTTCAACTGCCTGCGCAGTTATGCAATGGATACTGCTAATTTTAAATATAAGAATACGGTTACAGATGACTTCACAGCAAAAATTAGTGCAGTTTCGGGACAGGATCTTACATGGTTCATAGACCAGTGGGTCAAACAGCCTAATCATCCGGTATATGCCAATTACTACCAGTTTGCAGATCTTGGCAACGGCAACTGGAATGTAGGTTTCCAGGCAAGACAGACTCAGTCCAACACTCCTTTCCACAGAATGCCCCTGACAATAAGAATATCATTTTCAACAGGAAGTGATACAATATTCAGGGTTGATAATACTGCAAATAACCAGATATGGGTATGGTCATTCAACAGGGTTCCAACAGCTTTTGCATTTGACCCCAACAATGATATAGTACTGAAAACAGGCTCAACAGTTGCAGGTACAGTTCCGGGAACAACAGGCATTTCAGTTAATAATAATGAGCTGCCAAAGGTATTTGCTTTAAAACAGAACTATCCAAACCCGTTTAACCCTGTTACAAATATCAGGTTTGATATACCAAAACGTTCTAATGTAGTTTTAAGAGTATATGATATAACCGGCAGACTGGTTAATGAAATTTATAACGGCTTAAGTGACCCGGGTGAATATACAGCAGATTTTGATGCTGTAAAATTAGCATCAGGTGTTTATTATTATGAAATTACAGCAAACTCACTAAACGGTGGTATTGTATTTAAAGATGTAAAAAAGATGGTTGTTGTAAAATAAAATATTTTTGATTTTTATCGAAGGCGTTCATTGAAAATGAACGCCTTTGGCATTTAAATATTTAATATGAAATAAATGTGAAAATGAAAAAAATTTTAATTACAATTCTGGCTTTATCACTGAATATAATTCCGGTTTTATCAAATGTAAGCAATTATGTTTTTTCGCAATTAAACGGATCATTTATAAGTATTCATTCCACAGGAACATATATTACGGGAGGCTGTACAAGCTCGGTATTTGGTAATTTGCCAATTGGTTTTACTTTTAATTATAACGGCTCTCCGTATACACAGTTCGGACTATGCTGCAGCGGCTGGATATCACTGGGTCCGGGTACACCGGCAACAAGTATTTATCCATTAAGCACAGGCTCAACAAACAATGTAATTGCACCATTCAGTGCACAGTTAACCTCTAATGTGGCTGGTGACGGGATATATTATAAAACTGAAGGAACTTCCCCAAACAGGGTACTCACAGTGGAGTGGTGGCAGTACGGCTTCTGGCTGAACGGTTTTGATGAAATATGTTTCCAGATAAAGCTGTATGAAACTGCTGACGAAATAAGTTTTGTATATGTAACTAACGATGAGTTATCAATCAGGAATGTGCAGGTAGGCTTAAGAGGTTCAACAAACGCAGATTTTATTAACAGACAAACCACTACGAACTGGCTGCAAACAACAGCCGGTACTGTAAATTCAGCTTCATGTTTATTCTCCCCG
>CAZOAP010000371.1:0-2772 GCA_964577645.1 uncultured Ignavibacteriales bacterium
AGGATATATATCAATTATACCGCCCCTTACGGCATAATCATTTTCTTCTTCAACAATTTTCTTCCGTGTAAAACTGAATTCTTTCAGTCTTTTTACAAGATCATCAAATACACAATCACTATCTTTTTTAATGGAAAGAATATTCTTCCTGAATGATTCTTCAGTGAGGATATTTTTATTCAACGCTTCAGGTGAGGTGAGGAGAATAAAGCTTTCTCCGCCTGAAATGCTTTTAAGTGTTGTTGAAAGGGGAGTGATATCAGACTCAAACTCTTCATCAAACTCACCTAAATATAAACCGGCTTTATCAGCTCCAATAATTAAATTCAGGTCATCTTTCAGCTTAAAAAGCCTGCTGTTATCATTAGAGCAGAACACAATTTTACTGTTCATTTCATAAAGCCTGGCAATTATGAATGCAGTCAGTGAACCCCGAATTCCCGTAAAAAAAAGGTTTTTACCTTCTTTTTCACTTATTAAGCTGAACTCAGTTGAGCCGTATATTTTATCTTTAATTTCTTTTAACACAGTTGATTGCTGAGGGTTATGAATTCATCAATTGTCAGGCTTTCAGCCCGCCGGCTGAAATCAAGCTCTGACTTTGTAAGATCTGCCTCAATATTTTTCAGGCAGTTCCTTAATGTTTTTCTTCTTGTGCCGAATGCAGTTTTAACCAGTTTCCTGAAATACTCAATATCTTTTATTCTATTTTCCTGAGACACTGTAAAATCAAAATATATTATCCTTGAATCTACTTTTGGCTTTGGATAGAAACTGCTGCGGGATACTTTGAATAGTAATTTTGATGAACCGAATGCATTTACCAAAATACTGGGTATTCCATACTCTTTATTATTAGGCTCTGCAGTTATTCTTCTTGCCACTTCTTCCTGTATCATTAACTGGGCATCACGAATGATGGTTCTGTTATCTACAAGCTTGAATATTATCGGTGAAGTTATATTATACGGAATGTTCCCGATTATCCTTAATTTTTCATCAGGTTTTTTCAGGAGTTCATTCATATCTATTTTCAGAAAGTCACGGTTAATAATATCCAAACCGCTGAATCTTTCTTTCAGTATTTCGCAGTTATTCCTGTCAAGCTCTATTGCAGTAAAGTTGGCGGTCTTTTCTAAAATGAATTTTGTGATGGCGCCTTTACCCGGACCTATTTCTATGACTCTATCGCCGGGCTTTATAACAAAGGAATCAACGATATTTCTGCAGATATTTTCATCTGTAAGATAGTTTTGGCCGAGAGATTTTTTAGGACGGGTATTATGCCGGTTTAATTCAGACAATTAATTATGGATTTAAAATAAGCAGTTCATATTTCTTTTCTAACATTTCAAGCTCGCTCATTGTGTTCTTTTTGTAATCGCCAAAGCTCCACATCCTTGCCTGGTCGCTGTAATGGCTGCTCAAAGGCTGACCTGATTGTCCCGTAGTATTCACAGTAACAGGATGCTCTATATCAGCCATGTTTATCATCATTCTCATAGAGGCACCTACAACAACATTGAACTTTCCCTTTTCAATTACATCACTGAAGCGGTATTCTGTATTATTGACAGATGTCTGGTCTCCGCCAACATCAAAAGGCCCTATATTAAATGTTTTATCAAGTGCTTCAACAAAGCCCATCGGGTGCATGAATTTAACATTATGCAGTGAGCCCCAGTTCCATGTATTGATATCCTGGTTGGTGAACTTTGTTTTCAGGAACTCAATAGCCTGGGCAAGGCTTTTCTTTACAATATCCGGGCGTTTTTCAATCTCTTTTGTGTTCACATTATCAAACCACTCGTTATCAGGCTGGTTCATAATTTTTTCAAGCGCGCGGTAGGGTATATTCTGTATTGAGATCATATCATTGAATATATTTTCACCAAGCTCATCTTCAAAAATATTTTTAATTAAAAATACCAGGTATGTATTGTAAACCGCGCCAATTGATTCATTTTTGTTCATATCACCGTTCCAGTTCCTGAACCTTTCAACTGCCCAGTCAATATCATTTGTCCTCTGCGCCGGACTGCTGTTTATATCTTCTGCAATATTCTTAACTATCTCCCTTGCATAAGGTGATTCATAACTGTTCTGCAGCAGCTTAAAATCTTCAAGATCAAATACTGTTTTGGAGTCGATGAATTGTTTTATCCTGTTGAATCTTGAAGATGGCTCCCATAAATATGATATATAATATTTATCCTTTTTATCCTTCATCCAGCTGAAGGGGTCAGTATTGGCTGTAATTATATACCCTTCAGTCGGGTTGTATATTTCGGGCATTTTATCAAAATCTATAAAACCTGTCCAGCTCAATTCATCTTCACCGGGGAATATATAGCTGAAATTCACATTTGTCTTTCTGACCGGTATTTTTCCGCCTGCACGATAGCCTATATTACCGTAGATATCTGAATAAATGAAATTCTGTGCCGGTACACAAAAATCTTTAAGTGCGTTTTTAAAATCATCCCAGTTCTTTGCCGTGTTAATACCATAAAAGCATTTTACTTCATCGCTTTCTTCAAACCCTGTCCACCGGAATGTCATCAGCTTATCCTTATATGGATTATCAGTGTTTTCCTGCATATCAGCAAATCCACGCACCTTAAGGTCTGATATGACCGGTCCTATTTTTGTTGTGAATATTTTAAAATCAGTTTCAACGGAATCTTTCACAAATATTTTCTCGGTGATCGAATCCATTGCAAGTGACTGGTTGTTGTAAATATATTTTCTTGCGTTAGCAGAATCCCTTTT
>CAZOAP010000372.1:0-2771 GCA_964577645.1 uncultured Ignavibacteriales bacterium
CATATTATCATATAATTTCTGCTTTTTGGTAATACTCAGTAAGCTTGGCAAAGACTGATCTGTATGAATGATACTTATCAACCCATTTTCTTGATGCTTCTCTTTTAGCCTGTCTCAGTTCAGCACTATCAACCAGCTCAATTATCCTTTCAGCCAGTGTATCTTTATCGGCTGCAATAAAAGGGTTTTCAGGCAGCCAGGTATCCATGCCGCAGTTCATTCCGGTTATTGTGGGAAGCCCCATAGAGAGCGTCTCAAGTGAATTTATCCCGTAACCCGTGCCTCCCCTGTTGCCTATCTGGTCAATAGCAATATGGCAGGTCTCTTTTATCTTAAGCAGCTCTTCTCTTGGAGTATTTTCAATTAGCAGGAACTCAATATCCTTATGCTGCTTTACTTTATCAATAGCAGCAATAATTTCAGGGGTACCTTTTACAATACGGTGTGTAGGTGAGTGTATGATCCTTATTTTATTACCAGAATTATATACCTTATCATCAATATATGGAATATTGCTGTTATCAAACGGGAAGAAAAGGAAATTTATATTTGGATGCCTTAGTGTATGGTCATATTCAAACGTAAGATTAAGATCGCTTATCTCATCCATTTCCCTTACTATTCCGCGGGTTCTCAGGTCATCACCAAAATAACAGTTAACTATTTTCTTTCCTTTAAGCTTAAATGCTTTTGCAAGATGCGAATCACTGAAGAAATCAATACCTCCATCAAAATGGATTATATCAAAAGAATCAGGCTCCATTTCTTCAAGTGCTTTAAGGAATTTCGGTTTATTGCGGTTCTCACGAAGCTTCATATATGCTTTTTCTGCCTGGTTCTTAGGTGAAAAGTAAGGAAGGTGTGTCCATATATCAATATGATCTTCTTTGACCTTGTTCTGCAGGTTAGCCTGTTTGAACTCACGCCACTTCATAGCAACCTTGCTGCGCGGCAATGGCAGGTTAAGGCAAACATCCTCGGGGAAATCATATGGTATTTTATAGAATGTCAACAGCCTGGCCTTCATACCGAACATATTCTGCATGTTCATAACGTTGTATGGAACGCCGGCAGTGTTTTCCGGTGCTATATGCAGAACTGATGGATTATTTGTATTCATAGCAAACTGATAAATTCATCAATTGTTAAACCACATTCTCTAATAATTGATCTAAGAGTACCTTTAGAAATTTCTTTGTGATTTGGAATTATAATTCTGCGATAGGGTTCTTTAGATAGTCTTAAAATAATATGACTGCCTTTTTGGTGATCAAAAATATAGTCAGCTTTATTTAAAGCTTTTATAACTTCTTTACCTGATACAACAGGTAATTTACCCATAGCTTATATTTCTATAATTTCTTCAGTAATTGGAGGCGGAATTGGTTCATTATGTTTTTCCAGACTTTCAAGATATCCTTCCATTGCTTCTTTGATATTGTTCAAAGCTTCATTTCTTGACTTTCCCTGGCTGATACACCCGGGCAATGATGGAACAGTTGCTGAAAAAACTCCATCTTCATCCTGTTCAATAATTATTCTGTATTTCATATTTAATATTTTATCTAAATATAATAAAGTAACAGATTATAAAAAAGGTAACATATTTATTCTATAAATATGGATAATATGCTAATGCAGGTCAAATACTTTCATCCATTTTTCAAGAGCAAAAGCGCGGTAAACTACTTTATCATTGAAGTTACCACTCTTAAGCAAATCCAGGACCTTACTTCTATCAACAAATTTGCCTGAGCGGAAATCATTTGTAAAGGTATCTTCAATATACCCTATTGATTCTTTAATCCATTTTTTTTGCGGTACAGAAAATGCCAGCTTCCCTTTTCGCATACGTATATCTTCAGGAATTTTTCCTTTCAGAGATTTCCTGAGAACACTTTTTGTCCACCCTTTTTGTATAAGCTTATCCAGTGGTATCGTAAAAATAAATTCAACAAGCCTGTAATCCAGGAAAGGTATCCTTGCTTCAACAGAAAATGCACCTGAATTGCGGTCCTCATACCTCAGCAGTGAAGGTATTGAAATATTCCATAAATTAGATAGGCGGTTTTCCTCAAGTCCGGATGCAGCTATCATTTCATTGAATATATCCCTGCGGTTGTGCGATGAAATAAAATTAGGCTGAACAAATGCGCTGCTGTTCTTAAGTACATGCCTGTACCTTACAGAACCTGTATTAAAATAAATAAGGTTCTGTAAAAATTTATTATAACCCAGGTTAGAGGTCTTAACCCCATTTACAAATTCAGAAATAAACCTGAACGGGTTAAGCAGATTGCGCTTTAAATGGAAAGGGAAAAATGAGAAATAACCAAGCAGTATCTCATCACTCCCCTGCCCGTCCAGCACAACCTTAATGCCTGTTTCATGAATTTTTTTGAAAACGCTCCATTGTGCAAAAACCGTTGCCCCCGTATATGGCTCATCCTGGTGATAGGTCATTTTATCAATATCACTTAAAAAGCCATTCACGTCTGGGAATAGGAAATATTTGGTTGAACCTGTCTGCTTAACAACCTCTTCAACATATGGCCTTTCATCAATTAAGGGGTCATCATAACATGCCGTAAATGTTTTCTGTATTTCGGGTTTACCCTCGTTATGAAGTATATCATGCATGATGCATACAATTGCCGAGGAATCGAGTCCACCGCTTAAACAGCTTCCCACTTCAACATCGCTTCTTAAGTGCAGCCTGACCGAATCATACAACAACTTATAAAAATCTTTATAAAGGTTAGTTGTATCCT
>CAZOAP010000373.1:0-2757 GCA_964577645.1 uncultured Ignavibacteriales bacterium
GTCCATCTGAGCCATCTTATCTCACCATCATTTTTTATTACCCGGTGTGTAAACTGACCAACGGGATTGTTTTTATCAAGCTGTTTAAAGAACCTTGAATACCTTTCAAGATCCTCTACCGGCATTTGCGGTATATATGTTTTGCCGATTAAATCTTCCTTTGATTTACCGAAGAAATTGCAGTACACTTCATTAACGTAAGTAAAGGTCCCGTCAGGTTTCCATCTTGTTATCATTTCTGACTGCTGTTCAACAAGGGTTTTATATCTTTCTTTGCTTTCCAGTAATTCCTGTTCAGTAACCTTGCGTTCTGTCATATCAATCAAAACGCCATATAAAGATCTTACAATGCCATTTTCAAATGTCAGCGATACAATATCCTTGAACCATTTTACTGAGCCGTCACTGGAGATCATCCTGTATTCATATTCATGATCTTTCTGTAAGCTGACGTGATATTTGCTGAACTCAGCTGCCCAGTCCTTATCATCATTATGCAGGTGATTGTACCAGAAACCTTTTTCAAACCAGTTTTTTACAGGATACCCCAGTATTGCCTCAGCCATGCGGCTGATATAGGTAAACCTGTGAAGCTGTATATCAAATTCATATGTAATTACATTAAGACCTTCAATAAGATCTCTGTACCTGTCTTTTCCTGTTACTTTTATTTTGTTTAGTACTTCTTCCAACTAATTAATTACATGATTTAATAACGATTAAAATAGTCATAATATCAAAAAATGTAATTAACGTATTTACGGGATAAAAAAAATCTTAAATATGCTTTTTAGGCATATTTAAGATTATAAAAAAATTGAAAATTATTAATATTTAGTTCAATTTGAAGCTAAAAGGAACCGTTATCCATACTTTTACAGGTTTGTTGCTTTGCAGACCCGGTGTGAACTGTAAGTCACGGGCTTTTTCCTTTACTTCGCTGTGGAAAACCTCAGGACCAGTCATCGAGCCAATTTTTATTACACTTCCATCAGGTCCAACCAGAACTTTAACCGTTACTTTACCTTCAATACCTGCTTCAACTGCTATTTCAGGGTATTTCATTTCGGATCTTACCTGCTGTAAATTTGTACATTCAGGTACAACATCCACATCGCTCATATTATATACATCAATTGGTGGTGTATCTTTAATTACATCCTTAACCTTATCGCCGATCTGTGAATCATCTACTTTTATTACATCCTTGCCGGCAAAAATTACCGTATCACCTGTTCTTGATGTTGTAGAATTTATATTATTCAGTTCATCCTGTGTCTTAAGTACAACATCATCGGCATCCTGCTTTCTTACAGCCTCTGGCTGCAGGGAGCTCAGGTCCTTAACCTTCTGTGTTATCTCATCCTGTTTTACAGGAGGTATTTCCTTATCATCAAGCGGAGGCGGTGTCATATCAATATCAGAAAAATTGATAGGCGTTTTGGGATTATACGGAATATCCTTAGCCTTTGACTGATTGATATAAGCTACCAGCATATATGCTGCAATTAATGCAACATGTATTGTAACAGCAACAATGAACCCCTTAAGTGTATAGCCCTGCTGAAGCTTCTTCAGCTCTGGTGCGCCATACTTATCGTTGTTTATGAGTGTTATTGTGTCGTACATTTTTTCCTCCTTTAAAGCTATCTTTATTTCAGCCTTATGTATTAAACTGCTATAATTTAGCTTTGTTCCGGAATAAATTAATAAGCCAAACGATATTATTGAATTGATTGAAATTTATGTATATTTTGCTGAAATCATTTAAGTTATGAGCCTGAAAATAATCCTGTTAATTATCGTTTTTACGGGTTTTTTAGCAGTTTCCTGTTCGCCTAAAAAGGAAAACAAGGATAAGCAATCTGATAAAAAAACTGAAAGTACAGAAAAAGAAAAAGTACCTGAAACCAAACGTGTTAATTCTGCAAACGGTTTACTGGATAAATATGATATTACAAGTGAATCACCTGAGATACTTAAGCTCTCAAGTGACCTAATGGAAATATCAGGCATTACATTTACCGGTGATAACAGGCTTTTTGCACATGGTGATGAATTCGGTGATATATTTGAGCTGAATCCGGATAACGGTAAACTGGTCAAGATGTTCTCGCTGGGTGATATCAAAGTCATAAAAGGTGATTTTGAAGATATTGCATTTGTGAATGACAGGTTCTTTCTTATTGAATCAAAAGGGAAACTGTATGAATTCACCGAAGGCTCCAGCGGTGTATTCATGGAATATAAAACATATAAAACGCCGCTTAATACCAAATATAATGTTGAAGGTTTATGTTATGACCCGGAAACAAATTCTTTGCTGTTAGCCTGCAAGGATTTTGGAGGCGATGAGTACGGAAAAGATAAAACTGTATATTCATTTTCACTGGCAACAATGGAAATGAATGCAAAACCCAGGTTTGTGATATCAAACAAAATGATCAAAAATAATACTGAAGAAGGAAAATTTCATCCATCGGGAATTGCCAGAAATCCTGTTTCAGGAACATTTTTTATTATTGCAGCCAGGGGTAATACTATAATAGAGCTTTCCAAAGAAGGCGAAATATTGGGACAGGGAGATCTTCCCGAGAGCGTTCACAAACAGGCAGAAGGTATAGCCTTTAAAAGCGACGGAACAATGTACATCGGCGATGAAGGCAGGGGAAATACTCCGATTATCGCAATTTATCCATTAAAGAAATAATATTGTTTTGAGCAGAATGTATCAAAAAAAAAAAAAAAGTGTTTATG
>CAZOAP010000374.1:0-2741 GCA_964577645.1 uncultured Ignavibacteriales bacterium
CCCAAATACTTTGGGGTCTTCAACTTCACCCGGTACACGGATAAGATAGTTAAGGTCACCGATATCAACGCTTCCGCCCGGGATATTCAGGTTTTCTGCGCTGATAGCATTTGTAATATCATTTAATCCAAGGCTGTAATATTTCAGCCTGTCACCGTTAACATTTATTTTAACTTCACGTTCAAGCCCGCCAACAACTTCTGCACTTAAAACACCCTGTACGCCTTCTATCTGGTCGCTTAGCCTGTCAGCTGCTTCCTTAAGCTTTGCCAAGCCGTAATTGCCTGCAATATTAATGTAAAGAATAGGCTGCTCTGAAAGATTCACCTCAGCTATTACCGGCTCTTCTATATCCTTAGGCATATTGGTTTTTGCAACAGATACTTTATCACGTACTTTTTGCAGCGCATCATCTATTTTAACATCGGGGTTAAACTCAACTGTAATAGATGAAAAGCTTTCACGGGATACAGATGTAATCTGTTTTATATCTGAAATTGCTTTAACCTGTTTTTCTATTTCCATAGTAACAAGCTTTTCAATTTCCTCCGGTGATACACCTACATATAGAGTTGAGATAAAAACATACGGTATCTGTATAGAAGGTGATGCCTCACGAGGTAGTGAAATGTAAGCAGATATACCGGCCAGCACTATTATAAAAGTGAAGATATATACTACTACTTTATTATCTACAAATAATTTGAAAAATTTCATGTTCTCTAGTTTAAGTTAGATTTTACTGAACAACCTGCACTTTGTCACCATCTTTTAATGCCTGGAAACCGTCTGTTATCAGTTTATCACCCGGATTCAGTCCGCTATCAACCAATACGAGGTTATTATTTCTTCCTCCAAGTTTTAGCTCTCGTTTTTTTGCTATATCACCTTCAAGTACAAACACATACTGAACGTCACCATAATCTACTATTAAATCCTGAGGCAATACCACAGCATTATCCCTGGTAAACTCGGATATCTGCACATTTGCATTCATACCTGGTTTTAAAATTCTATCGCGGTTATTTATCTGTATTTCAATTTCAAAGGTCCTGCTTGTTCCTGCAAGTGCAGGAGCAATATAGCTTATTTTGCCTTCAAACATTACACCGGGCAATACATCTACAGTTACAGTTACACTTTGACCCTGTTTTACTTTTGTGATATACATTTCAGGAACACCGGCAGATACTTTTACTGTTGAGATATCAATTATACTGAAAATTGGTGAGCCTGGAGCTGACATTTCGCCTCTGTTCATGAACTTATCATCAACCACACCGCTTATTGGTGAACGAACAAAACCTGTTTTCAATCTTTGTTTAAGTATATCAGCACCGCGCACTGCTGCTTCATACTGCCACTTGGCGGTTAAATACTGGATCTCTGTGGTAGCATTATCTTCGTAAAGCTGTTTCTGCTTTTCATAGTTCATTCGTGCAAGCTCAACCTGTGCTTCTGTCTGCTCAAGTGAAGCTATTTCAACATCCTTTTTTATCCTGGCAACAATTTCGCCTTTGCTTACATGGCTGCCCTTATCTTTTGTAAGATAAGTGATCAATCCGCCTTCTTCAGAAGAAACCTTGGCAGAAGTGAATGGTTTAATTGAACCAACTACCTTAAAATTATCAGAAAATGTGGTGGTTTCAACTTCCTTAACCTTTACCAGCGGTAATTTTTTTTCATTTTGCTGGTCTTTTGTCTCTCCCCCGCCCTTGCCGCACCCTGTTAATATAACCGAGCCTAATAGCAAAAATACTGTGACGGGTAAAATAAATTTTATTTTAGTCATGGATGGTATGTTTTAAAAATTATCTTTATTAGTATAGTTTTTATTTCTCAAGAAGCTGTTCAAGCTCGCTTCTTGCATTCAGGTAATCGTATATTGCCTGTAAATAAGCCAGCTTAACCTGGCTTAGTGCAAATTCTGCATCAACAACATCTATCTGGTTCAGTACTCCGCTTTTGTAGCTGATACTTGCCAGATCATAACCGCGCTGTGCAGTATTAACAAGCTCTTCCTGAGACCTGATACGGTTCTTTGCATCTTCGATCTTTAGTAATACACTCTGTGTCTGTGTTTTGAGAAGCTCTTTTGTTTTGATTATCTGTTCTTCAGATTTTTTTACTTCTACAATTGATTGTTCTTCTTTGTAGCCATTCTTCCACAGGTTAAGGCTCCAGCTCATGCCTATACCCGCAACTATTGAGTTGAAGAACCTGTAACCGGTCAAAGATCTTCCGTCATTTTCATTGGCCTGGCTTTGCCACTGGCCAAAAACATAGAACTTAGGAAGGTAATTTGCATAATCAACATCAACAAGCTGTTCATTTATCTTTTTACTCAGCTTTAACTGCCTGATAGCAACATTATTTTCAGATATCTTTTTTATCAGGTCGCTCATAGAGCCCCATACTTCAGTGCTGTCATAAGTTAATGTACCGGATACATCAATATCAGTTTCATCTTTCAACCCGATATTATTCTTTAAGAACTTCTTTGCAATTTCAAGGTTATTTTCTGACTGTGAAAGCTGAGGTTTTAATGTTTCAACTTTAACTTTGGCGCGTATATAATCATACTCCAAAGCAACGCCAGCTTTATACCGTGCTTCAACAACTCTCAGGTTTTCCTGGGCATTATCAATGCTTTGCTGGTTCAGCTTAATTACTTCTTTTAGCAGCAGTACATTGTAAAAGGATTTCTTTACATCGGTCTTAATTTTTGATTCAACGCTTTT
>CAZOAP010000375.1:0-2737 GCA_964577645.1 uncultured Ignavibacteriales bacterium
ATTCTCTCCGTTAGCCTGCGGTTATTACCCGCCTGCAATAATTATCCTAAATTAGAAATTAATAAATCGTTTACAGCCTTTGGGTTAGCCTTGCCCTTTGATTCTTTCATAACTTTACCTACAAAAAAACCAAGGAGCTTAGTCTCACCTTCTTTATATCTTTTTACTTCGTTTGGATTTGCTTCAATAACTTTTTTTACTATACCTTCAATTTCACCTGTATCACTTACCTGCAGCAGGTTCTTTTCCTTTACAATAAGCTCAGGATCCTGTTTTTTATCATCCCTGCCTGCGGAATTCAGCATTTCAAGGTAAACTTCCTTTGCAATATTGTTAGAAATCTTGCCTTCTGCAATCATATTAATCAATGATGCAAGGTTCTTTTCATTTACATTGAACTCGCTTATCTCTATCTTCTTTTCATTCAGTATTCTCATCACTTCACCCATAACCCAGTTGCTTGCAGTCTTGTAGCTCTGTTTACCGATATCTTTGCAGATATTTTCAAAATAATCAGCCAGCTCACGGTTCTGGGTCAGTACTTCTGCATCATATTGCGGCAGTGAATATTCTTTAATGAACCGCGATGTTTTATGATGGGGAAGCTCAGGTAAACTGCTTTTTACTGCCTTGCTCCACTCATCATCCACATATACTGTAACAAGATCAGGTTCCGGAAAGTACCTGTAATCATGTGCTTCTTCCTTAGAGCGCATTGGTGTAGTGGCTTTTGCTTTGGCATCATATGTCATGGTTTGGTGAATAACCTGGCCGCCATTTTCGATAAGCTCTATTTGTCTTTTTATCTCATAATCAATTGCATCTGATACATTACGGAAAGAATTGAGATTCTTTACTTCACATTTAGTACCGAATTTTTCGGTTCCTTTTTGCCTGACTGAAATATTTGCATCACATCTAAGGCTGCCTTCTTCCATGTTACCATCACAAATATCCAGGTAGATCACAAGCTGTTTAAGCATTGTAAGGTAATCATAGGCTTCCTTTGGAGTGCGCATGTCAGGCTCGCTGACAATTTCAATTAACGGTACTCCGCAGCGGTTCAGGTCAACCAATGTTTCATCAGAAGAAAGGTCATGGATCGATTTACCCGCGTCTTCTTCCATATGAATACGGGTTATGCCTATTCCCTTGCCTTCAATTTCAACTCTTCCGTGTTCACAAATAGGCTGATCAAACTGGGATATCTGATAGCCTTTTGGAAGGTCAGGGTAGAAGTAATTCTTTCTTGCAAAAATTGATCTTTCTCTTATGCTGCATCCTGTGGCAGTACCAAGCCTTAGAATGAATTCAACCAGGTTTTTATTCAGAACCGGTAATGTTCCCGGATGGCCTAAGCAAACGGGACATATATTTGTATTTGGCGGTGCATTGAATTCAGTTGAACAGCTGCAAAAAGCTTTGCTTTTTGTCTTCAGCTGTGCGTGAACTTCAAGCCCTATTACGGGTTCGTATTTATCGTAAATTGAATTCAATTTGTTAGTTGCTTAGAACCTGTGTGATTTTCTCTGCTGCATCTTTAAATCCTTCAGCGCTGATAATATTCAAACCAGATTCATCAAGCATTTTCTTTGCTATATCAGCATTTGTCCCAGCAAGCCTTACAACTACAGGTACAGTTATATGTATATTCTTTGCAGCCTCAATAACCCCGCCTGCAACCCTGTCACATCTTACAATACCGCCGAAAATATTTACAAGTATAGCTTTAACGTTCGGATCAGATAGTATTATCTTGAAACCGTTTTCAACGGTTTCTTTTGAAGCTCCGCCGCCTACATCAAGAAAGTTAGCAGGCTCTCCGCCGGCAAGCTTGATAATATCCATTGTTGCCATTGCAAGCCCGGCACCGTTTACCATACAGCCAACATTGCCATCAAGCTTTACATAATTCAGATTAAAATTTGATGCTTCAACTTCAAGCGGGTCCTCTTCGTTTATATCCCTTAATTCAGGATAATCTTTGTGGCGGAACATTGCATTATCATCAAGTGTCATCTTTGCATCCAGGGCAACTATTTTATTATCGTTTAGTATAGCCATAGGATTTATTTCAAGCAGGGAAGCGTCGCTTTCTTCATATGCTTTGTAGAGGGTCTTTATAAACGGTACAAAATTTTTGAATACTTCGCCTGTTAAGCCAAGTCCGAAAGCAAGCCTTCTTGCCTGGAATGTCTGAAATCCGATATTGGGGTCTATCCATTCTTTAATGATCTTCTCCGGTGTTTCAGCTGCAACTTTTTCAATCTCAACACCGCCTTCAGTTGATGCCATTATGACATTTTTGCCGACAGTTCTATCAAGCAGAATTCCAACATAAAATTCTTTTGAGTAATCAAGACCTTCTGTGATAAATAGAGTCTGTACAAGCTTGCCTTCTTCACCTGTCTGATGGGTTACAAGCAGGTTGCCTAATATCTTCTCAGCATATTCCTTTGCTTTTGCTGCATCGGTTGTGAATTTTACACCGCCATCAAGAATAAGCTCTTCGCGGTTTGAAGGATTGTAAACTTTTCCTTTTCCTCTGCCGCCGGCGTGTATTTGTGACTTCACAACATACTGGTTAATTCCGTTTGCCTGTAGAGTGCTTATTGCTGCATCAAATTGAGACATATCTTTTATAGGTATTCCGTTCTGAACGGGCACACCGTATTTCAATAAGATCTGTTTTGCCTGGTATTCGTGAATTTTCATCGTTTGATTATGATTATTTTAT
>CAZOAP010000376.1:0-2733 GCA_964577645.1 uncultured Ignavibacteriales bacterium
GGTACTCACTGCCTTCACAATCGAT
Organism: uncultured Ignavibacteriales bacterium; assembly: GCA_964577645.1. Lineage (GTDB taxonomy): Bacteria > Bacteroidota > Ignavibacteria > Tepidaquicellales > OLB5 > OLB5. The sequence continues at coordinate 26 of CAZOAP010000376.1, forward strand.
TTTTCCGAACAGGAATTCATTTACGCCTGTTTTGGTAAAAATATCATCAAAAGCCAGCACATTAACGGTAGTTTTATCATAATGCCCATCATCAAATTTTCTGTCAATCATTGTATTACATCCGGCCCACTCAAAGGAAAAGAAATCTGCTGTTCCGTTAAAATCACTTACTGCAAAAGGGAATGGTTTAATGTTCTTTATATCATTATTGGTAATATTATCCGTTAGCCTTTTGTATGTATTTGGGAAAGGTTCGAAAGAGAAAATCTCTGCCTTTGGGTATTTTTTACTGAAAAGAAGTGAGAAATAACCGACATTTGCGCCAATATCTAATATGTTGAATTCATTTGCAGGGTCACCTTTAAAAGAATAATCATCGTTAACAAAGATCTCGAATAATGTTGTTAAATCACCTGCGTTTTTATTTACACTCAATTTTAGACCGTTTTTTAAAGAGAAATCATAGAAAGTATTATCTTCGCCTTTAATATATTTGAGGTTATAAAATTTTAATGCGCTCTTTAATTTAAAAACATCGAGCATTTTATTAAAATTCTTTATTTTAGTTCCTACCATTAATAAAATTGAGTGTTATTATTATTGAACTGATGTTTTACAGTATTTAAGGGAAAGTATAATACCTGTTTATATATTATTTTTTTGATTAATAATTAATTAAATTACATAAAATTAACAAAAGTTAACAGGAAAAACGATTAGTGATACTATTTACTGCGGATATAGACTGGGCACCAGAAGAAGTAATTGCTGATACTTTAAATTTATTTGAATATTATGGGGTTAAATGTACTTTTTTTTCAACACACCACTCGCTTGAACTCACTAAATCGAATAAAAAACTGTTTGAGACCGGTATTCACCCAAATTTTAATCCCCTTTTGTATGGAAAAACCGATAAACGCGCTGAAGATATTTTAGATGATATACTTGATATACACCCTGAAGCCCAGGGAATCAGGTCACACTCAATGATGCAAAGCACAGGTTTACTGCAAATGTTTGCGGATAAAAAGCTAATGTATGAAGCTAACCATTTCATGCCATATCAGACCGGAATAAAACCGTATAAATTATGGACAGGAATGGTCAGGATACCATACAACTGGGAAGATGATGTGCACTGGTCATATGGTTATTCTTTTGATGAATGCGGAATGGATCTGAATGAAACAGATCTATTTGTGTTTGATTTCCATCCTATACATATTTTTCTGAACACAGAAAATAAATACCGTTATAATGAAGCAAAGAAATACTATAACGATCCAAAAGCACTGGAAAATTACAGAAATAAAGAATTAAGAGGCACTAGGGATCTTTTTATTTCTTTACTTTCATATTGTAAACAAAACAATATTCATACGCAAAGGATGAAAGATCTTGCAATAAATTTTCTGAATGAGGACAATAAATCATAAATTAAATTATGTCCAAAAGAATAGATATAAATAACTTCAAAAACAAAAAAATTCTGATAACCGGCGGATTGGGATTTGTTGGAAGCAATTTAAGTATTAAACTAGCAGATCTTGGTGCTGATGTACTTATTGTTGATAACATGCTTCCCAGGCAAGGCGGAAATTTGTTCAATATAGAACAGGTTAAAGATAAAGTTAAAGTGAATATTTCGGATATAAGAAACCCTATATCAATGAATCATCTTGTTAAAGACATGGATTACATTTTTCATATTGCAGGGCAGGTTAATCATGTAGATAGCGTAAAAGATCCATTAAATGACCTTTCTATAAATGTTGAAGGAACACTTGTATTGATGGAAGCTTTACGCCTGAATAACACTGAAGCTAAAGTAATTTTCACAGGCACGCGCGGAGAATATGGTTCTTCCCTATCACTTCCGGTATCAGAAAGTCATGCAATAAACCCTATAGGTATATACGCGATAACAAACTTTGCTGCTGAACGTATAGTTTTAACTTATCATAATCTTCATCATATACAATCACTTTGTTTAAGAATAACCAATACTTACGGTCCCAGGCATCAAATGGCTCACGATGAATATGGAGTTTTCAACTGGTTCATCAGGAAAGCAATGGATAATGAAGTTATCCACCTGTTTGGTGATGGCAGAATATTAAGAGATTACCTGTATATTGATGACCTTACCGATTCACTGCTTGCAGTTGCATTAAATGATAATGCATATGGCGAAGTATATAATGTTGGTTCCGGTGTACCATTAAGTTTTATTGATCTTGCAAATAAAATAATTTCAATTGCAGGTTCAGGCAGTATTGATCATACTGAATTTACTGCAGAAAGAAAAGCGCTTGAACCCGGAGATTATTATGCTGATATTACCAAGATAAAAAATACAATTGGCTGGGAACCGAAAATTCCGCTTGATGAAGGCATTAAGCAAACAATTGAATTTTACAAAAAATACAAATCAAAATATTGGCAGTAATTTCACCCTTCCTATCAAAACTTATACTTTCATAAATGGCTACTAAAAGAAAAGTCTTCTTAGGTCTGGAAAATATTGCAGGGATCTTCACCAGCCTGAAAAAAGGCTTTGAAAAGAACGATATTACTGCTGAGTTTTTCAGTCTGAACGAACATATCTACGGTTACAAAACAGATAAGGTCATAACTTACTCAAATAATTTTTTGTTAAGAAAATTTCAGAAGTTTTTTTTGCTTATGAAATTACTGGTAAAATT
>CAZOAP010000377.1:0-2731 GCA_964577645.1 uncultured Ignavibacteriales bacterium
AATGCTGTTTGAACGGCCAAACCAGCCAAAGAGTTTTATTTCCCTTGATGATATCGATCACCTGATGCTTAAGAAAGAGGATGCAATGTATGTAGGAAGGTTAATAGGCGATTGGGCAATAAAATATTTAACAATGAGTAATGAGCAAATAACAAATAGCAAGTAACGAATAGCAAATAACAAATTACGAATAACAAATAGCAATTAACAAATAGCAAATAGCGAATAACGAATAACAAATATCAAAAATAAAAATCAATTAGAAGAACTATTTATAATATGTAATGAGATGAATATCGATTTATCGTATGTATCATTGTCCCGTTAGGGACTAAATATTGGTTGATTAAAAATATAATTTAATATTGAGTCCCGTAGGGACGACATATTCATTAAGTAAGTAAGAATTAACTCCGCAAATGGAATAAAAAACCCGAAAGCTCACATAAACTTTCGGGTTTAGCATGAAAAAATCGGCAAACTGCAGGCTTCTAAAGGAGAAAACAATACAGGAGGAAATCAGCGAGTCTTGCGATTTCACATCGCTGCGTACCAGGAGGCAGTTTAGGTAAGCAGCTATTTGTCTCTTTCCTACAGTCTGCCACCTATAATAACACGGCTCATATTAAAAAAATTTCACTTCGTACAAAAAAATATCTGAAATTTTCGATTTGTTTTGAATATCTAATGAAATTTCGGTATATTTATCAAAATTATGCAGGAAAATGAATTTTTTAAGGATAAAGATAACTTCTCTGAAGCCGAAAAACAAAAGGCTTCTCATAGCCTTTGGTATTATTCCTGGATAAGATTTAAGCGAAACAAGCTGGCTATGGCCGGACTAATAACCCTTTGTTTACTTGTAATAATAGCAATTACAGCAGGTATACTGGCGCCGTTTGATCCAAACGATCAGACGCTTGAATATGCAACAAAACCTTCAGGTTTCAAAGGTAACGTTCTTGTAAAAAAGGCACTTGAGGGCACCGATTTTATCCCCATTAAGAAATTAAATAATGTTACACAGGATTCCGTTTTTTATATTGATTACAGCGGAACTGATAAGTCCATAGCGAAAACTGAGCTGGTAAACGGTGATGAATCAATATGGCACAGGGAAAATGAATATTTACTGGGTACTGATAGATACGGCAGGGATATATTAAGCAGGCTAATTTATGGCAGCAGAATAAGCTTATCGGTTGGGGTAATTTCTGAAAGTATCGCTATTTTCATTGGTGTTTTTCTTGGAGCTTTGGCTGGATATTTCCGCGGGAAAACCGATGCAGTAATAATGTGGTTTATTAATGTAGTATGGTCGTTCCCGTCTATTCTATTCATAATTGCACTTTCCGTTGTACTTGGTAAAGGATTCTGGCAGTCATTTGTAGCAATAGGCCTGACAGGATGGGTAGATATAGCAAGGATTGTACGCGGTCAGTTCTTTTCACTAAGGGAAACTGAGTATGTTGAAGCTACACGAGCATTAGGCTATAGACCAACCAGGATAATCTTCAGGCATATATTACCAAATACTATAGGTCCAATTATTGTTACAGGTACAGCCGGACTGGCAACATCAATAATTTTTGAAGCAAGCTTAAGCTTCCTGGGACTCGGCGTTCAGCCGCCAACAGCAAGCTGGGGCCAGATGGTATTTGATGGTTATAAATATATAGTTGCAGGTACCAATTACGGTTTAGCATTGTACCCTTCACTTGCTATCATGATTACAGTTTTTGCTGTCAACCTGATAGGTGATGGCCTGCGCGATGCATTTGATCCCAAGATGCGCAGATAGTTTGAGATGATCATCAGAATCTGCTGAGACAAATAAAGTATTAATTTTAAAATGAACGATCATAAACACTTATATTTTCTTGCAAAAATTGATGGTTTAGGTACAGTCAGGATAAAACGCCTGCTTGACAGGTTTGGATCTGCTGAAGCAGTATTTAATGCAGATTTAAGTGAACTTGCAGAAGTTGAAAATATCAGCCAAAAAACGGCATACTCAATTCTTGATTCAGTAAAAGATCATAAAGATTTAGAATTTCAGCATGAAGAAATCTTAAATAAGGCTCAAAAGCTTGATATCAAAATATTAACGATAAACGATGATGAGTACCCTGATCTGCTGAAAAGAATTTATGATCCGCCGATAATATTATATGTTAGGGGTAAGTTTAAAAAGGATATCCTGATTAACTCTGTGGGTATAGTGGGAACCAGGAAGCCAAGTGACTACGGCAAGAAGATGTCTGAAAAATTTGCAGAAGAACTGTCTTCAGCCGGAATTTCAGTAATAAGCGGTTTTGCAAGGGGAGTGGATACAATTGCCCACAAAGCAGTGTTATATAATAATAACGCTAAAGCTGTAACGGCAGGAGTTTTTGGCTGCGGTGTTGATGTTATCTATCCGCCTGAAAATAAGAAGCTGTATGAAGAAATGCTGGAAAAGGGTATTTTAATATCTGAATACGATATTTCAGCTTTTCCTGATGCAGTAAATTTTCCCAAAAGGAACAGGATAATAAGCGGTATTTCACTGGGTACACTTGTGATTGAAAGCGATATCGATGGCGGTGCGCTTATCACAGCAAGAACAGCACTTGACCAATCAAGGGAAGTATTTGCAATTCCCGGGTATATTACATCAAAAGTAAGCCATGGTACAAATTCACTGATCAAGAACGGGCAGGCAAAGCTGGTTGAGAATTTAGAAGATATA
>CAZOAP010000378.1:0-2700 GCA_964577645.1 uncultured Ignavibacteriales bacterium
TGATACGATTATCCCAAAAAGCAAATGGAAAGATACAGTTGTAAATGAAAATGATAATATTGAGATCGTACATGCAGTACAAGGCGGATGAATGAAGCAAAATTTCAAATGTTTAATTTATCATAAACCTTGTCATGCTGAACTTGTTTCAGCATCTAATGGAATAAATCTTAAGAAAGACCCTGAAACAAGTTCAGGGTGACAGAAAATAATTATGAGTAACTTAAATATTGCAGGCAAAGAATTTAAATCACGTTTAATAGTCGGTACATCACGCTATCCTGATCCGCATACAATGCTTCAGGCACTGGATGCAAGCGGTGCTGAACTTATCACTGTATCAATTCGTAGACTCAACCTGACCAGCGCAAACGGCCAGGAAAGCATTATGAATATGATAGACAGGAACAGGTATTCAATATTACCAAATACTGCCGGCTGTTTCACTGCTAAGGAAGCTGTTTTAACCGCTCAATTAGCCCGCGAAGCCCTGGAAACAAACTGGGTGAAGCTCGAGGTAATAGGCGATGATGAAACATTGTTCCCCGATGTAACCGAGCTTTTAAAAGCCGCTGACAAGCTTCTGGCTGATGGATTCATAGTGCTGCCGTACTGCAACGATGACCCAATTACATGCCGCAAGCTTGCTGATATGGGCTGTGCCGCTGTTATGCCGCTTGGTGCGCCGATCGGCTCAGGTATGGGGATTAGGAATCCGTACAACATACAAATTATACGTGATCTTATTGATATCCCTGTAATTGTTGATGCAGGTGTTGGTACTGCAAGTGATGCAGCTTTGGCAATGGAGCTTGGTGTTGACGGTATTTTAATGAATACTGCAATTGCAGGGGCTGAGCATCCTGTAAAAATGGCACTTGCTATGAAGCTTGCAATTGAAGCAGGCAGGCTGGCATATGAAGCAGGCAGAATTCCCAAAAGACTGTATGCAAAGGCATCAAGTCCGGTGGAAGGAATGATAAATACATAAAACTAAAACTCACCGCAGCTATGGTAAAATTAATATTTGTAATTGCAGCATTTGTTGTAATAAGCGTTACTTCATACTCACAGTCATTTGAAGGTGATTACTACCTGGGAGATGAAAAAGTAAGTATTACAATGGATGAAAATTCATATTATATAGTGTATGCAAAGGATAATACTAAAAGGCTGCTTCAGTATGAAGAGAACACGCCTGAAAATGAGCAGATATGGCTTGAGTGGCAGAATGCAAAGCAGACCGGTACGCTCATTTTAAAAAGTGATTATTCCACAGGCAGGTATGCAGATTACAGGACAGGAACGGAATCCTTCATCAAAAAAATAAATTAGCTATCGCAAAACTTCCGTTAAAAAATAAAATAAATTTCAGGTTAATAGCCATAAGCAGCAGTAAGCTTTACAAAACAGACTTTGTTAAGCAGTTAGTATCATTGGCAAAGTCAGGTGTGGGTGCAATTCAATTGCGTGAAAAAGATATGCCTGCATCAAAATTACTGCAAATTGCAAAAGAACTATCAGCAAAATTAAATAAATATAAAACGAAATTACTTATTAATGAAAGACTTGATGTAGCCATTCTTTCTAATAGCAGCGGTGTGCATTCACCGGCAGCAGGAATAAGTAATCCGGATATAAGAAAATATTCCAATCTGTTAGTTAGCGGACGCAGTGTACACTCAAAAGCAGAAGCAGTAAAAGCTGAAAAGGATGGATTTGATTACATATTGTTCGGACCCGTATTCCGGACACCCGCAAAAATAAAATACGGCAAACCGCAGGGTTTGGATAGGTTAAAGAAAGTTTGTTCATCGGTAAATATTCCGGTTTTTGCTGTTGGAGGTATAACTCCCAAACGAGCTAAAAAATGTATAAATTGCGGAGCTTACGGAATTGCAGGAGTTAGGGAATTTATGACAGCAATAGATCCTAAGAAAACCGTGAATGATTATATGAAAGAAATAACAGGGAACTAAAGTGAAAAAGATCGGTAAAATATGTATAATCACAGATACACAGGTTCAGAAAAAATATTCTCATATAGAAATAGCAAAGCTTGCAATAAAAGGAGGGGCTGATATTATTCAGCTAAGGGATAAATTCCTTTCAACCTCAGAACTGATTGATACGGCAAAGAAAATATCTTTACTTTGTAAAAAAAGTAATGTTATTTTCCTTGTCAATGATAGAGTGGATGTTGCATTAGTTAGCGGTGCTGACGGGGTTCATTTGGGACAGGAAGATATCCCAATAAAAGATGCCAGAAAATTACTTGGTAAAAATAAAATAATAGGCGGAACTGCGCATAATATGAGGGAAGCTTTGGCTTGTGAAAAAGCAGGAGCTGATTATATAGGTTACGGGCATATTTACCCGACTGCTTCCAAGCATAAACCGGATAAACCCAAAGGAACCGCGAAGCTTAAAGAGATAGTAAACAGGATCAAAATACCTGTAATAGCAATTGGCGGGATAACCCAGGAGAATTTAAGTGATGTTGTAAAGACAGGTGTACACGGGGCTGCATTTATCGGTTCAGTTTTAAAAAGTAAAGACCCGGTTAAAACAATTAAAGAGATCAGAAAAATAATATATGCCTAATACTAAGATAAAAAACAAGAAGTGTGTTTTAACTATTGCGGGTTCTGATTCAGGTGCGGGTGCCGGTATACAATCAGATATCAAAACTTTCAAAAA
>CAZOAP010000379.1:0-2693 GCA_964577645.1 uncultured Ignavibacteriales bacterium
TTAATAATTTTAATTTTGTATTACATGCCCTTTGGCTGCAGCATACCAACCCTGTTGCCCTCGCTATCAATAATGGCGCAATAAAGTCCTACGCCCGGAATATCATCCGGTTCACCTGCTTTGTAGGAACCCCCCAGAACTTTTCCTCCTGCTTTTTCAACATCACTCATTGCTTCGCGGATATCATCCACAGCAATAACTACTGATGGATACTGATTGTCATCAGTTTTTGAAAATAAACCGCCGTTAATAATACCGGGTCTGTTCGGAAAACCTTTATCATCTGTTTCAGATGTTTTTACGATTGTATAATTACCCATTTCAGGTCCAAGCCTCTGTGCGCTCCACCCGAATACGTTTGTATAAAAATCTATCATTCTGTCCCTGTCAACCGCAGGCATTTCAAAATGTACTACCGGATATATTTTTTTCATATTAATAATTATTTATGTTTTTAAAAAAGTAGTTAGTTGTTTGATAATAATTTTATAACTTTAGCCCTGGATCTGTTTTTCATCCATCCACATGATCTCCCATATATGCCCGTCAAGGTCATTAAAGCTTCTTCCGAACATAAAACCGTAATCCTGCGGTTCCCTTGTTTCAGTTGCCCCAGCTTTGATGGCTTTATCAACCAGCTCATTAACTTTATCCCTGCTTTCTGCCGATATACACGTTAATACTTCAGTTGATTTAGCAGCATCAGTAATTTGCTTTGGTGTAAATTGCCTGAATTTATCTTCTGTGAGGAGCATAACATAGATATCATCGGATATCACCATACAGGCTGCAGTATCATCAGTGAACTGGGTATTGAAAGAATAGCCTATGGCTTTGAAGAATTCCATTGACCTTTTAAGATCCTTTACTGCGAGATTGACAAATATTTTTGTTGACATAATTTTAAATTAGATTTCTATTTCTTTTTATTGAATATCATTTAGTAGTATAGTACGCTGTTGTTAATGCATCAATGATAGTGCTCTTTTTTGATTTTGTAAGATCAAAGTTTGTCCAGCCCTGTAAGCCCCATTTATTGGGAACAGGGTAAACGGATGTTTTATTTACCAGCGAAAAAACATTCTGGTCAACCGGTGTAAGCTTTAAACATGCCAATTGATTCTTATTATCAAGTGTTGCAAATATCTTCTTACCGGTTCTGAAAGAGGTTTTTTCAAAATGAGGTGCTTCAATTGCACCGGGCAGTGATAGTGCTATTTCTTTGAATGTTTCAGCTGTAACCATTTTAGTTTGTAATAATTTAAACATCTTATTTATTGAGCAGGTTCTAAAGGAACCATACAGATTACAGCATCATTATTAACATACATTTCAAGGCAATAACCGTTTTCATCTATTCGTTCATCATTTAATAATTCCCTGAAAATATTGGATATTTGTGTTACATCATTTTTCCAGTTCTTAACTGTTGAAGAAATGTAGTCACCTTTTTTGATCGTGAAACCGGGTAAATCATATTGATCTTTTTCGCCAGGGAATAGTTCTCGGGCAGCGGCTTTATAAATAATATTGCCATTTTCATCTGGGTAAGAAATACCAAAAAACATTCTTAAACTATCTTTATTAATTACTGAATTTAATTTATTGTATGCATCTTCAATACCTTCAGGGAATTTTTCTGCTGCTATATAAAATACTTCTATATCATTACTTATATTATAAATTTCCATTTTTTATTTATTAATTTGTTCGTTTTTAGATTGTCAAAATTACCATACAAACATACGTGAATTTGACATCCTCTCAAAGTGTAAATCCGACAATCTAACGGGTTGATTGCGACAAAATATTCTGTTAATTTTGTATCATGAAAAATATCACGATCTTAGTTCCGGAAGGCGCAGTTTTGACAAGTATTGCTGATCCCCAATACATGTTCACTGCCGCCAATAAATTTTTAACTGATTCAGGCAGGGAAGCAATGTTTGATGTAAAATTAGCCGGCCTGAAAAAAGATGTTACATTGAACAATGGCTCGTTCACTATCCATACAGATTGCCTTATTGATGAGATACAGAAAACCGATCTTATTATTATACCTGCCTTAAGCGGTGATATGAAAAATGCTGTGGAGATTAATAAGAACTTTATACTCTGGATAATTGACCAGTATAAGAATGGCTCTGAAGTTGCGAGCCTTTGCATAGGTGCATTTTTGCTTGCGGCAACAGGATTAATGAAAGGGAAGCAGTGCTCGACCCACTGGCTGTATGCCAATGAATTCAGCCAGATGTACCCTGATGTGATACTTGCCGGTGATAAAGTAGTAACAGACCAGAACGGATTGTATTCAAGCGGGGGAGCAACATCGTTGTGGAACCTGCTGCTATATCTTGTAGAAAAATATACCGGCCGGGATACGGCTATACTTGCATCAAAATTCTTTTTGCTTGATATAGCACGCTCCAGCCAGTCGCCTTTTATTATGTTCCGCGGGCAAAAGGATCACGATGATGATGCTATTAAAAAAGCACAGGAATATATTGAAATGAATTATAATGATATGCTGACAGTTGACAGGCTTTCAGATCTTTTTGGAATAGGAAGAAGGACATTTGAGCGCAGATTTAAAAAGGCTACCAAAAATACCGTGGTTGAGTATACCCAAAGGGTAAAGATAGAAGCTGCAAAGAAGGAGCTTGAGCAGGGAAGGAAAACTGTGAATGAAGTTA
>CAZOAP010000380.1:0-2681 GCA_964577645.1 uncultured Ignavibacteriales bacterium
TGTTGATTGAACTACAAATATAATAATTTAGTAAAGGAAAATCAATAATTTACACCCCAAAAAACGGTATTAAGTGAACATTTTTAGTGGCATTAAAAATATAGTAGTTATCAAATAATGATAAAGTGATAGTTAATACAAATAAGGTATAATACGTTTTGTTGATTCCCTGTACTTCTGGTATTCAGGAAATTTCTTTAACAGGTAAATTTCTTCTTTAGTGGTTTTGTACACTAAAAAGAAAAAGGCAACCAATAACCAGAGCAAGCTGTAGAATGCCTGGAAGTATAGTATCACACCAAGCAAGAATACCAAAACTGTAAAATACATCGGGTGTCTGACTATCCCGTATATACCAGTTGTTTTAAGTATTGATCTTTCACGCGGTACAGGATTTGGGGTCATCATCTGACCAAAGCTGATAATTATCACAGTAAATAATAAAGCTCCTATAAGTATCAGCGTAACGCCGATATAATGCACTGCGGGCATAAGGGGTCTTTGAATGTATTTAAATTCATATGCTGATGAGAGCAGAATAACTACCAGTAATGCAAACTGTATAAAGACTAAAATCCAGCCTTTTGACTTATCAGACATTTTAATACTCCTTAAGCGTGAGCTTCATACCAATTGATCCCTTCACCCATTTCAACATCAATAGGGACATTCAGCTTTAGAGCATTCTTCATTTTATTCTGTACTATTTTTTTGACTGTGTCAAGCTCACTTTTTTCGCAATCAAACACCAGTTCATCATGCACCTGGAGGATCATTTTTGACTTCAGTTTCTTCTTTTTGAAATCTTCAAAAATATTGATCATTGCAATTTTTATCATATCAGCGGCAGTACCCTGTACAGGCATGTTTATTGCAATACGCTCATCACGCTGCCTTACAACTGAATTATGATTATTTATATTCGGCAGATATCTTCTTCTGCCGGCAAGTGTTTCTGTGTAACCTTTTTTGCGGGCAAATTCCTTGGTTTTTTCAAGCCAGTTGTTTATTGTGGGGAAGTTGGCAAAGTATGACTGTATGATATCCCTTGCTTCACGCTGGTCAATGTTCAGCCTTTGTGCCAAGCCGAATGCCTGGATGCCGTAAATAAGCCCAAAATTGACTTCCTTAGCTTTGCGGCGCATGTTGGCATCAACTTTATCCTGTTTAACCTTAAACACTTTGGCAGCAGTTTCAGTATGTATATCATGCTTCTTTTCGAAAGCCCTTATCATATTCTCATCATTTGATAAATGCGCCATAATTCTAAGCTCAATTTGTGAATAATCAGCTGAAAGAATTATGTTACCCTTTTTATCCGGCACAAATGCTTTACGCAGGCTTCTGCCAATTTCTGTGCGAATCGGTATATTCTGCAGATTTGGATTTGCACTCGATAGCCTACCTGTTGCGGCTACTGTCTGGTTATATGAAGTATGTATCTTACCCGTGCGTTTATTTATTATCTCAAGTAATCCCTCTGTATAGGTTGAGCGCAGCTTTGTAACAGTACGGTAATCAAGCAGCTTAAGGGCTATCGGATGTTCATTCCTAAGCTCTTCAAGTACTTTGGTATCAGTTGAAAATCCGGTTTTAATTTTCTTCTTTGCTGCCAGCTGAAGCTTATTGAATAATATATCTGATAGCTGTTTTGTTGAATTTATATTGAATTCAATTCCCGCTTCCTTATATATTTCTTTTTCCAGTCTCTTTTCAGCTTTCTTCAGCTCATCGTTAATATCACCCAGTATTTTTGTATCAACACGAACGCCGGTAAACTCCATATCAGCCAGTACTTCTATCAATGGAAACTCAATTTCCCTGCAAAGATTATCAAGGCTTATCTTTTTAAGCTCATATTCTATCCTGTGGTATAACCTAAGTGTTACATCTGCATCTTCAGCGGCATAATCTGATGCAAGCTGGTACGGGACCTGGTCCATTGTAATATGTTCAGTCTTGCTGTTACCTATCAGCTTGCTTATGGGCACGCATTTATAATTCAGGTACTGCTCAGATAGGTTATCCATCTTATAGCTTGATTCAGGCCTTAGCACATAGGCAGCTATCATTGTATCAAAGCCTACATTCTGCAGCTCAATGCCGTGATTTTTCATCACAAGCATATCATATTTGATATTTTGGCCTATCTTAGCGGTTTTTTTATCTTCCAGTACAGGTTTAAGCTCTTTTAAAATATTTTTAATATCAAGGTCCGGCAAGGCATCATCTTTACTTCCCTTTTGTTTAACCGGCTTACCAAAAAGATCAGTTTCAGAGCTTTCCTTAAATTTTAACGGTACATAAAACGCTTCGGCTTCATCATAACTGAATGATAGTCCGACAAGCTCAGCATTCATCGAATTTTCCGAGGTTGTTTCGGTATCAAATGCAAATTCATCTGTCGATCTTAGCTTTTTGCACAGTCGCTTAAAATCAGCTTCATTTTTAATGGTATAATACTTATGCGGAAAAGAATTTATATCCTGCATAGGTGAGGAAAACTCAAGCTTCTGCTCACTCTGCGGCTCAGGCTCAACTGAAACAGCCTGTATATTTACGTTTTGCTCCGCAGCGCCAAGAAGCTTTTTTAAAAGGGACTTAAACTCAAACTCTGAAAATAATTTCTCAAGCAGTGCAACGTTTTTAGCTGAATATGTTAATGTATGAAAATCAATTTT
>CAZOAP010000381.1:0-2674 GCA_964577645.1 uncultured Ignavibacteriales bacterium
CATGTCACGGTGACCCAACAACGGGTAACCCGACTCCGCAGGTAAACGGGATATTTACAGCACCGCATTATTCATTTATGAACCAGACCACATGTTATATTTGCCACGGTTCAGTTATTAATGGCCAGGGTAATTTTGTTGATAAAGAGCTTCACGTTAACGGCGAAGTTAATTATTAAGATTTGAAATTGTATTATCCCCCTTTTATTCTGCGAAGGGGGAGGGTTTTTTGCCGGATTCAAATTTTGCATCCACGTCAGGTATATCACAGGAATGTACCAGGTGAGTGCATACTTATAAAACTACATTAAATAACGGGGTGATCCTTTGTATTAGGGATTGCCCTGTTTGTTTATATCTCAATTAAATGTTTTTGTATACTAAGAATTACTCTTATTAAATTAAATTAAAATATTATCTTTACATTAACGGATATTGATATATCATTATGACAAAGACACCCGAAGAATTTATAGCTTTAAGAAAAAAGTACAAACCCGATAACATTAACCTCATATTTTTATTCGAGTCTCCTTTAGCTGATGGAGGCTATTTTTATGACCATAAAAGCCTTCAGACAGATATCCTGTTTAAGCCTATGATGAAACTCATCGACTTTAAATATAATTTTCTCAATGAACAGATAAAGATACAGGGATTGAAAAAGTTCAGGGAAGCCGGTTATTATATGATAGATTCAATATACGAACCTGTAAATACTTTTACAAATTCGGGTGTAAGGGATAACCTGATTCTTAAGAACTATCAGAATTTACTCAGCGACCTCAGGGAGATTTCTGCGGATAAGTTAGGGATACCTATAATACTTGTCAGGTCAAATATATTTAATTTATATCATAAGAAGCTTAAGGATGAAGGATTTAATGTTATTAATGAGTCTGTTATCGTACCTTACATTGCAAACAATAAAGAAGAGAAATTCCTCAGAAAACTGATGGAAATTTTCATGTGCCAGGTTATAGTTGCCAACCCTGAGCTTAAAAAATATTACTGCTCTTACGGAATACCTCATGAGCATTCGGTTAAGAGTAAAAAAGTAAAGGCTGTTATACTGGGCTCAGATCCGAGTAATTTTAATAATAACGGTAAAACTGAGGTAGTCAGTCATGTCTTCGACCTTCAGAATCCAAAAAGCCAGTATTTTAAAGGTATATCAAAAAACATAAGACTGCTGGAGCTTGATAAAAACAATATATATGTTCAGAACCTGGTAAGGAATTATATGACAAAGGAAACAATTGATAATAAATTATGGTTTGAATTTTCGGAATTGTGGAAGCCGCTGCTTAAGGAAGATCTTGATAAGCTTGATCCTAAAAAAGTATTACCGGTATTTGCAGCTGATGAGTGTGTGTTGAATGCGCTTCTGAACTTCCCGAATGAACAAAGGTTGGCCCCGTTGAATTACTACACTGAAAATATTATCGTCAAACCGGAAGAGAATTTTCTTGAAAGGAACTTAATACCATGCTTCAGGGGAAATTACCTTTATTCTGATTATCCTTTATATGTAAAGTTTATAAAGCAATATATTAAGTAAACACTGTTTTTAATAGCAGGCTAATTGAGTTAGATCTTCTGAAGAAATAAACAGAAAGGTAAGCCCTGCCTGCATTTTTTGAAGAGCTTACCTTACCGTTATTATAATGATCATTTTATAATACAGTCATTCCTGCAGTCCCGGTTGTTACATCCATTCCCCTTATTGCCCTTCCCGTTACCGCGGTTATTGTTATTACATTTTCCGTTAAAGTCAGGGTCAGTGCATCTGCCCGTATTATCATCAACACTGCTTATAATTTCATCAAATTTCTGCTGTGATAAATGTATTGGTGTATATGTTTCACCAGCAGCCTTTAGATTCCTGATGAATGCCTGCAGATGTCTTTCTGAACCAATTCTTAAATTCATGAAAGTCTGTTTAATATCCTGCGATGAGCTTTCATCTATCCTGGTATTAAGATCTGCAATATCCAGTTCTTCTATTTCAGCACCGCATTTTAATGCTTCGTTTAGAGAAATATTACCTTTATCAGTTAATGATTTGTAAAGTGATGTAAAATCAGGATTTGTAAAGTCACCTGTATTTTTACCTGTTGATGGGTCAGCAACAGAATACCTATCAAGAAGCTCTTTTACAAAGGTACCATGACGTGTTTCTGCTCCGGAAATATTTTTAAATACACGGTGACCATATTTCTCTTCCATAAGGATATAAAAATCATGAGCAAGTTTTTCTTCTTCTCGCATATAAATCAGATTTTGTTCTTCCTGCGGTGTGATACTTTCACTGGCGCTGCTCAGCCTGTAGGTACATTTATTTGTGCTATCCGGAAATACTGCTGCTATTATGGATGTTAGTGTCAACAGAGCCGCAATGAAATATATTTTTGTTTTCATATATTGGCTTTATTATTTTCAGGAAAAAGTTCCTATTACAAAATTAGACATTTAAAAAATAAAATAGTTTAATACTCACACAGTAATTTGTAAAAAAGAGTTACAAAAAGATAAATATCATAAAAAAAGACGACCCATTGGGTCGTCTTTTTAATTTTTCAAAAAGTAATTATTATTTACTTCCGTCCTTCAAAATTTTTATTACAATTAAACTTCTTCTTCTGTATGTTTATTTTTCTTTGAATGGTGCTTG
>CAZOAP010000382.1:0-2670 GCA_964577645.1 uncultured Ignavibacteriales bacterium
TACCTGTACTTGCCTGTATCATTTCCGCTTTCACCTCCAATTATTATCCAGTCAATATTGCATAAGGTAGAAATATCAAAATTACTAATTTCATCATGCAGTGGTTCAAAAGATATAAATAGCTTATGTGCAAAATTCCTGAATTTGATTAATTCTGTTATCCTGCCAATTCCTGCATCACTACCAACAGATGTACCCAGCCATACACGCTCTTTTATCTCTTCCCAAAAATCAGGGAATGTAATTCTTTCCGGTCTTTTGGTTAATATTTGAAATGTATGCTGTGGACATTTTCTTATAATTTCCCAAGCCTCATGTCTGAAACTGTCAATTCCCTCGTGAAAGAAATCTGTTAATGAACACGTGAATATCTTTGAAGGCTCTTTTATCTTTAACGGTAAATTAAAAACTGTTTTTGTTCTGTTTACAATGTATGGATCGTATCTGGTACCGCTATAACTCTCCCGATACATATAACAGAATTTACAATCATCATCAACTTTAGAACAGCCCCTGGCTATATTCCATGTTGCATCAGTCCACTGAATGTTGCTTTTTTCTGACATGATTAATAATCTTCTTTCCAGTACCGGAAGCCCTGAAAGCCTCCCATTTTAATTTCTTTTATTCTTTCAAACTGATGTAATAGAATCCAGTTTTTACCTGACATTTTACGGCCGTCACCAAACTTCTTTGTTATCAACTCTCCCTTTTTACCGCATTCAAAACCAATGACCTTAGCTCTGAATCTTATCTTACTCAGGATGTTGATGTAACAATGTGTGATATTATCCCTCACCGCTTGAACAGGTACATTCCCCATAATGTGGCTCCAGTAATCCTCAGGATCTGAATTACAGAATTCAATATCCTTTAAACATTCAATGTAACCCCGGGATATGATTGCTTTTTTGTTTAATGGTTTACCAAGTCCAATTGAACTGCGGTTATAATAATATGAATTCCCCAAGTCAATCAGGAATTGAACCGGAAATGTAACAATAATTGCTGTAGGCCTGTTAACTATCATTCAAAGAACTCCTGTGATAAATAAATTAATCCGTTGTTTTCTGTTACCAGATCATTACCTTTTAAATCACCCAGGTAATTCCGCAGTCCACCGATTGTTAAACTTGTTTCAGATGCTAAGTCCTCACGTGAAATTCCGTTTGGATAAATGCTTAAAAGATATTTAAGCATATTTCCAGCACCGGGTTTCATACTATCAGCAAATTTATTAACCAGTAATGCTGGGTCACTTGGGATAGGCTCTACATAACCGATGAAATTATTTCCCTCATCAGTTAATGATAAATATTCACCTTGAATTGTGATGTAACCGGCTCCCTTCAGGTCACCTAAATAATTTCTTAAACCTCCTTTTGATAATCCTGTAAGTGTTTGTGCCCTCTTACGTGTTGTTACTTTAGGATGATATGATGCAATAACCCTTAAAACAGCAATGGCGCCTTTCTTTAAACCACCTGTATCATTTGATACGCTTTCTGTAATATTTTCAGTCTTTTTTGTAACATTCTGCACGGCTTTTGTAATTTTTGGAGCGTTAAATGTAACCGCAGGTGCAGTGACCGTTATATTTTTAGGAATATTTATCTCAACTTTTGACAACTCTGCAGGTGTAAATTCAGTACCAAATGCCTGTAATGCCTTTGAAATAATCCCATTCAATCGCTTAATTTCCTTATCACGTTCATCAAGGAAAGGTTTATACTGTTTATCAATTTCAATCTTAGCAGCATTCAATTTAGACTGCAGTACCTTTTCTGAATTTTCCTGTGACTGTTTTTTAATTTCCTCAAGCTTATCACTTGATATAGTTCCTGACTTGAGAGTCTTAATCTCAATTTCCTGTTCCTTAATTTTCTGTTGTAAATCCTGTTTGGTTTTTAATTCATTCTCAGCATCCTTTGGGATATCCTCCAGCTTGGTTAAAATCTTTTTTATGGCATTTGGTGTAGGTGGAACCGTCTTAATTGTTTCACCCGGCTGTGGATGTTTAGTCTGAACCTTACTGACGTTGAATTTTATAACTTCACGTGAAATTGCAGGTCCGTATGCATAGAATTCCCCTGGCTCAAGATACTTCAATTCAGGCCATCTATCCTTTTTAAACCCTAGTTCCTTACCTGCACGTTCAAGATCTATATCAAGAGTATTCAAACCAATGATACGGCTGTGACATTGAGCCACAAGTGTTTTATCAACCATTGAAAGCCTGTGAGTCATTAAGACAAGAGAATAACCCCTCTTACGCCATTTAGTGGCAGCTTCCCTCATAGCCTCAGTACTAGCAGCCTTTCCGGCATCATCTGCAAATATCCTGAATCCATCAAATATCACAACGCATCCATGCCATAGGTTTTTAGGCGCATATGTCATAGCATCCATAAACACCCTTATGAATTCAATCTGTTCTTTGGTTTTCATTTCAAACAGGTTTATAATTGCATTCATACCAGTTTCAAGAAGCTTATGTGCCAGTGTTTCAGCATACCTTGCACTGATGGGAATGTCACCATTCTCACCACCAATAAGAACAAAATCATATTTCTCACGCAAAGAAGCATATTCATCCTCAGGATCGATAATAATGATTTGAACCTTACCATAAAGCTGTTCTGCAATTTTCCTACCGGCATAGGACTTACC
>CAZOAP010000383.1:0-2669 GCA_964577645.1 uncultured Ignavibacteriales bacterium
ATATCAACAGTACTCTGCATTATGATATTGCCTGTATCAACTTTTTCCTGCAGGAAAAATGTTGTAACGCCTGTTTCACGCTCACCGTTAATTATAGCCCAGTTTATCGGCGCAGCACCGCGGTATTTTGGCAGTAGTGATGCGTGCAGATTTATTGAGCCGTACTTTGGAATCTTAAATATATTTTTTGGCAGTATGCGGAATGCAACAACAACTATAAGATCAGGGTGAAGTGATTTTATCTCTTCTGTGAATTCATCATCTTTAAGGCTTACAGGCTGCAAAATATTCAGACCCTGCTCCAGCGCGAATTTTTTGATATCACTTTGTGCAAGCTGCTGTCCCCTGCCTTTTGGCTTATCGGGTACGGTTACGACTGCTGAAATTTTGTGGTGGGAATTTAAGAGTACTTTAAGTGATGGCACCGCAAATTGCGGTGTGCCCATAAATATAATATTCATTATTTATGTTTTATTACATGTTTTCCCTTTTTGGGAAGTTCTGCAAGAAGGTAATCGGCTTCAATTTCACCTTTGCGTATCAGGTCAAGCTCCGGTTTTATTTTCTTCTTCTCTTCTTTGTTTAAATGGTCAACAAACAGTATTCCGTTAAGGTGATCCATTTCATGCTGTGCAACGCGTGCCAGAAAGCCTTTGAGCTCAATGTGATGTTTATTCAGGTCAAGGTCCTGGTATTCAATATAAATTGTTTCGGGTCTTGTAACCTCTCCCCTAACGTAAGGAATGCTTAAACATCCTTCTTCAAGGGTTATTTCACCGTGATAGTCTTTTAATACAGGGTTTATCAGCGTTATTGGTTCTGTTCTTATTTTTTTCTTTTCTTCAGTTCTTGAAATATCTATTACAGTTAAAGCCAGGTCACTGCCTATTTGCGGCGCAGCGAGTCCGACACCGTTAGCCTTATGCATGGTCCCGAACATACTGCCAACAAGCTCAATGAACTTATCATCTATCTTGGTGACTTTCCTGGTCTTTTTCCGTAAAACCTCGAAACCGTAAGTATAAATTGGTAATGTTTTCAATATATACAAAAATATCCGTATTTGTTAATAAAATCAATCAAATTACTCACACCCTCTTCTGCATTTTCGTCCTGCCACGTCTGCCTTCCTCTTCTAGCGCATTTTAAGGAGAAGCCGAAGGCATATAACGCAGTTGAAGAACGTGTCGTCCTGAGCGGAGTCGAAGGACATTACAACACTAATGAAATGAATCTGGTCTCAACTCAATAATAATAATAAAAAAAGCAAACCTTTTAGGATCGCCTTTATACATGCAATAACACCATTTCGCTATTTTAAAAGCACCATCTTCTTAGTATCAACAAACCCATTAGCCTCTAATTTATAAAAATACATTCCAGAAGCAAAATTCGTTCCATCAAACTGAACTTCATAGCTTCCTGCACTTTTAAATTCATTAAAACCGAATACTTCCTTACCTAATATGTCATATATTTTGATTGACACATCTGCATCTTTGGATATTTCGAAATTAATCATTGTTGTTGGATTAAATGGATTAGGGTAGTTTTGGTGAACAATGTAATTTTCAGGTACTACTTGTGTATTAGAATTTATTCCTATTAAGTTAGCCCCTAAAACAGAATCAGTCTTAATTATATACATTAATAAGGCATTATTACTAGTATGAACATATCCCGCTGTAATATAACCACCATCATTTGTTAAATTTATAGAATTTAATGCACTCGATGGATAGCTTACAGGTAGAAAAGAGTTTTCACGCAATACATCACCATTATTATTCAATATTCTTATTTTGGCTCTAATATCTGAACCACTCACTGAATCAGAATAACCAACCATAACAAAACCCGAATTTTGTTTATATTTTACTGACCTGCAAACATCAAATTCAAACCCGCCATAAGTTTTCTGCCATAGCATATTTCCACCTGTATCAATCATCATAGCATAAGATTCACTTTTGTTATTAATATTAAATGACTGAGACACCCCCCCCAGGATAAAACCAACTGCTCCAACTTTATCAATAGAATAAAGTCCATCTGCTTTACTCCCACCATATTTTTTTGTCCACAATGAATCTCCGTTTAGATCCAATCTCATCAAGTACGCATCGGCTGAGTTCTGTAATCCAAGATTACCTGAGGTAATATAGCCATTACTTAATACTTGTATTTCCCTAATTGCCAGCGTTACAGTACCGTTGCCATAAACTTTCTTCCAAATCAAACTACCAAGTGAATCTGTCTTTATGAACATTACCATATCTGCTGCCGCTGGTGTAGTTCTGCATGATAATATATAACCTCCATCAGGAGTTTGCTTTACACAATAACACTGATCTAAACCGGAGTTGGCATAATATTTTTGCCATAATATATTTCCATTTTGATCTGTTTTCACTAAATAAACCTTTGAATTACCTATTGCAGAATCAGAATCACCACCTATAATAAATCCATTATCAAAAGTTTCTTCTATCCAATATCCATCTGCATAACCAATACCAATAATTTTTGTCCATAAAGTTGTACCATAAGTATCAAATTTTGAAAGGTATATTTTATACTCATTATTAATTCTATCATTACCTACAGCAATATATCCTCCATCTAAAGTTTGCTGTGCTTTCTCAATAGCTCCATAATTATTGTTTAAA
>CAZOAP010000384.1:0-2646 GCA_964577645.1 uncultured Ignavibacteriales bacterium
TCTGTTTTAATGCCGGTATACTTTAATGTACCTGCAGTTGATACATCTATATGGAGGTTCATCCGGTCAAGTAGTGATACAACTTTCAGGGTTGTAGAAAACAAAGCTACATTTTTGGGTAAGGATAGCGGTACAGTCAGGGGAATTTTGATTTACGATATTTCATCTGATACTGTTTATTATGCTGCAAACATGAATGGATACGCTTATAAGGATAGTTCAAATACATTCACGGGTTCAAATACATTTACCAATATATCCGTTGATACAATTAAATCTAATTCTACAACGATAACAGAATACATTGCGGATGGATATGGAACTACAAATGTAAGACAAATAGGAACTAATTTTATGACAGTTGGTGATAATACCAGTGGTCTTTTTATGGGATGGGGAAATGCAAATCAAATTGGATATGGGTTTATTGATGGTTCAGGAATAAGTAATTCAGGTAATTCGTTGGATTTTAATGTAGGGGGAAGTCAAATTTTTAAAGTACAAAATTCAAATGATAATCCTGCTCAAATAAATATTTTAGAGGGAAGTTATTTACAGGCGTTGAATGGTGACGGTGGTATCAAGACTGATAATATTTGGCTTAATACTTATACTCCTATAAATACAACAGCGCCTCAAACTGTTCCTACAGAAACAGCATTAAGAGGAAATGCAGGAACTTCTTTATTGGGTGAACCTGCGAAATGGTTTATAATAAAAGATGAAAATGGGACTGAATATCTTGTTCCTGCTTACATAAATAATTTTTAACAATTGAATCCAAAATGGAAAATCTAAAGCAATTAATTTCAATCACTGTATATGTTCTTTTCACTTCAGGCTTTGACAGCTATTTCTATGGCCGTGGTGAAAAAGGATATTTCAAATGGCTGTTTAAATCTTTTAAATGGTTCGGAAGAGACGTTCCAATGCGATACAGGATACTTCAAAAAGTTGTAGAGCTGGGTGGACTGACTGCAGTATTCATATTTGGTGGATTCTGGTGTGTCATAGCTTGTCTGATCTGTCATTACTTCATGCTGTTGGATAGGCTTTATTATATATTCAATGGTCAGGAACAAAATATAAAGCGGCT
Source organism: uncultured Ignavibacteriales bacterium (assembly GCA_964577645.1). GTDB lineage: Bacteria > Bacteroidota > Ignavibacteria > Tepidaquicellales > OLB5 > OLB5. The sequence goes on from CAZOAP010000384.1 coordinate 1,097, forward strand.
GGAAACATTGAACGGTGATGCTTTTTGGTTAACCCCGATTTGGTTCAGTGGTCATTTCTTTTTTAAAAATGCTTTCACAGTTAATAAATTTAATATAAGTGCTTTACTGGGAATTCTTATTTCATTAATCATAATAATACTATTCTAACTATGGAAACATACCTCAGCAATATAATCACTGGTGTAATTGTGGCTATTCTTGTAACAGTATCAAATTATTATATACTAAAAATACTTACAAAAGCTGGTGATAAATCCAGAGAAGAAAAAGCAGATTTAGAAATGATAAAAAGAGAAATTAAAGTTTTAGTTCGCTCTCTTATCAGGATGAACGGCTGGGGAAAATCATTTGAGCTTGTTTACGATGAAGAATGGGATAGATATGAAGACTTCGATAAAAGAAAACAAAACATAAAAGAACAAATCAAACATTAAGGGAGGGTATAAATGGAATCAATAACCGGCTTATGGGCTGAATTCGCAAAACTGATTTTCACTGTTAATTTCCTTTGGGTTGTAGTTGCTGCAACAATCACAATGGAAGTATTAAAGTGGACTGTTTTCTCACCACACATAAACAAAAGATGGTATCCTTTAGTTGTTTTGGGAGTTGTAACTGTTTGGGTATTATTAAAAACAATATTCACAGGTGATTGGCGTGAGATTGCAGGAAATTTAATATTTACAGTTATGATGGCTGATGTGGTGTATACATACTGCGGTCAGTACATAATGAAAGGAATAATTTTTGTATTTAAAATGGTAACTGGTAACAGGGATAATATCGATAAAGAACCGGAGCCAAAGCCATGACAAACACTCAATTCTATATTTTGTTGGGAGTCGTAGTAATAGCCATAATTGCAACGGCTTTCACTATTAATTCCTGTAATCAGGATCCGCAGGAACAGGAAACATCAAAGCTTGAAGAGCTTGTGATTCAGCATTTAAACAAAAGCGATTCACTTCAGAAAATCGCTTTAGATTCAATGCTTGCAATCAGTCAAAGGGATTCGGTTCATAATGTTACTATTCAAAACATTTTTAACAACTCAAACAAAAGTAAAAATGAAATTATTAAAACTAAGCCTGATAGCAAGCGTATTGTTTCTATTCTTTCCTGGGCTGATTCAATCGCAAGGGCAAACCAACAGCCAGTCACCGGCTGGTGATACCTGTCACTGCATCACTGACCAGCAAATACAGGGTTTTGAAATTGCACGTGTGGAGTTGGAGGCTTTCAAGGCTGCTTATGCCAAAGAACATTCAACGCGCCTGCAGGATAGCTCAAATTATAATTACACAATATCAAGGCTTGAGAAATCATTCCTTGAGCTTCAGGAGGCTTTTAAGATAGAACAGGCTAAGCCAAATGTAATTGTAAAAGCTAACCCGGATTGGTATTGGTTCGCTGCAGGTGGTTCGGCGATAACAGTTATAACTTATTTTATTTATAAACTATTTATTAAAAAATAAAACTATGTTACCTTTTAAGTATGATTTAAAGCTGGGCGATACAATGCCCGAAGTCGGTTCAATGAAAGCCAGGT
>CAZOAP010000385.1:0-2618 GCA_964577645.1 uncultured Ignavibacteriales bacterium
TGAATCTGAAACTGAAGATGATTTAAAAGATGTATGGAATGCTTTTAAAGGTTTGTCGGTAGTTGAGGATCCTGAGGATTTATTAGTAACCAAAATAAAAGAGCGCAGGTCAGAAATTAACAAATTAACATTATGAAAAAATTCAAAGAAAATAAACAAAATATTAAATGGGCAATTGAGCGGCTTGAAAGCAAACTCAATGACCACAATATCACTTCAAAAGAAGTTAAGGTTATCAATGCCTGTTTACGGTCCTATAATTTTAAACTATCAAGAATTAAGAAATGAAAAAGGAAATCAAAAAAGATATAAAGCTAACCCATGCGGATAATGATGTATACGGCATCATTGAAATGTACCCTTGGCCATGCAGATTATCATTCATAAAAAGTTCAGTCGCTTATACTGAAGAACAGGTAGAAGATTCCATAAGCAAATTATTACAGTCTGATATGATTGAACTTGTTGATGAATCAGCAAAGACATATCAAATAAAAAGAACAGAAAATGAAAAGGCTGCTTGAAAAGGATTACTCAAACCAATTTGAAAAGCCACAGAAGAGGTTTATAAAATTATGCTTAATCGTATTATTAATTATTACGGTAGTTTCAATTCTATTCAGTTAAAGCTTGCAGTATTATCTCAGGTAGTTATTACCTGTATAATATTAATTCATAAAGGCTTTGACATGCTCCTGTACTATCCGGTAGGGTTTGTTTAGCTTTCTAACTTAATTCAGAAATTTATAATACAGCTATGCCGTCACTCGATAACTGTGAAAAAGAGAAAACGGCATAGCATTTTAAAAGTTCATCAAAATTAGGGGGGAATACGGATTGATATCAATTTACACTTTTATAATCACAATCATTTTAATACTGGCCGTCACCGTGCCGGTTATTGTTGTTTACCACCGGAATAATAAATGGCTCAATTATCAGGTTACAGAGTTACGAAAAACACAGGATCTGTTTCCTAAACAATAATGCGGATAAATAATGAACATTAAGAAATTCCGTAAAGAAGTTTTTGAGTTGAATATGTCAAAGAACAATGGTGTTCCTTACTGTGTCTTATGCGGAATTGATGTAAAGCATAAGCGCATTCAGCTTGTCGCAGACCATATAAATAACAACAATAAAGATAACCGGATTGAGAACGGGCAGGTTCTATGCCGGTCACATAACAAGAAAAAAGACCCGTCGACCATCATAACTTATTTAAGAAATGGGCACTTAACATTGCCTGTATACATACACACACGCAAAGAACGTGAAAACCTCATTATAGGTACTGAAGCAATGAAGCGGAATGTAACGGGCAAACCCAAAGTTTTTGAATGGCTTAAAGAAAAATTAAGTAAAGTACCTGCAGTTGTTTATGATGAAAACTTTATTAATTCAGCTGCTAAGATAGGTGGTGTGAATCCATCAACTGCTGAGATTTGGATTAAGCCTGAAACATCACCTGAAGGTGACTATAGGATAAGAACTATTGAAAGGATTATTGAAAAAAAGAAAGTAATAGTACAGTATATCATGAGTAAGGAAAGCGCTAAAGAGTTTGATGAGGATACGGGGGGTTCGGGGGGTGTCCCCCCGATATGAGTTTAAACGGATATTCATAATTTAATAATTAAATCAATAAAACAATGTTCAAACCAATCTATCGGTTTCTAAAAATTAAATATTCACCAGCTAAAAAAGAAGATGATAAAAATTCTTATTCATTCACTTATGATCTGATAAAAGGTCATAATGAAAACGGTCAGGAAATAAAGGAAAGCTTTGTTTTCAAGTCATACGATGAACCAGTTCAGAAGTTCAAAGATGCGCTGCAGGGTTTATGTCCTCACTTGACTGAGTATTGTGAGTTACCAGCCAATTATGCTTCAAGGATTAAGGTCAGGGGTGTAAGTATTACTCACGGTGAGCATGAAGATGGCCGGAAAATACCCGGTTTAATTATTACAGGGGTTATGCAGTACAAAAAGTCCCATGGCGTTTTAGTCTTGAATACACCATTTAAGCAATCTGAATTCTTAACTGAAGCTGGCGGTGATGAAAGCAAGCTATTAAGCGATGAATGTATTGAAGTTTTGGAGACGTTATTTGCTGAGGCTGAAAGGTACATCATTGGTGAACGTGAAACCATTGAAATAGATTTTGCAGAACAGGAAATTAAAGATAAATCCGATAAGCTTGAGAAACATAAAGCAAGCAAGAAAGCTGTTAATGGTGATGGAAATATAATCGATATTGGAGATAAATCTTAATTGGCTAAACCTAAAGTTGAAGTTATAGATTTCTTTTGTGGTGTGGGTGGTGTTACAGAAGGCGTTGAGGCTTCTGAATGTGCTAGAGTAATAGCCTGTTTAAATCATGATCCGCAGGCAATTGTAAACCATAGCTTGAATTATCCTCATGTTGTTCATCACAGGGAGAACATCCGGACCTTTAATCCTGAAAGGATGAGAAATCTATTTTCACCTGGTGCAGTTCGTGTTGGATGGTTCTCACCGGATTGCACAGGTTATTCTAAAGCTAACGGTGGGCGTCCACGCAAAGCAGATTCACGTACACTTGCAAATCAAATCTTTAAGTTCGAAGAGGTTCTT
>CAZOAP010000386.1:0-328 GCA_964577645.1 uncultured Ignavibacteriales bacterium
GCTGAATATATTTTTAAATAACAGGAAATTCCATATTGAATAATGACTCCACAACCCGCTTTTCTGACCGTGTTGAAAATTATATAAAATACAGACCCGGTTACCCATCTGAAATAATTGACTACCTGAAATCGGAAGATATTCTTAAGTCTGATTCGGTCATAGCTGATATCGGTTCAGGCACAGGCATATCATCTGAAATGTTCCTTAAGAATGGTAACACTGTTTATGCAATTGAACCAAACACACCAATGCGCGAAGCAGCGGAAAAATTGCTTTCAAAGTATGATAATTTCAGAAGTATTGATGCCGCAGCTGAAAACACTAC
>CAZOAP010000386.1:338-2604 GCA_964577645.1 uncultured Ignavibacteriales bacterium
TGTATGCGCTCAGGCATTCCACTGGTTTGATATTCCGAAAGTAAAAATTGAGTTTAAACGGATCCTTAAACCCGAAGGCAGTGTATGTTTAATATGGAATGAAAGAGTGCTTAACGGCAATCCGTTTTTAATTGATTACGAAAAGCTGCTTTTAAAATACGGCACAGATTATGCGAATGTTAGACACGAAAATATTGATAATAATAAATTGGCTGAATTCTTTGCTGGCGGTTACATAACAAAAACTTTCCCCAATAAGCAGGTATTTGATTATGAAGGCGTAAAGGGAAGATTGCTTTCATCTTCATACACTCCCCAAAAAAGCAGCCAGTTGTTTGAACCAATGCTTGCTGAGCTAAAACAGATTTTTGATAAGAACGAGATTGATGGTAAAATTGAGTTTTTATACGATACAAATATTTACATAAATAAATCTCAAATGTCATAGATTTTCGAAACATAATATTAGTATCTTTGTTTTATAAGGTAACAATAGTATAAACTAACCAGGGAAATATGTTAAAACGCTTAATTTTACCGTTTTTTTTATTATCAGCAATAACTGCTATATCTATTCAATTTTCAGGCTGCAGCACTGATGATGTTATAAGTATAATAAATACAGCTACTACCACAGAAGTTACGGCAAAGGAAAGACTTGACTCAGCCAATGCACAGGCAATCAGAAAGTACGGTCCAAGCACCAAACTGGTTTTAATTATGGGTCGCAATGTAAAAGCCAACGGAAAAACCGAGCTCTCATTATTAACTGCAGCTACAAATCCAGATTCAATTGGCGCATGGCTTTATATCTATAGAGCACCTTCGGATACTTCACTTAAAATATACACACCAAATCCTGTTCCGACAACAAGTGATTGTATAGAGCTTACTGCTCTTTTCAATACCAATCAGCTGCTTGGATTAATTCAGGATACATCGGCTAAGAACATAATATCCGGTGCACTGGATCTTATCATTTCAACAGATCTATTCATAGCAACATCAACACCAAGCCTTCTGAATAGCGATGCTTCGATGAATCTTTCTTATTCAACAAATCCTGTAATAAAGTTTAATGAAAATTTCGTGCCGTCATCAAGTTCTCTCAATGGCAGTGTTTTCTTTTCAACAGGAACTAACCAAACAAGGAACATGATACTTATGCCTGCAGCAGGTACACTTAACCTGCCTTCTTATATTACAAATTTAACCGGTTTTCCGGCTGACCTTTGGATTGTTCAGTATAAAAAAACTAATGCATCGCTTCAAACAGAAAGCCTGATACTTGGAACTGTTGTACAAAGCGGTCAGATGATGGGTGTGCCGAATATTGGCATTCAAAGTCCTGTAATAAATCTTTCAAAATATGTAACTCAATAAAACTTTCTAAAAATATCATGTATAACAGAACAAGGGGCCTAATAGCCCCTTGTTCATTGAATGAAGGTGTATAGCAATATTTCAATTAACTACTTTACCAATATCATTTTCTTTGTATCGGTAAATCCATCTGCCGATATTCTGTAGAAATATACCCCGGAACTTAATTTTGAAGCATTAAAGCTTACAGAATACGTACCGGCATTCAGATTACCGTTAACAATTTCTGCTACAACCCTTCCGCTTACATCAAAAACTTTCAATGTAACATTACCATCTTTTGGCAATGTAAATTTAATATTAGTTTCCGGATTAAACGGGTTTGGATAGTTTTGCAGCAGGCTGAAACTATTTGGTACTTCATTTGAAACGGGATCGATAGCAGTTAAGAATGTTTCCATGTCATAATATACATTCGCCGGTCCAAGGCCTGAATAAGTAAACGCTGCATATTTATTGCTTCCCTGTTTATATATAGCACATGGCGGAACAAGGGCACCTGTGCTTTGAACTGAATTCATTTTATGATTTAATATACCCATTGCTCCCAGGGTACCATGCCTTACGGAAACTGAATCACCATTCTGATCTACAAACGATGCAATAAAATCCTTTCCGCCTGCTATAAGTGAATCTGAGCTGCAATAAGTATAATCAACATTCTGAGAATTTAATCCAAGCCCTGCATCAACCGTCCAAACAGCTCCGCCATCTACTGAGTAATGGTACACTGCTTTATTATTCTTTGTGCATGTTACAAATATTCTTTGCGGTAATGAGTAATGTCTCTGCTGAATTGTCATACATGGTCTTTCATAAATATCTCCCGGTGCTGCGGTTGTGATATATTTGTATGAAACTGCCGAAGTAGGTATTTCTGAAG
>CAZOAP010000387.1:0-2602 GCA_964577645.1 uncultured Ignavibacteriales bacterium
GATAAGCGATCTTATTCAGAATGTTTATTTAAGGAATAATACTGAACGTTCTTCATTTGGCTTGATAAGATCTTTGTTCTACAAAGATAAAACCGTCAGGCTGGCAATACTTCCTATGATAATAATTCCAATAGGGCTTGCGATATTTGCGCTTGTAACAAACCAGTTGCCGGCACCCTTTGATAAAAGCTACTTCGAAATAAAACCGGTGTTTCATATATCATTGATGCTATGTGTACTGGTTGTGCTGAATACAGCAATTATTGGTACAAAAGTAACCAACTTCCCGGGGGTTGGGTGGATCTACGAATCGTACCCGATATCATCCAGAAGAAATTTTAAAAATGGCTTCAGAAAATTTTTTGTTGTGTACTTGCTTGTTCCTGTATGTGCCGGACTTGGTATCATTTTTATGATAAAGATACCCATGCACCAGTCATTACTGCATATTATATTTATTTTTGCAGCTGCTAATTTGTATAATACAATTTATAACCTGTTTAGCCGCGGGCTGCCTTTCACAAAAGAAAACACCCTGATAAATTCCTTTCAAAGAATGACATCAATTGTATATCCTTTTATTTTTGGTATTGTGATAGTTATGGTACAGTTATTTGTGTATAAAAGCATGATAACAACTCTGATTGCCCTGCTTGCAATAATTTCAGTTACATTCTGGATAAATTACTTTGGTTTTGTAAGGAAAAAGTAAAAAATCTGTCTTCCCGTGCAACGAATATCCCCTGATAACGATCTTTAAAAATGCGTTTTTCTTCTTTTTTTGCTCATATTTACAAAAATTGCTGCTTTTGCGGCACGAATATTTTCTCATCATTTCACTCAAAACCCTAACTTAATAATTTCTCATTAGTTAATTGACATATTTGTTTTTTTTAGTTATGTTTTAAAAAAATGATATGAAAACCCTCGTATATTATCTTTTCCTCTTATTGATAGCAGCATCAATATCATACTCCCAAAGCCTTGCGCCTGCACAAAGTATATTTATGCAGGGTAATAACATTAATACAGTTTTCAGAACCGATGGTTATTTTAATTATGATAAAGTAACTTTTTCAAACGGGATTGCCGGGTTTATTTGGCCTGTAAATTCACTACAAAGGCTTACAGCAATAGTTACATCCGGTATTTGGATTGGTGCAAAAGTCAGTGCACAGCATGAGTTAAGACTTGCTGCTTCATTCTATAATACACATTATTCTCCAGGCAATATTCCTGTGATCGAACAAGTACCTCCATCATCAGTTTGCAGTGACCCATCATGGAGAGGATATTATGTTCAATTAACAGACCCATCTCTTTTTAATGGCGGTACAAGATATAAAACTGCAGGAGGCAGGCAGTATACATTTAATTATGACTCCTGGGCTGCATGGCCAGTTCAAAAAGGGGCTCCATATGTTGAGGTTAATGGCATTCCCGGTTACCAGGCGGCATGGAACGGTGATAGACCTGGAATAGGAAATGGTAGTACAGCAAGACCCGATGAACTTTCATTTTTTGTGTTTATGGATTATACAAATTGTACAAATTTTCAACACCTCTCAGAAGTATCATTGCCCGGTGGAACCTTGCCGCTTGGTGTTGAAATTCAACAAATTAATTTTATCTTCAATTGTTTCTCCTTGCGTGATATGTATTTTGTAAAATACAGAATAATAAATAAATCTTCATTAATATGGGATAGCACATATTTAACAAATGTAAATGACCCTGATATAGGAGAAAGCTTCGATGATGCAGCTGGATGTGATTCTACCAGAAATTTAGGATATCATTACAATTTTGATAATAATGATCCTCAATTTGGAATAAATCCCCCTGCAATAGGCAACAGAATTTTACAGTCTCCATTAAAGTTCACTGCAAACAATAACGATACAGCTAAACTACCCTATGATACACTTGTAGGATATAAATTAACAGGAATGTCTGGTTTTTACAGTTTTCTTGGACAAAATCCACCTTGTGTAAGTGATCCTAATAATTCATTCGAAGCGTATAATTTTATGCGTGGAAAAGATGGATGCGGCAACGATATTATAAATTTTGTTACTAATCAAACAACAACTTATATGTATAGCGGCAATCCCTGTTCAGGAATGGGATGGATAGATAATTTCAGTAGAGATAAACGAAGTATAGCAAATATGGGTCCTTTTACAATGAACTCACGTGATACACAAATTGTAGTTTTAAGTTATATGATAACCCGTGATGGCGGCAATAATAACCAGAATGTCTGTGCGCTGCAATCACTATCTGACTCAGCCCTGAAGTATTATTACAATGATTTCAGAACATGCGTACCCATTGGTATTGAACCAATCAGCACTGAAATTCCAACGAGGTTTAAATTATTTCAGAATTACCCTAATCCGTTTAATCCAACGACAAAGTTAAAATTCAGTATTCCCGTAAGGAACGGTCACGACCGTTCCTTACTAAAGATTTATGATGCCATTGGCAGAGAAGTTGCGGTACTTGTTAACGAAGAAATAAAACCCGGTACATATGAAATTGAATGGAATGCTGAAAATTTCCCGAGTGGTGTTTATTTTTATTCATTAATTTCCAATGA
>CAZOAP010000388.1:0-2501 GCA_964577645.1 uncultured Ignavibacteriales bacterium
ACAAAACGAAGCAATCTGCTTAAGGTTAAGCAGATTGCTTCACTGCGTTCGCAAAATCTGCAGATTAGAACTTTTTGCGGGGAACGAAGTGACAAAGCAATCTCATTGATGCATCCCCCTTATATTTATACATTCTCTTTAACTCACTAACATTGCCATCACAAATACATAAAATATTTTCGGATACCATTATTTACACAATAGGCAGTGTATTCAACCGCTTACTTCCTTTTTTGCTTCTTCCTGTATATACCCTGTACTTTCCGCCGGCTGAGTACGGTATATTCTCGCTTGTTTATTCATTCTGGTTCTTTGTTTCAGTATTCTATTTGTACGGAATGGAAACTGCCTTCCAGAAATATTTCCTGGAAGCGCCGGGCTTGCCTCAGAAAAATAAGATTTACAGCTCAACTTTAATATTAATTGCAGGTACATCTGTTATTTTCAGCGGTGTTATTTATCTGCTTGCTGATATCATTGCTATGAAGATAACTGGCAATGTACAGAATGCATACCTTATCCGCTTATTAGCTTTTATACTGGTAGCTGACTCCCTTTACCGCTTCCCAATGATACTTATCAACAGCATTCAGCGCTCAAAGCTATATTCATTTGTCAATTCACTTGCGGTAATACTGAATGTCGCAGTAAATATAGCCCTTATCATCTTCTATAAAATGGGTATTGAAGCAATATTCTACTCTTACCTTGTATCATATACATTCTTATTCATTATTTCCTTTGCAAGCTCTGTTAAGTATTTCAATTTCAGCATTGATCTCAGTATAGTAAAAGTATTGCTTAAGAATGCACACCTGTTTTTGTATTATGGAATATTTATGATCTCAATTGATCTGATTGACAGGTTCATACTGGAATATTTCAAAGGCTCCGCTGAGGTGGGAATTTATTCCGCAAGCTACAGGATAGGTATTGTAATGAACCTGGTAATCACGGGCTTTAAAGTTGCATGGACCCCGTTTTTTATGAACCTTAAGAGTGATGAAAGCAACAAAGAAATATTTTCGAAAGTGTTTACTTATTTCTGTTATGGTGGACTTGTTGTTTTCCTGTTCTTTTCTTTGTTCGCAGATGATCTTGTGAGATTAAATGTAGGAGGGTATACTTTGCTAAATGAAAAATACTGGTCAGGCCTTGTGATTGTTCCTTACATACTGCTGGCTTACCTTTTTTCAGGGTTATATATGAATTTAAACGTAGCTTCATTTTTCCGGAATAAGATCAGGTATCTTATAATATCATCAGCAGCAGGATGTGTGAGCAATATCATACTTAACTTTTTACTCATTCCAGTTTATTCAATGATAGGTGCTGCAATTGCTACTATGCTTTCATACATGATAATGTTTATTGTGCTCTATTATTTCTCCCAAAATATTTACAGGATAGACTATGAATGGGGTTCTATTATTAAGGCTGCAGTATTAACATTCATACTCTTTTTTATAAATATTTACATACCTCATTATTTAAATTTAAGCTATATTTACCTGGTTTTTATTGAATTTATTAGTGTTTTAATTCTTTTCATCGTTCTTTTAGGTTCAAAAAGTAAAGATTTGGTAATGTCTTATATTGTTAAAAAACAGTTAAAGTAGCACTTTAAGTGTTTTGCCTCTTGACATAGCTAAATAATATAATTATATTTGAAGAGCTTCTCCATCACTTTAAGGGTATTTCTGTAATGGAGAGGTGCGAGAGTGGTTGAATCGGGCGGTCTCGAAAACCGTTGTAGCGGTAACGCTACCGTGGGTTCGAATCCCACCCTCTCCGCAGATTTTAAGCCCTGTTCCGCAAAGGTGAAGTTCTCAAATTTTAATTATATATTATTATGACATCAAAAATATTTCTTCTTATAGCTCTCTCTTTCGTTTTTTTATTATTTTCAAATGTATCGTTAAAAGCACAGGATGACATGGATTTCGAGGAGTTCATGGGCATGATGAGCGAAACTATGACTGATGAGCAGCTTGATGAGCTCAGCTTTAACCTACCGTGGGATATCAAAGTGCAGGGTTATGCTTATGGTGATTTTTCAGGCGATGGTAAAGATGATATTGTCCTTTCTATTATAGAAAAAGGTAAAACACCTAAGAAATCAGTTGATGTTTATTTCTTTGAAAATGTAGATAACAAAACATATAAAAAAGTAAAAAAGAAAACTTACAAATGGTATGAATTGACCCTTGAAGTAGCTTTTCTTGTTAAAGAAGGAAAATGCTTCGTCACCAGCAGGGATGATAATAACTGGTATTTTGCCGGCTATGAAATAAAAGAGGAAAAACTTGTTGCTACGGATGTTGAGAAATTTCCTATTGAGTTTGAAAACGCAGGCAATTAGTATTCTTTCCCCACTTAAAGCCTGCTTTCACGTCGACCCCGGAATTTACTTCCGGGGTTTTTTTATTTATATATCTCATCCCCGCGAAGTCGGGGGATACCAATCCTTCTACATCCATTCTAAACCGATCATGTTTGTC
>CAZOAP010000389.1:0-2496 GCA_964577645.1 uncultured Ignavibacteriales bacterium
CTTCTTTACCAAGTATATCGTATATCTTTATAGTTACATTTACGTCTTTAGGTATTTCGTATTTTATGTTGGTTATAGGATTAAACGGATTTGGATAGTTCTGTAATAATTTAAAATGTATTGGAATATCCTGATTATTCTCGTTAATCCCAATCGGATTAATTATTCCATTTTTATCTAATTTCAAAACATAAAGATATTGTGGATCAGAAAGAGTATTTTCAAAAATAGGAGAATCAAAAGCATCTCCGCTTATAACAAAACCGCTATCACTTGTTTGATCAATTGCAAAACCTCTTAGGTGTAATGTATCTTTTTTATAGAATTTTTCCCATAACCTGTTTCCATTATCATCAACCTTCAATAAAAATATTTTATTTGTATCACCCAATGGGTAATCAGTGCTAAACCCAGTTATATAATATGAATTGTCAAATTTGCTTTTTGTAGCATTTTCTCCATATAGCATCTGGTAAAAAGTATTTGTATCGCCGTATATTTTTGACCACTGTAAATTACCAAGGCTATCAGTCTTTAAAAAATATAATTTAATGTTTTGATTGCTATATTCAATATTCCCAAAGGCTAAAAACCCTTTATCAACAGTTTGAAAAATTGAAAGACCATATTCAAATATCGGACTACCATAATTTTTAGTCCAAATTGTATCACCATCTGCATTTGTTTTAACAATATAGAAATTGCCATTATTACCTATAGTCTTTCCTCCTATTAAAATATAACCTTTATCAATTGTTTGAACTGCATTTCTTAATCCTATTATAACGTTTTGTTCTGTTATCATTTTTGTCCATATTTTGTTTCCATCATTGTCTATTTTTGTATAGTATGCAGAGCGTACTGAAGGTAATCCAAGCCTTGTATAACCTGAAACTAAAAAACAATTATCATTAGTGTTTATGATATTGTAAGCGTATATATCATAACCTTGTTCTTCAATTTCTTTAGCCCAGATCTGATTACCATTTGGTGAATATTTTGTTATATATAAGTAATAATTATAACCAATTGCTACATAGTTTCCATCAGATGATTCAACAATTGAATGCATATCCTGGTAAGGAGTATATTTTATCCACAACGTATCGCCATAAGGATTTAATTTAACGATAAAACCTCCCACATTCGTCCTCCACCCGGTTACAATATAATTCCCGTCTGAAGTTTGCTTTACAGATGTTCCAGTTGTAGCGAAAGACTGCATATATATTTTATCCCAAGTAATATTCTGCCCAAAACAATTACTAGCTAATAAAACAAAAAAAATCAATGCTGCAAACACTGCTTTGGTGTTAATATTTTTAAAATATTTTTTTGTTTTTTCTTTCAAATTAATAATTATATAGGATGTTTATACTCGTAAATTACCCATTAATTTCATGAATCACCAAATATGTTAGGTTTATTAGATATATTTACTAAATTAATATATATTGTTTCAAGTAACAATTAATAAGTTCATATTTCATAAATATTCAAATATTCAGCAAAATATATAGAAGTTATATTTACAGCAATTATCATTTATTATTATACACTTTTAGAGTATTTTTACACCTAACAGAACACTTTTAATGAGAGAATACTTCAAGTTAGTTAAGCTGCTTAAACCCTACAGGCATTTACTTGTCTTATCATTTGTATTAATAATAATTTACTCTGCCTGTAATGCCGCATCAGTGTATCTCTCAATACCTTTACTTAAAACCCTCTTCACCGGTACTTCTACAGATATGTCACTATTACCCTCAAAGAACTTCTTTGATAGCCTCAGGATATGGGTTGATAGCTGGATCTTCAGCGGAGGTGATAAATATAATGCACTTGTGAAGGTCTGCCTGCTGTTATTTACTGCATATTTTTTGAAGAATGTTTTCGCATTCCTGCAGGGTATATTAACGCAGTATGTGGAAAAATCATTAATAACTGACCTAAGACGCAGGATGTTCGAGAAGTTCAATTCCTTATCACTTAAATACTTTAATGAACGCCGCTCAGGTGATATTGTATCAAGATTTATATCAGATGTAAATACGATACAAAACACAGTATCAGTAACGTTTACTGATCTGATCAAACAGCCTGTACTGCTTATAACTTTCCTTACAATGGCATTTTTGATAAGCTGGAAGCTGACACTCATTTCAATGGTAACAGTACCATTAAGTGTTGTGTTAATAATATACCTTGGCAAGAAGCTTAAGAAATACAGCATACGTGTGCAGGAAAAGCTTGGTGAGTTCACTTCGGTAATATCTGAGAATATATACGGCGGCAAGATAATACGCGCATACGGAATGGAAGAGTTTGAAAAGAAAAGGTTTGAGTTCAAGCTGAAAGATTACTTCCGCTCACTTATGAAAAGTGCAATATACAGCGATATGACGCGTCCATTGACAGAGATCGTAAGTGTTGCATTAGGAGTATTTATTATATGGTATGCAGGCAAAAAGATATTTTCGGGGAATTCACTTG
>CAZOAP010000390.1:0-2472 GCA_964577645.1 uncultured Ignavibacteriales bacterium
TGCAGATCTGATGCGCATCCTGATGGATGACGAAGGTCTTGAGTGGAATGATGCCTGGGATATAGTCCAGAAAGTATTTGCATATACAAATCATACTATTGTACCTGAAGCACTTGAGGAATGGTCTGAAAGCCTTTTACAAACACTCCTGCCGCGCCATATGCAGATAATCAATGAAATTAACAGAAGATTTGTTAACGATGTAAAGGAAAAATACAGTACAGATGAAAATATTGTGAACAAAATGGCTATTATCAGGCATGACTCTAACGGCAACAATATAAAAATGGCAAATCTTGCAATAGTCGGCAGTCATTCAACCAATGGTGTTGCAGAGCTGCATACTGATATTCTGAGGAAATATATTTTTCCCGATATGGATAAATTCATGCCGGGTAAATTCAATAATAAAACCAATGGTATATCCATACGCAGATTTTTACTTCAGGCTAACCCGGAACTCTCTGAGCTAATAACCCGCAGGATCGGGAATAAATGGATAACAGACCTGAGGGAATTAAGAAAAATAGAACAATTTCTGGATGATGATAAATTCCGGAATAAATGGCGTACAATAAAAAGGAACAATAAGTTTAGGCTTATTGAATTCATTAAAAGAAATCACAATGTCAGTATTAATCCTGATTCGTTATTTGATTCACAGGTAAAACGTTTTCATGAGTACAAAAGACAGCTATTGAATATACTGCATGTTATTTCATTATATAACAGGATCAAACAAACTCCGGATGAGATTTTTGTACCAAGGACAATAATATTTGGAGGTAAAGCAGCACCTTCTTATTATATGGCAAAACTTATAATAAAACTGATAAATTCTGTTGCGGAGCATGTTAATAATGACCCTGTTGTTGGAGACAAGCTGAAAATAGTATTTATAAAAAATTACGGGGTTACACTTGCTGAAAAAATCATTCCTGCCAGCGATCTTTCTGAACAGATATCTACTGCCGGTTTTGAAGCATCAGGTACAGGTAATATGAAATTTGCTCTTAACGGGGCATTGACTATCGGCACACTGGATGGTGCTAATGTAGAGATAAAAAATGAAGTGGGAGATGATAATATTTTTATTTTCGGTATGACAGCTGATGAAATAATTGCTGCACGCAAAAATGGCTATACACCTATAAAATATTATGAAAGCGACCCATCTTTAAAAATGATCGTTGATATGCTAAAAACAAATTACTTCAATAAAACAGAACCGGGGATTTTCGATCCTATTGTTAATGAATTGCTGTACAGGGATTACTATTTTGTAATGGCAGATTTTGAAGCATATGTTACTGCACAGAAAAGATCAGAGTTAGCTTATATGAATACTGAAATGTGGACTAAAATGTCAATTGTCAACTCAGCAAGAATGGAGAAATTTTCCAGTGACAGGGCAATAAAAGAGTATTCAGATGATATCTGGGATATCAATAAACTCATAATTGAGTAAAGAAAAATACTGAGCCGTAAATAAAATATCAGGTATTCTGATTAAATACATCGTATGAATTTGAATAATTTGGCATAAAATGAAAATGGTGTTTAGCGTACATATCTTTTTTTACAGCTTCAAATTTTTCTTCACTTAAGTTTACTTCATCAAAAAGTATAGAAATGATATTCCTTGAATTATGAGGTATCAGCCTTTTTTCAGCGGAATATTTTTTTCCGTGCTGATGAGAATAATGATAGATTACATTATTCATTTTTATAACCTGCCCGGCATAGTTTCAAGATATTCTTTCTTTGCATATAAATGTTCTTCACTTTCCCAATGTTCCCTATCAGCCACCAAAGCCATTTTAGTACATGCAGTTTTACAAATAGCTTCCGGATACTTTCCTATGCACTCAGTACATTTATCAGGAACTACGTAATAATGAAATGGTGACCAGAATTCATCATAAACAGTTGAATCTTCACAAAAAATGAAATATTTGTTGTGTATTTTACGCCAGTTAACCCCCGGCGGATATACAGCATTGTAGGGGCAAAGAATTTCACAAATACCGCAGTTAGTGCAGTCATTTGTTATTTTCATTGGCATTTTGATTTCCCCCCTTCAAAAAAAAGTTTTGGGCAGAAGACCATATTTTTCACAAATGAAAATATGTCACGCTCGGAATATTTTTGAGTGCTCAAATATAAAGTAGATTTGACTCCAAAAATATGATTATTATCAGCCGGCTGATTGATTGTTATCGGTATTTTAAAAAAATAATCCGTAAAGTGTGACTTTTATGGTTAAACATGTTGTTATATATTAATAAGTAACATATAAATAATAAATGAAAACGGAGAAATAATATGAAATTTGGATTTGTAGGTCTTGGCAAAATGGGCGGTAACATGGTGGAGCGCCTTTTAAATGATGGCCATGAGGTTGTTGTTTATAATTTAACAAAGCCGGAAATTGATCTTGCTGTATCAAAAGGTGCAACAGGCTCAGGTTCA
>CAZOAP010000391.1:0-2451 GCA_964577645.1 uncultured Ignavibacteriales bacterium
ATTTTCCGCTGCATTTGTGATACCGTTCGGATTTTCAAACGGGTGAGTTGAGTTCGGCCCGAAAAATCCCCCGCCATTTGTGCCAAGTTGTTTTATTGCTACCATTGCCGCAACGGGTCCCAGTGCCACACTGACCGTATCACCCTGTAATGTTATTATAGTATCAGCACCTTTAAATGTCATTGGTGTCTGGTTAACAATCAATATTACTGCAAGTATTAATGATAGCGGAAGCAGTATCCTTGTACATGAGCGTACTAAATGATAGTAGAAATTTCCCAGGTTCTTTGCAGAACGGTTTTGAAGTCCTTTAAATAGCAGTGCAAGTGCTGCAATACCCGTACCTGCTGAAACAAATTGCAGGAATACCAGTGCCAGTAATTGCGAAAAATAAGATGCGCCTGTTTCACCGGAATAATGCTGAAGATTTGTGTTTGTAACAAAGCTTACAGCAGTATTGAATGCCTGCGTTGGTTCCATAGAAGCTATGTTATCAGGATTCCAGAACGGATGCCATGACTGAGTAAGCAAAACGAACATTATCCAAACAAACCAAACCATATTTATGGTAAGCAGCGCTTTTAAATTCTGCTTCCAGTCCATTTCAGCATTTGGATTAATACCGCTGATCTTATAAATAAAATTCTCTGCGGGATTCATGAAATCAAGCAGGGTTTTTTCGCCTTTAAAAACCTTCGCGCAGTATTTACCTGTAGGAATTGCAAATATTACTGAAAGTAGTATAATTATTGCAGAATATATATATTCCATTTGAGCTAAAACCTTTCTGCTTTAATGAGTGAATATACAAGGTAAGCAAATACCGCTGCGCAAATAATAAATAGTATGGTCACAGTATATCTTCTCCTTTTTCTGCTAACCTGAAAAATATTGCAAACAGCAAAAATCCTATGAAAAACATTAATAATATCATTATCATTCGGTTTATTTATTAATGTTTATAGCAATTCCCATGCCATAAAAAGGCTCAATTTAACGCTGATTTTGGATAATTTTCACGT
Source organism: uncultured Ignavibacteriales bacterium (assembly GCA_964577645.1). Classification (GTDB taxonomy): domain Bacteria; phylum Bacteroidota; class Ignavibacteria; order Tepidaquicellales; family OLB5; genus OLB5. The sequence goes on from CAZOAP010000391.1 coordinate 1,023, forward strand.
AAAGGTATATCAAAATGAAACGGTGTGTATCAAAATGAAAGGGTGATAAATTTTTACATTCTATTCAATGCCATACTCTTTAAGTTTCCTGTAAAGTGTAACAGTGCCTATACCCAGGGCTTTTGCAGCCTGAGTTTTATTGCCTTTAAATTCCTGCAGGGTTTTTAAAATATGTGTTTTCTCTATCTGCTCAAGTGAGTGCTGTGAGTCAGCTTTTCCGGTAAAGGAAATTTCCTCAGGCAGCAGTTCTTTTGTTAATTCATTTGCAGGGGCAAGTATTACTGCCCTTTCAATAATATTCTTCAGTTCGCGGATATTACCCTTGAACCTGTATTCCTTTAACCTGTCAATAAGATCATTGCTTATCCTGCTTATGGGTTTACCCAGCTTTTCGGAATAATAATCCGTAAAATATCTTATCAGGATTTCAAGGTCGTCAGTTCTTTCATTAAGCGATGGCAGGTGTATAGTGAAAGTATTCAGCCTGTAATAAAGGTCTTCCCTGAAAGTACCTTCAGCAATTGCTGCTTTAAGGTCACAGTTAGTTGCGGCAATTATCCTGATATCAAGTGAGTGCTCCCTGGGGTCACCCACCCTGAGAAAAGTTTTCTCCTCAATTGTCCTTAGGAGTTTTGCCTGGGTTTCCATTGACATATCCCCCGCTTCATCAAGAAAAATTGTACCGCCGGAAGCTTCTTCAAAGTATCCTTTTTTATCTGAAACAGCTCCGGTGAATGAGCCTTTTTTATGCCCGAAAAATTCTGATTCCTGCAGGTCTTTTGGTATAGCGCTGCAGTTTACGGCTATGAACTTATTTTTGCTGCGTTTGCTTGAATTATGTATTGCATGCGCAAATAACTCCTTGCCTGTGCCTGTTTCGCCAAGCAGCAGAATTGTTGTATCCGTTGGCGCAGCTTTTTTGGCAAACTCAATCGCCTCAGATATCTTTTTTGATTTGCCGATAATTTTACTGAACGCGTATTTGGAATCAATGCGGTTTCTCAGCTCCTTTACCTCGCGCTGCATCATGGCTTTTTCATATGCGCGCTTAACGGTGAGTGGAAGCTTATCGTCATCATCACCTTTTACAAGGTAGTCAAATGCGCCGTTCTTCATTGCTTCAACGCCGTCCTTTATCTGCCCGAATGCCGTAATGACTATGACTTCAATATCAGGGTATAAAGATCTTATCTTTTTTGTGAGCTCAATTCCGTTACCGTCTGGGAGCTTTACATCTGTTACAATGACAGAAATATTTTCTGCCGCTGCAGCTTCTATTCCTTTTGCGGCATCCTCTGCGGTAACTACATCAAAACCATCAAGTGTTAGTATCTTTTCCAGAAGCGTCCTGATTCTGGGCTCATCATCAATTATCAGTACTTTAGGATTCATATTACAAATATATGATTAATCATTTATAGATTTAGTG
>CAZOAP010000392.1:0-2450 GCA_964577645.1 uncultured Ignavibacteriales bacterium
CTAATATGCAACATTAGTTTTAGATTTTCAAAACATTATATAAACATTTTTGAATGATACCAGGGATGTAACATTAAGTGAATTAAAAAAGGCGGGATGACAACTGGCTTAAGGAAACAGGTATTTTCTGGTATGAGAAACCTGCCAATAACTGGTTTAAATGGTTTCATGTCATTGAAGATGAAATAAATCACCGCGGCCAGATAAACTGGTTAAAAAAGCGGCTGAAAGGGTTTTGAGATTAAGTAATAGAGAGTATACATTCTTTTTCAATTACATTTTTTCTTTTTCATCAATTAATGTTTATGCAAAAATGTTAATTAGTAACAGATTCGAATGAACGATAATTGTCACAATATATTCTGATATTCATCATTTTAATAACACTCTACTAAAAGTAAATTTGTACTAAGAAAATAACCTAAATTCATTTTTATGCTAACCTTTGATAATTTAAAGTATTATACAGGCACATTAAATGAATTTCAAGATTATATATTTAACAATTTTAAATATACTCCCTTACAGAAAACAATAATTACTCATATTAACTTAAGGAATTATTACTACCTGAACAGAAATGAATTCCTAAAAGAATGGATCAGAGAGAACTGTACTATAGTATTGGATGGTATTGGCTTAAAAATTGCTTTTTGGCTAAGAGGTTTTGGTCTCATAAAAGATCTTAACGGCACCGACCTTTTTCCATTGTTTATGAATGAAGTAATCAAAAAACATCTCAGTATTTTTTTATTTGGTTCAGAAGAAAAAGTAATAAAAAAAGCTGAATTCAATATCAGAAAAAAATATCCCGGAATAAATATCAGGGGTATCCAAAGCGGATATTATTTGAAAGGAATGGAATTACAGATTTTAGATCAAATAAACCAAAGTAATGCTGATATATTAATAATAGGAAGAGGCTTTCCATTACAGGAAGAATTCGTGATGAAATATAAAAATCAGCTGAATGTTAAAATGATATGGAATGTTGGAGGACTTTTTGATTATATATCAGGAAATAAGCCCAGAGCGCCATATATTATGCGTAAGATGCGTCTGGAATGGTTATTCAGGTTCTTTCTGGAACCTGCCAGGATGCTGCACAGAAATACTGTTTGTGCTATAGGATCATTTCATCATATTTTGACCCATACTTAAATAACACTCATGGTACCTGTTATAATTACAATGGATCTTGAAACCGCTTTTGATCATGATATTACAGATCAAAGGAATATCCTTAAAACTTTATGCGGAGACTATAATTCTATAGGCTTGCCAATTTCAATTTTTACTACTTCAGAATCAGCGGGATTATTCAGTAAAGAAGTGATTGATCTTAAAAAAGCAGGAAATGAAATTTGTTGTCATGGGTATGATCATAGTTTGTCAGAAAATTACAGCACTATGAACGAGGATCAGATATCTAAATTAATTAAATATTCGACAACACAGATTGAAAATATTATCCAGGATAAGATCTATAGCTTCAGAGGACCCGGATTTTCAACTTCAACAACAACACAAAAGATCCTCGTGGAAAACGGATATAAATGTGATTATTCCGTTTGCTCTCAAAGACTAGATTTTATGAATCCAATTGGAGGTAATATCCGTTGGATCTTTTCTCCAAGGCAGCCTTATCATCCTTCAGTTGATACTCCTTTCTCAAAAGGTGACTCTTCCTTGTGGGTAATACCATTAAGCAGCATCGGATTGCCTTTTATTTCAGGCCTATTGTATATATTTGGCCTCGCTTTCATGAAAATATATTTTCAGTTACTTAAGATTGAAGCTATAAAAACCGGTAAGCCTGTAGTATATCTTTTTCATTCTTATGAATTTTGCCGTTATATGGGTCATATGAAGACCGGTAGAACTATTATCTCTAAAACGAGGGCAAACAAAAAGATGTTACATAGATTATATTACCAGGATCATTACGAGAGATATATTAACAATTTAAAATTACTTGAGTATATTTTATCTTTTAAAGATGTCCAACCTTTTACAGCTAATAAATACGCTGAATATCTGGAAGAAAACATATAATGAGGAAATTATATTACAAAATACTCACCAATTCAATAGCAAAATTTCTGAGGGTACCTCAGTTCCTGATTTTATATTTAACAAATGATTGCTGGATGAAATGCAGACATTGTTTCTATGATGAGAAATTCAGGAAATCCAACGATATCAGTAACAGCAATTTGACATTTGATGAATTGAAAAAGCTCTCCGAATCCATTAGTAAACTGCTGTACATTAGTTTTGCAGGCGGTGAACCTTTTATCAGAGAGGATATTGAAGAAATTATTAAACTTTTTACAAAAAATAAAAAAGTTTACCGGTACCAGATACCCACATCTGGACTTAAGACAGACCTCGTTCTTGAGAAGACAATCAGAATTTTGGATAAAAACCCTTCAATTCCTTTCCGTGTT
>CAZOAP010000393.1:0-2448 GCA_964577645.1 uncultured Ignavibacteriales bacterium
CTGCATGAAAATGAAATACGAAAAGGGCTTTATGAATGATTTCCGTTTGCCTGTAATATATTCCTTTGCCGTCTGACCCGGTTTCAGTATCAGTGCTTTTGCCGTCTTTAATATTGAATTTTCCCAGTGAAGTATGCCATGGGTTACATCATGCAGGATAGTCTTCACTTCCAGTCTTTTAACCCTTTCCTGTCCGCAGTGATGACAGTACTTTCCTTCAAGCTCACTTCCGCAGTTACTACATTTTTCCATTTACAAATATAATAATATTTTACCTCACCCCCAGCCCTCTCCTAAAAGGAGAGGTGAGAAAATCGGAAAACTTTGGAAATACGCTCCCCTCTCCCTCGGGAGAGGGGTTAGGGGGTGAGGGCTATCATTGAATTACTTTACAATTTAAGGGATATTGCAGCATGCAATCTTGGCTTAATAAAATCCCCGCGCACAGAAAAGGGTTGATATATATTTCCTTCACAGCATTCCTGTGGAGCACAAGCGGTTTTTTCATCAAATACCTTACCATAAATGCATTCCAGATATCATTTTACAGGTCATTAATTGCTGCACTGACGGTGCTGGTAATAACATTTGCCAGGAAACAGAAGCTGAAATTTGAATTCGATAAGGTTTCAAACTTTGCCGCAATTTTTTATGCGGGAATACTGATATTATTTGTACTTGCCACCAAAATGACAAGCGCCGCGAATGCAATATTCCTTCAGTTCACAGCACCCATGTATCTTGTTGTACTGGAGCCGCTCTTCCTGAAAACAAAATTTGATTCTAAAAATGTAGTAACTATCATTGTCTGTATTTTTGGGATGGTATTATTTTTCTTCGGGAAGCTTGAGCTTGGTAATATTTACGGCAACCTGCTTGCGATATGCTCAGGTATCTGCTTTGCAATGTTCAGCCTGTTACTAAAATACAAAAAGGTAAAGCATAAAAACGATAACACGCTGAACAATGTAGTTATGGGCAATGCACTGGTTGCTGTCATAGCATTTTTTATTATTTTTCCTGAGCTAAAACTAGACCTCACACAGGCACTGATTCTTCTCTATATGGGCGCAATACAAATTGGTGTTAGCTATATAATATTCAATGAAGGAATAAAATACGTATCAGCAACGGAATCGATGATAATTGCGACACTTGAAGCTATATTCAATCCGATTTGGGTTTTTATTGGTATCGGCGAGGCTCCTTCGGTTTACTCAATACTCGGCGGACTCATTATATTCGGCGCCATCATCTGGCGTAACTTCAGCAAGAAGGAAAAATCGTTGATAATAGAGTAAGTTTATGCTTCATCTCTGTTCTCATCCCGAGCCTGTCGAGGGATATTACTATAATTTCAGTGGCACATACACCCTTCGACAAGCTCAGGGTGAGGAATTAAAAAAATAAACAATCTAAAATACTTCGCTCCCCTCTCCAAAGGAGAGGGTATAGTACCTAAGGTTTTTAAAAAATATAAGTTAAATAATCACGCCCCTCCCCTTCGGGGAGGGGATGGGGAGGGGTCTAATGCAACTAAAAAAATACGAATGCACACAATGCGGCTCACATGATTTTGAAGAGCTGGGTAATGACAAAATTAAATGTAAATACTGCTCTACGGTTTACAGGGTCACTGAACCGGCAGAGAGCAAGCCGAAGGTCATTATCGGTAAAGGAGCAAATGTCGTGTTTGGCAAAAGCTCAAATGTCACAATAAAAGGCGGTGTTGAAATAAAGGAAGGCGCGAATGTGCAGTTCCTGGGTAAACTCGATATCCTTGAAATTGGCGATGAGGAAAAGATTAAGAATTCCGAATATTTTAAATTGAAAAACTCTTAAGAAACTGTAAATACTGCCATAATATCCTTATTATATTGTAAGTATCAGCTATTTTCCTTAAATTTGTGCTTTAAATAAGCAAAATTCAGATATTTTCACCGTATTGTATCGTAGTGAACGGTCGAGACCGTTCAAAATTAAAACGGAACAGTCCCGGCTGTTCCCCACCGCAATAATATAATGGACTACAAAAACATAATAGTCACAAAGCTTGATAACCCCAAAGGTCTTAAAGTCGGGCAGATACAGCTTAACCGGCCCGATGTATTAAATGCGCTTAATATCGAGCTTATGGGTGAGCTTGTCAGTACACTCGAAGCTTTTGATAAAGATAATGAAGTAGGCTGTGTAATAATTACAGGCAGTGCAAAGGCTTTTGCAGCAGGCGCTGATATTAAGGAAATGGCAACTCAAAGCGCCATTGATATGCATATCCGCGACCAGTTCGCAGTATGGGATAAGATCCGCAAGATCAAAAAACCAATTATCGCGGCAACCAGCGGTTTTGTGCTTGGCGGCGGATGTGAGCTTACCATGGCATGCGATATGATCGTTGCAGCCGAGTCCACAAAGTTCGGCCAGCCTGAAATTAAGCTTGGCATAATT
>CAZOAP010000394.1:0-2434 GCA_964577645.1 uncultured Ignavibacteriales bacterium
TAAAGAACCTGCTTTTTTCTTTTACACCATCATATATTATACGTGAATTCACAAATTTATCCCTTATGAATTCATAATTTACATCAAGGTACATTTTCAGGCTGTAATAGCTTAAAATTGTAATAAAGAGGGGGAGTATAAGCTTTGCAATTAAGCCAAATTCAAGTAAATACTTATTCCGTGTAGTAAGGAATGCAAACCAGGATTGCGGGAAGTAATTGATAAGTCCTTTTGACTGGAGTGCTGCTATATACCCGTTCACGCTGCTGCCCGGAATGCCTGTTATACCGAATGATACGAACTGGTAAGCCATAATTAGTACAAGTATCATTGCCATCTGGAATATCATAGTATATGACCCTATACTTTTTGCACGGAATATCCTTAATGCTGCCATATATAGAAGTATCAGCAGGTTGATTATGAAGAAACACATCATAAATGCTGATATAAAAAATAACAATGCCCTTGGGAACGAACGCATCAAAAAATAGTAATATATGCTTCCCGGTACAAGCAATGGTAATGAGAGCAGCAAAAGATACCTTGTTATCATATACATCTTTGCATTGATAAGCAGCCTGCTTTCAATAGGCATAGCAGAAAGTATCTCGGATTCTGTTTTTGAAATGATAATATTATCAAGCTCTGTAATAACAGTAAAGGAAAGTATGAGAGAATAGAATAAAAATAGCAGGAAAGAGAACTGGAATCCTGTAGGATCAGCGTTTTGCTTTAACAGCAGCCACGGTAAAAATACACCGGGTATAAAATATGATATGTTGAGATAAAGCATTTTTTTGCCTGAGCCCGTTTTGCTCCGGGTTTCAAGCTTAAGAAGCATATCGCCCAATACTTTAATTTTACTTATCAATTGTTATATTTTTAAAGAAGCACCTGTTAAAAAACAAGTACAGCATGAAAAATCAGTTTTACTTTGGATCTTCGGTATTCTTTTGTTTTTTCTCTTCCTGTTCTTTTAGGAACTGCTGGTAAAGCAGAATATTTTTCTTATGCTCATCATATCCTTCGGCGTAGCGGTGAGAGCCATCACCTTTGGCAACAAAATAAAGGAATTTATGCTGCTCTGGCCCCAGCGCTGCAAGTATTGAACCCAGCCCGGGGTTATTAATTGGTCCGGGTGGCAGCCCTTTATATAAATATGTATTGTATGGTGATTCTATCTTAAGATCACTGTATAACAGCCTGTTCTTATATCCCCCGGGAAGTATGTACTGAACAGTGGGATCAGCCTGTAGCTTCATACCTTTTTTGATCCTGTTATAATACACTCCTGCAATAGTTTTTTTCTCCGGTTCATATCTTGTTTCACCTTCCACAATTGAAGCCATTGTGATAAGCTCTTTGAGTGAAATGTTCTGAGCCTTCATTTCTTCCCGCATCTCAGGAGTAATTTTTTTCCTGAATGCTGAGGCAAGTACAGATATTATTTCCTTTTCTCTGTTAACGGAAGAGAACTGGAACTGGTATGTATCGGGGAACAAATATCCTTCAAGGTCATTTGCTTCTACACCAAGCAGCTTGATCAGGCTGTCATTTTTTGCCTCTTCAACAAACCGGGCAGAATCCACACCAATCTGCCTCTGCAGCAGCCTTGCCATTTGCCTGATGTTAAGCCCTTCAGGGATGGTTAGAGTGACGGTTCTGATAATTGTCGGGTCAGTTATTGTATTTAATACATTCAGGTATGTTAATCCATTGCCGAATTTATATTCACCTGGTATCAGGTTATCCTGGTAGCCAAAAAGCCTGCCTGCGGCAATGAACAGATATTTATTATATATTACCTGGTTTTCTTCAAGCTTCACAGCTACAGTGCGAAGGTTATCACCTTTTGTGATCTTTATGACCGCATCACCAGTCAAAGAATTGTAGTTCCTGTTCAATAATCCCATATGCAGTACAAAAAAAACCGCAAATGAGAATATGAAAACAGAAGGCAGTACAATTCTTTGTTTTACCAAACTCAAATATATTATTTTATCTTAACTGAATCCTGTTTGATATTACCTGTTTCATTCAACCCGTTCAGCATATTTGATACAACCGTATCTGACGGGTTATTCTGTATATATTTCCCAAGAACATTCCTTGCTTCCGGAATTCTGTTCTGATTTTTGAGCAGACTGCTTAACGATACAACAGCATCTTTGTAATCAGGATATAACTCAATTGCTTTCTGCAGATTTTTTTCTGCAGAAGCCTGATCTTTTAAAGCAGTATTTAAATATGCAGCCAGGTAATATGAAAGTGAGCTTGTTGGATCCAGTGCTATTACCTGTTTTATAACCCCAAAAGCCTGCTGGTATTGCTTAGCCCCGATAAGCTGGTTAACATACATAATTCCGCTGTTTGCTTCAGCAGATAATATGTGGGTTTTTTCAGGCAAATATTTAAATACCTGCATAATTTC
>CAZOAP010000395.1:0-2434 GCA_964577645.1 uncultured Ignavibacteriales bacterium
CTGCTTGCATGGAATACCGGAAGAAAAGAGCTTATTACTCCTACTGCAAAAATAGGCGGTTCATATGATATTCCGTTCTTTAAGACTGGAAGGATAACACCTGCTGTTGATTTTGATGTCAGGTTTGAAAACAGAAAATTTGCGTCACTTGCAAGCGTTGGACCGGTTAGTTTTGATATGCATGCAGGCTTAGAATATGGTTTCAAGGACCTGTTTGCATTAAGAGTAGGGTATAATGATGTTAAACAATTAACATTCGGAGCAGGCGTAAAATTACCAAAACTGAACCTGGACTATTCATTTGCAAAATTTGATGGAAACGACCAGCTTGGAAACACTCACAGAATATCAGTTACTTTCACTCTTGAAGATGAAAAATTCAAACGTAAAGGCCAGTAAAAGAACTTAAAAATTATTTCATAGAATATTTAAAAAACGTCCCGTAATTTACGGGACGTTTTTTATTTTTAACATTTGCATTTTAAAACATTTTTAAAAATCAGGATATATTAATTTTTGCACTCTAAACGTTACCAAAAAGTAATTTACACTGTAATTCTAGCCATATCTATCCTTTGGTGCGGTGGAATATTGCTTGCCCCTTATTGGGCAGGTGAAACCGGAGTAAAAGGTGATATATCAGATGGTATATATTCTTTTTACTCCAAATCATGCCACCAGCTTGAAAGCCGTTCACATCATGTGTTCGATCATAAGCTTGGTGTATGCTCGCGCTGCACTTCAATCTACTTTGCATTCCTGCTTGGAGTGATCTTGTATCCATTTATCCGGAAGCTTGCAAATATTGATCTACCCTCGCTGTTCTGGCTGTTCATACCGGTAGCATTAATGCTTCTTGATGTAGGACTTGATCTTGCGGATCTGCAGAAAAATTCCTTTTTAACCCGTGATATAACTGGTGCAATTATTGGAGTAGTGCTGCCATTTTTTATAATCCCAGGTACGATCAGGGTATTCTATGAATATTTTACCCCGCCGGATGTTATACCAAAGAAATAAACTTTAATAACATAATGCTGAACTTGTTTTCAGCATCTAATAATTAAAAACCAGTTTCCGAAACAAGTTCGGAATGACATACAAAAAATATTATGAACCACCCCAGTAAGTTTACACCTGTAATTATAAGTTCATTCGTAATGGTTTTCTTATCCATTTTTCCTGTCTTGAACCTGATAAATGTAATATGCTGTGCCGGTATTATTATCGGCGGGGCATCCGGCACATGGTATTATGCACGCCAGCTGGAAAAATCTGGCCAGTTCATACAGAATAAAGATGGTGTAATGATAGGGCTTCTGGCCGGTATCATTTCCGCAATTGTATACGTCATATTCTCAACAACAATAATAATGCTTGCAAAGCAAAACCCGGTTGAAATGGTTTATAAAATGACCGAACAATGGGGATTTAATATACCACCGGAATCAGAAAGAATTTTGAGGACTGTTAATGATGAATACAGCCGCAATGGATTCAGTACAATCATGATAGGTGTTGAGCTCTTTTCAAGAATAGTATCACATTGTATTTTTGGTGCTGCAGGCGGGCTGCTTGCTGCTTCAATATTTAATAAACGCAGAAATAAATTTCAGCAATAAAAAAGATCAGGCCGGTTTTTTACGAATAAATATTATGAAATAGTTAGTTCAGATACAAAAAGCAGCAGAAAAACAATTTTACTGCTTACCTGTTTATTGCTGATTGGTCTGGTTAATATTTATTTTGCCCCTTTAAAATCTTTTTTAAATGAAGTTGTTGGTGTTGAAAGCGTTAACGGGTGTCCGCTGCTTACATTTACCGGCATTCCGTGCCCCTTTTGCGGAACAGGCAGAGTGTTTTCAACTATTACTGATATACCCAAAGGTACCCAATATATTACCAAAGGTTTTTATTATAATCCTTTAGGACTTCCGTTTTTTATGATCTTCGGGTTCTTCTATTTTTCTGTCCTTTTACTTGCTTTTAAAAAGAAAAAGGTCATACTTAAAAAGCCGGCTTTAAAACTATGGTATTTGCCTGCAATATTTTTACTGTTAATGTGGGTTTTAAACATATTATATGGTCATCACCACTGAAAAGTGCACTTGTCATTAAATTGAAAAGACCCTATATTTTAGCTATATTTGTAGATAATCAAATAATTTTAAAGGAATTTCTTATGAAAATATTCATTGATACCGCTAATTTAAACGAAATAAAAGAAGCTGCGAGCTTTGGGATCTTAGATGGTGTTACAACTAATCCTTCCTTAATGGCTAAAGAAGGTCACAAAGATGTTCGCAGGACTTATGAAGAAATATGTAAAATGGTAAGCGGACCCGTAAGTGCAGAAGTTGTTTCAACAGATTATGAAGGAATACTGAAAGAAGGAAGAGAGCTTTCAAAAATTGCTCCTAATATCTATGTTAAG
>CAZOAP010000396.1:0-2430 GCA_964577645.1 uncultured Ignavibacteriales bacterium
TTTTAAATGGAGCTACTACCCTTCTGAAGAATTAACCAGCGGCAATAAGAACGGAGCTTTCCTGGATGATTACGACGGTCAGACATTCTGGCTTTCAATAAACGTGCATGATTTCCTCGGCAAGAAAGCGCAGAAGTTCTGGCCTGATTACCTGAACGTTGTTACAGGATACGGCGTAACCAATTATAAAGATCTCGATAACAGGTATACTGATCTTTATCTGGGGCTTGACCTCAACTGGGAAAGGATCATCCCGGGTAAATCTAAATTCATGATGTGGTTCAAAAATGTAATTAACCATTTCCGTTTCCTCCCTTTGCCTGCATTGCAATTCAATAAGAACGGCGTTCACTATATAGTTCACTGGTAATGAAAAAAAACTTACTCTTTGTAATTGCATTATTATTTGTAACGGTAAATTTTATTTACTCCGGTGATAACACGTCTCCCGGCTGTGAAATAAAGCTTAAGCTGAAGGATAATTCTGTTAAGAAAATATTTTCGCTTAATACTCTGCCGCAGAAGAATACTGTATTACCTGATTTTGATTACTCCACCTTAAAGAATTACCGGAAAATGAAGCCTGCAAAAGTTAATCCCGTAAAGCTGTCTGTGCTTGGAGTAGTTGCAGCCGGAGTATTTACAGGTTTTCATATATACTACTCAAATACATGGTGGAAAGATCAGCGGAATTATTTTAAGTTTGCAGCCGATGGTTATTATGCCCGAAATATTGATAAAGCATCACACATTTATACTGCAAACGTATTCACAGTTGCAACTTCAGTGGCGTATGAGTGGACCGGCATATCACCATCCAAAGCTCTTTTGTACGGAGCGCTTACATCACTGGCTTATGAAACATACATTGAAATAAATGATGGCTTTGCTCCTATTTGGGGATTTGACTGGGGTGATATGGGTGCAAATGTATTTGGAGCAGTTTATCCTTTCATTCAAAATGAAGTGCCGCCGTTAAAATATGTAAATTTTAAATGGTCGTTTAAACCTGACTGGGTTAAGAAAAAGGTAACAAATAAAGATGACCTGCTGGACGATTATACAAACATGACATTTTGGCTAAGTGTTAATCCCATGATGGTTTTGCCGAAATCCGTTACAAATGGCAAATTTTACCCTAATTTCCTGGCAATTGCACTTGGAATGGGCTTAAGTGATGCCAGCCATGTAACAGGCAGCCAGAAAGCCAAAGTACAGTGGATACTTTCACTTGACTGGGATGTGACTAAGCTGCCCGGTAAATCAGATTTTATGATAAAATTGAAGAAAATACTGAATTTCTTCCACTTCCCTGCTCCAGCAGTAAAAATTTCTCCTGAGGGAGTTTGGTATGGACTTTATTTTTAACTATTTTTCTTTTATTTTTGTAGCTTTAACAGAAAATCAGACTCAGTAAACAACAATGGCTAAACAACAAACATTTGCGGATAAAGCCGGAAAATTAGGCAAAAAAGCCGCTACAGTAATTGATCCGGAAACAGGAAAAGAAACTAAGCTTCTTAACGTAAAATTCATAGAATCCGTTAAGACTGAAAAAGGAACATGGAAATTCCTTGAGAGAATGCAGAAAGTGTATGAAACATCTCTGAAACCATATAAACCGCAATAATTAATTTTAAACAGAATTTCTGAAGAATTAGGATCATTTGATCCGGAAGAGAAAAAAGCGAAATGTCAAAAGTTTGTGAACTAACAGGAAAAAAGCCGCTATCAGGAAACCATGTTTCCCACGCGCATAATAAGACCAAAAGAAAACAGCTCCCCAATCTTAGAGTAAAAAGGATCTGGGTTGAAGAAGAAAACAAATACGTTACATTAAGGATATCAACCAGCGCGCTCAGGACCCTGAAGAAAAAGGGCTATGCAAAGATGGTTGCCGAGCTTAAAAACGCAGGCTGAGCTTATTATTAAAAAGTTTTTTTAAGGAGTGTAAATCCGTTTTACACTCCTATTGTTTTGTATACAGGTAAATTAAATTACTGGTAAAAAATTCTGCCACATTTTGCAAAGTACTCCTGAAATAAGTATCATTATACCAACATTAAACGAAGAAAAGCTCATCGTTAAAACCCTTGAACAGTTCCCAAAATCATTAAAAGATAAATACAGAATTGAGGTAATAATTTCTGATGGCGGTAGTACAGATAGAACATTAGAGCTTCTCACCCCGGTAGTGGATAAAGTTGTAACAGCAGTTAAGGGTGAAAAGCAAAACATTCCCCAGGGCAGAAATGCCGGTGCAAAAGCCGCTGAAGGGAAATACCTTTATTTTATTAATGCCGATACATTGATACAGAATACAGAAAAATTCTTTACCCATACACTGCAGGCATTTAAAGATGAAAAGAATTACGCGCTCACATGCCGTTTCCATGTTTTCCCGGGTGATGTGAGGCTATCTGATAAGAT
>CAZOAP010000397.1:0-2394 GCA_964577645.1 uncultured Ignavibacteriales bacterium
TGGAAATGTATCCCATATACTTCCAAATCATTCTGCCTTTTTCTATCATACGCAAGTTCTTCATGTTTAAAATGAGTATCACCATCTGCTTCAATTGCCAATTTAATTTAAGGAGAATAAAAATCAACAATATAATTATCAATACTGAACTGTCTCCTGAATTTCACATTTTCAATTTGTCTGTTTCTCAAATATTTCCATAAAATTCTTTCAGCCTCCGTCGGATCATTTCTAAGTTTCCTCCGGTTATCTTTTAAAGAATTCCTGTTATATTCTATAATTACCCCCTTCTGTTCCCCCTAGTAGGGGGAAAGTTATATATATTACCCCTTTATCTTTTATATTACCTTCAATACTATTATTAATCATTCAAATCTGAGTCATCTGTGTCCCGCTTTTGATCCTCTATTCTTAATTCCTAATTGATTCTCACTCTTCATCTGTTCTCAAAGCTTCCAGCACTGAAAAATCCTCAAGTGTAGTTGTATCACCGCTTGAAAATCCCTGAGTTGCAATTTCTCTCAGCAGGCGGCGCATAATTTTTCCGCTGCGGGTTTTGGGCAGCATTTCAGTGAAGCGTATATCATCGGGTCTTGCCAGCGCGCCAATTTGCTTTGCGACCCATTCCTTTAGATCAAGCTTTAATTCCTCTGTTGCGTGATACTTCCCTTCAAGCGTTACAAATGCGGCAATTGCTGAGCCCTTCATATCGTCAGGTTTGCCAACCACAGCAGCTTCTGCCACCTTGGGATGCGCTACAAGAGCTGACTCGACCTCAGCAGTACCTATCCTGTGTCCGCTAACGTTAATTACATCATCCACCCTGCCCATTATCCAGTAATAGCCGTCTTTATCACGCCTTGCGCCGTCACCGGTAAAATACAGCCCCGGGAATTCACTCCAGTACTGCTTTTTATACCTTTCATCATCACCCCAAATGGTCCTAAGCATACTTGGCCATGGATGTTTAATCACATAATAACCGCCTTCATTTGCTTTGCAGGGCTTTCCTTCTTTTGAAATTACCTCAGGCATTATGCCAAAAAATGGTAAAGTTGCAGTACCGGGTTTTGTTACAGTAGCACCGGGCAGCGGGGTTACCATTATAGCACCCGTTTCTGTCTGCCACCACGTATCAACAATTGGACACTTGCCCTTGCCAATAACTTTGTGATACCACATCCACGCTTCAGGGTTGATCGGCTCGCCTACTGTGCCAAGCAGCCTTAAGGAATCAAGCTTATGCTTAAGCGGCCACTCCTCGCCCCATTTAATGAATGCGCGTATAGCTGTTGGTGCGGTATAGAAAATATTCACTTTGTATTTATCTATGATTTCCCAGAACCTGTCTGGATTGGGATAGTTAGGCGCACCTTCGTACATAACTGTTGTTGCTCCGTTAAGAAGAGGTCCGTACACAACATATGAGTGTCCCGTAACCCAGCCTGCATCGGCAGTACACCAGTAAATATCTTCATCTTTAAGATCAAAAACATATTTGTTGGTAATGTAGGTCTGTACCATATATCCACCGGTAGTATGCAATATGCCTTTTGGCTTACCTGTTGTTCCGCTGGTGTAGAGTATATATAATGGGTGCTCGCTATCGAGCTGTTCAGCCGGACACTCATCATCAACTCCGTGCATAAGCTCGCTGTACCAGTGGTCACGGCTGTAGTGGAAATCGATATGATGACCTGTACGGTTAACAACAATTACATTTTCAACCGTGGGACAGTTTGGCATAGCTTCATCAACACTTGCCTTCAGGTTAACAATTTCCCCGCGCCTGTAACCGCCATCAGCGGTGATAACCATTTTTGCGCCAGCATCGTTGATCCTATCAACAAGTGCTGATGCAGAAAATCCGCCGAATATTATTGAGTGTACGGCGCCAATCCTGGTACATGCAAGCATAGCAACAGCAATTTCAGGTATCATAGGCATGTATATGCAGACCCTGTCACCTTTTACTATACCCATTTTCTTTAACACATTGGAAAATTTACAGACCTGGCGGTGCAGCTCCTGGTAGGTCCATGTTGCAGTATCACCGTTCTCACCTTCCCATATTATAGCTGCTTTAGTTCTCTTCCATCCTTCCAGATGCCTATCGATGCAGTTGTAGCTCATGTTTATCTTACCGCCAACAAACCATTTTGAGTGCGGTGCTTTCCATTGTAAAACTGATTTCCATTTTTTGAACCAGTGAAGCTCCGAGGCGATCTTAGCCCAGAATTTTTGAGGGCTTTTTACCGACTCACTGTACATTTTTTTATACTGAGCCATCGATTTGATATGCGCTTTTTTTGAAAATTCCGGTTTTGGTTTAAATAAACGTTTTTCTTTTTCAAGTGAAGTAAATTTTGTTCCGTCCATATTATTATATATTAT
>CAZOAP010000398.1:0-2393 GCA_964577645.1 uncultured Ignavibacteriales bacterium
TCAGCCTCTGCTGCTGCTTCCAGTATATGTGCAAGTACTGCAGGCTTAAGTGTATCAGGCAGACCCATATCGGTAATAATTGATAAACCCAGTGTTTTAATACCAAGATTTGCCGCAACTGTAGCCTCGGGTATTGTTGACATACCAACAACATCTGCGCCGAATTTCCGAACCATACGGTATTCAGCACGTGTTTCAAGTGCGGGTCCGTGCAGTGAGAGATACACACCTTTCCTGATATTTATTCCGTTAACAAGTGCGGCTTTTTCTGCAACGGAAATAATTTCGCGGTCATAAATACATTTATTGTAAGCTGGAAATCTGAAATTCTTAAGCGGTGTATCATAATGAAAATTTATATGGTCACGCATTATCATAAGGTCAGCTTTTTTGTAAACGGGATTGAGTCCACCGCATGCATTTGAAACAATAAGCGCTTTTACGCCTAATCGCTTCATTAACATAACAGGGTATGTAATTTCTTCGTGTGAATAATTTTCATAGTAGTGAAATCTGCCCTGCATTACAACTGCATTCTTGCCTGATATACTTCCGAGAATTAAATTTCCGTGGTGTGACTCAACAGTTGAAACGGGAAAGTGCGGAATTTCTTTGTAATCTATCCTGTGCTGGATGTTGATATCTTTAACAAGTCCGCCAAGCCCGGTACCGAGTATTATACCAATATCGGCATTAAAGCCGCCTGTATGACTTTGTATAAAATCATAAGTAGCATTAATGTGGCCATCATGTCTAATAACTTTTCTCAAGCGGCGGGAATATGTTATGTTAATGTTATACTTTTTTGCCTATGTTCGACTCCTAAGGAGTCGTATCAATAAATCTGATCTAAATCAATAAATGTTTGACCCCTACGGGGTCAAGATCAATTAACAAATAAATGAATGCTAATTGTGAAAAAATCAGGTCAGTTCAGTAAATATCAATTTTTATTTGCTGCTTTGGTCATCAAGGCCCATATTCAGGCTGCCTAGATTAAGACCGAATGTATTTGAAGGCTGTTCTTCTTCCTTGCGCATAGTTTCAGAAGAAATATGCTCCATAGATGAGAAGCTTGAATCAAAATTAATTATCTTCCTGTTCTTCTGGTAATCTTCAATGGAATTAAGCTTATCGGTGAGGTAATTCTTAATATCATCTATAACCGCTTCATTCTTCTGCCTTAATTCTTCAAGCTCCTGCTTCAGGTTGTAGAACTGTTCCTGTGCCTGAACTTTAGTTTTGCTTGAAAGGAACTCAGCTTCTTTGATAATAAGCTCAGCGCGTTTCTTGGCGTTATCTACAATATCTTCAGCCATATCCTGGGATTTCACAATTGCCTTCTGGAATGTTTTTTCATTCTCGCGGTAGACCTGTATTTCAGTAGCCAGCTCTTCTTTTTCTTCTGTAAGCTTTGTTATCTGCTCCCTGAGCATTTCAATTTCACGGAAGAGATTTTCAAATGTGTTCCCTACGGTATCCAGATATGCTTCAACCTCGCTGACATCGTAACCTCTCATGGTTTTTTTGAATTCCTGCTTTTTGATGTCTATTGCTGATAGTCTCATTTTTTAATTGCTCCCTGTTATATGGTTTTCTGCTTAAATTTTTCTTTGTGATGCCGGTTTGAATATTACAAATATAATACCAAAACACATAATTATGTATCTTTGGTGAATAAAATTATCTTTTACCGAAAATTGCAGACCCTATTCTTAACATGTTTGAGCCTTCTTCTATTGCAATATCGTAATCTGATGTCATTCCCATGGAAAGATACTTCATATCAACGCCTGTTATATTGTGACTTTTAATTTCTTCGAACAGTTCTCTTAACATCCTGAAATTACCTCTGACAAGCTCTCTTTCTGCGGGGTCCTTTTCATTTTCCATCATCTTGCCGATTGTCATTAAGCCTTTTACCCTGATGTTACCCAGGGCTGAGATTTCTTTAACAAGCATCAAAGCGTATTTGGGGTCACATCCGGTTTTCTGGTCTTCCCCTGAAGTATTTACCTGTACCAGGCATTTTACAATACGGTCAATTTTCGCAGCTTCTGTTTGTATCTTCTGAGCAAGCTTTAAGCTATCTAGTGAGTGCACCATAAATACAAACGGGACTATGTTCTTTACTTTATTTGTCTGCAGGTGACCTATAAGATGCCAGTGTATTATCCTGTCCCTGAATTCGGTCTCTTTTTCAAGCAGTTCCTGCACCCTGTTCTCCCCAAAATCAAGCTGGTTGTAATCAAGCGCAGAGCCTATTGCATCAACCGGAAAGGTTTTGCTGACTGCAATAATATATATCTCTTTGGGATCACGGTTAACCAAAGAGCAGACCTTTGCAACTTTTTGCCTGATCTTTAACAGATTGTTTTCTATATAGTCGTACT
>CAZOAP010000399.1:0-2393 GCA_964577645.1 uncultured Ignavibacteriales bacterium
GCTTTGCAAGTTCAAGAGAAACGGCGCCACCAAATCCGCTAGATGCACCTAATACTAAAGCCCATGGTTTCATATATTACTGTAATTTTATTAAATTAATTAATAAATATACCTGTAAATGTTAAGTTTTTCAAATCATATTTAATTGCATTTAAAGTAGAATCATCACTTTTTTTGTAAGCTAAATTACTGATCCAATTATCATAAAATAAAAACCCCCATTTTTCAATGGGGGTAAACTTAAAAAAACTATCAAAATGAACCTAAAATTTTAGATTCTTTTGAGGCGTTTATTTTACTAACATCATTTTTTTAGTATCAGTAAAGCTGCCTGATGTAATTTTATAGAAATAAACACCACTTGAAAGCATTGATGCATCAAAATCAGCTGTATAGCTTCCGGCATTCATATCTTTGTTTATTACTGTTGCAACTTCTCTGCCCATAATATCAAATATTACTAATTTCACTAAACCGCCTGTAGGCAATGTGAATTTAATATTTGTCACAGGGTTAAACGGATTTGGATAATTCTGTGATAAAGAATATGATGCAGGGACTTCGTTTCCGTTCTGATTTATTCCGGTTACCAAAGCTTCCTGGTTAAAAAGAACATTTGCAGGACCGAATCCGGCATAAGCAAATGAAGCCTGAAGGTTTGTTCCATCTGAATATACAACACCTACCGGTGCCAATGAAGTTGAAAAATCACTGCTGTTACGTTTATAAACAGTTGTACCCATTGAGTTAAGATAACCTCTTCTTAAATTAAGAGAGTCACCATCTGCACTTCCCCAAATTCCTAAGAATCTGCTTGGGCCATTTCCGAAATATGTTGCACTTGCATAAACCCATATTTTATTATTACCGTTACCACCACCAAGAGATGCATCTGTGGTCCAGTTAATACCACCATCAGCTGAAAAATGATACAATGCAACACCATCTTTAATAACACAAATAATTGCTGAATCAGATCTTGCTCCACCCTGTTTCTGAATTAGAGCTAAAGAAGGTTTTTCATATTTTTCGGTTCCTGTTGGAGGTACGAACCAGGTATTAATAGCTGTATTTGGAGAAAAAGGACTTGAAATAACCCTGGTTAAAAAGTTAGTTGCACTAAAGTGTCTTTCAACAGCTACCCAAACACTATCATTTGATGAGCTTGAACCGGGTCCTCTATGGAAAACAAGACTAGGATACCTGTCATCGTATGATGTTCCCCAGCTAACTGAAGCTGCAAATGTTCTTCCCCATGTTGTTGACCTTGTATAACGTAATTGCAGGGTAACTCCTGTTGTATTGTTTTCTTCTGAAACTACTACTCCATGGTATGAAGCAGTTGTGTAATATGCACCATCACCGCCGCAGCTGGGATAGCTGAGTCTGTTACCAGCACCCGGTGTAATAATACCGTTTGTAGCATATGATGCTGAACCATCACGTCTGAATGAATAACATCCAAGAGATGCATCATTTAAACTTGAATTAGCAGAATATGTATAGAATAAAAGTATTCTTGTTGAATCATCACCTGAAGTTGCATTTCTATCAGCCTGAATTGCAATCTGGCCAAAATATCCGCCATAAGTTAAATCACCGATCTGTGACCAGTTAACACCACCATTTGATGATCTGAATGCATATACATGTGATGTTGAAGAAATCTGCGGAGTTACAATAGCCAGATATAGATTATAATCTTCACCCAGGCACATTGCAAGTCTTCTGAATCCCGGAGGTCCAGAAAGTGTTGCGTTAACATAAACAGTTACATCTGTACCATACCAGTCTGTACCATTATTAAACACAGGACTTTTTACTTCTACACCAACGGGACCATCTTGTGTATTATTAACAGGAATGGTTTTGTTGATCTCATCCTGGATTCTTTTGGCTTCGATCATGTTACCTGATTCAACAGCCTGTTTATACTGATCATCCAGACTTACAGGATACTGATAATTACCGGTTGTACTTCCGGTATAGCCATTTCCTTCACGAAGCTCGTAACTTTCGTTTGAATTGTAGGTTCTTGATTGCGGTGTTTTATCTCCTGCAAAAGATGAGATAGTTGTAACAAAAAATAATGCTGCCAAAACAGCAAAAAGTTTTGTTGTTTTCATTTTGTTCTCCTTTTAATTGTTTTTTGATTCCCCCAATTACTTACGAATATAGCAATCTACTGAATGATTTACAAATAGTTATCAAATAAATTTAACGGAATAAATTTTTCGATTGTTTTAAAAAGCATAAAATACTTTTATTTTAACAATTTAAGAGGTAATTACAGGTTTTCTGGTATTCCAAGATCCTTCCAAAAAATATCCGAAATATCATAAGTTTTTATAATATATCCCTGTTGAGTCATATTCATATATACCGGAATTATA
>CAZOAP010000400.1:0-2382 GCA_964577645.1 uncultured Ignavibacteriales bacterium
ATTCCGCCAAATCTTTTCGTTAATATTGTATCACCATATAGGTCAAATTTCATTACCAAAATATCCGCAGGGTTACTATTTATCCAACCCACAGAAATGTATCCGTTGTTTATTATTTCTATTTCACTAGTATATATACCATATGACTGGCTATTGGCGTGTACTTTTTGCCATATTATGTTTCCCAATGAATCTGTTTTAATAAGCCATATTGAATTCGTATTATTAGAAATAGTCCTACAACTTAATATGTAGCCACCATCATAGGTTTGTTTTATACACCGGCATTGTGTCAAAACAGAATTCGTATAAAATTTTTGCCATTGAATAATTCCCATTGAATCCGTTTTAGCAATATATGCTTTTGAATCGGAATCACCTCCTAAAATGTAACCTTTATCAAATGTCTCTTCTATCCAATATCCCGAAGCATCGCCAGTCCCAATTATTCTTGTCCATATGATATTACCAAAAATATCTAACTTTGCAATGTATATTTTAAATTCATTATTAACTCTATGACTACCAACTCCCACATAATCTCCGTTACTCGTCTGCAATACTTTCTTTATACTCCCATACCCACTATCAATAATTCTTTGCCAAGTGATACTCTGACTTAAACTATTATCTGCTAATAAAACAATTAATGCAATAATCAAACCGGCATATTTTAGAAATTCTTTAGTATATTTCAATTGTTTTTAGATTTTTCTTGCATAATGTTTACTTTTAACTAAATTCTTTCGCAGGAATAAAACTTAAAAAAAATGAAAGTTTATTGAATAAGTTTAGTTAAAATAATATATTTTTTAGTTTTTGCAATATTAAAGCTACATATTACTAATACAGCTATTTTTTTTATAAATTTATTTATATTTAGGTATTTCATCATCAATGCCCGGGTGTTTATAAGTTACTATAGGTATTTATAGGTTTCATTACAAATATAATATATCATTCTTTGGTTATACTATATAAAATTTAAGATATTTATTCTACTTAGCGGCTTATCGGCTCTGTGAGAGATGCTTTTTACTATTTGACCCTCTATTATCTTCCTTGCATTTGCAATAAACATACATTATATTATATAATATGCTTGCTGCATATAAAACTAATATCTTTACATATCGTAATAGCTCTCAATGAATCGATGGACTCTGAACTGAATCACCGGAATTCAAAACCGAATCACTGGACAACCACCCATTTTTGCCTAAAATAAGCTGAAATCGCTGTCCAGCGTTTGTACGGAAAAAATTCACTTTTCATCAAAAGTGTTTGGCGAATTTCCGGACAACGGATTTTCATTCATCCGATGAATTGAAATAAGGATGTTTTAAAATTTGATGTATGAACCGGAAGCTATAAAAATACAATAATACGGAATTTTCAGTCATCGGATGAATTAGGGTGGGCAAATCTTCTGTTTTTAATTCTTTTATGACTTTGCGTTCTTTGTGGTTATTGCTTCTGCTTTTGTTTCTCTTCCATTCTTTGAGGCTTAGTGTCTTTGTGGCATTGCTTCTGTTTTTAATTCTTTTAAGCTTTTGCGTTCTTTGCGGTTATTACTTCTAATGCCGGAACTTCTAAGCGTTTCTTTGCCTTGAAACTCTTATTAATAATGAGTAAAATAGTGCTTAAATTTCCCGAAAAATAAATAAATTTTCAAATATTTAATGAATAAAATGAATAAATTCAAAATGTACGGAATTCTATTAGTTATTGCTTTATTGGCTTTTTCAGCCTCAAACTGCAATAAAGGCAGCAAAACCCTTGTTGATATCGGCAATGATAAGATAACACTTGGCGAATTTGAGAAACAGTACTTAAAAACTGTCGGAAACCTGGATTCAGCAAGGAACAAATCAATTGAAGATAAGAAACAGTTCCTGAATTTGTATACAAACTTCAGGCTGAAAGTTAAAGATGCCAGGGAAAGAGGCTTGCTAAATAATCCCGATATTCAGAAGGATATTGAAGAGTATAAAAGAAATTTCGGACCTACTTATTTAGTTGATAAGGAAATAGTTGAGAACCAGATAAAAGATCTTTACGAAAAGAGAAAAGACGAAGTAAGGGCATCACATATACTTATAAACCTGCCTGAAAACGCATCACCGCAGGATTCAATAGCAGCCTATCAGAAAGCTGATTCAGTTATCGCAAGGCTTGATAAAGGAGAAGATTTTGGTGATGTAGCTGTACTTTATTCAATGGATAGAACTGTAAAACAGAACCGCGGTGACCTTTATTACTTCACTGCCGGTATGACAGTACCTGAATTTGAAGATGCTGTTTATTCAATGAAAGTCGGCGAATATTCAAAGAAACCGGTAAGAACAATGTTCGGACTGCATATAATAAAGCTTACAGACA
>CAZOAP010000401.1:0-2356 GCA_964577645.1 uncultured Ignavibacteriales bacterium
TAAAATTAGATAATATCAGAAATAATGATAATGAAACTACGAAATATTTTCTAAAAGCTTTTTTCACAATATAAAGTTAACTAATTCAATATTTCTATACAATGACTATTATCATTAACCTAATGTTAATATTAATAGTTTCAATATGTTATTTACTTTAATAAACACCTTGAAAATTACGTAAAAATGCTTAATTTTGTATATATGTAAAGCCATTTAAGTTTATTTTATTCATAATTTAAGGGATTAAGTGAAGAATACTAAGATATTGTTACTGGTATCAATTGCAGTGATATTTGGAATTAACTTAATTTCAGGCTCAATAAACTCTTATTACTATCAGATCATTATTTATTGCGGAATAAACATTGTACTTGCCACAAGTCTTAATTTAATAAACGGTTATACCGGGCAATTTTCACTGGGTCATGCAGGCTTTATGGCTATTGGCGCTTATGTTTCTGCTGCCTTAAGTACATATTTTGCTCCTACACTGCTTTCAATATTAGGTGACGGAGTTTTAGGCAGATCGATATGGTTCATAAGTGTGCTGGTAATCGGCGGTGCAGGTGCTGCAGTTGTTGGTATTATTGTAGGGGTACCATCTCTTAGACTAAAAGGTGATTACCTTGCAATTACCACTCTTGGATTCAGTGAAATTATCCGTGTTATAATTCAAAACCTCGATGCAATTGGTGCATCCCAGGGATTCCGCGGAGTGTACGTTTATGATAACGGCGTTAGAAGCCTTGAAATGGTGCCTGAGCTTAGCAACGTAGCTTATAGATTTTATGATATCCCCAAGTATACTGATTTCTTCTGGGCATTCCTTGTTGTTGCACTCATAATTTTCGGCATCACTAACCTGATGAAATCAACATACGGCAGAGGTTTCATTGCAGTTAAAGATGATGAAATTGCAGCTGAGGCAATGGGTATAAACACTACAAGATTTAAAGTTACAGCATTTATTATTGGCGCTTTCTTTGCCGGTGTTGCAGGAGGTTTGTATTCACATTTCCTCCAGTACATAAACCCCGAAGATTTTAATTTCCTTCGTTCTGTTGAAATAGTAGCAATGGTTATTCTGGGCGGAATGGGCAGCACGCTTGGAGTCGTTATCGCAGCAATTGTGCTGACTATCTTACCTGAGCTGCTAAGAGACGTTCAGCAGTACAGGATGATAATATATGCATTACTGCTAATAGTAATGATGCTCTTAAGGCCACAGGGTCTGTTCGGTATCAAGCTTGAACGTAAGAAAAAGAAGTTGACACCTAATGAAACTCCTGAAGCTACTATAAAAGACTAAATAAATAAATTGGATATACTTTCATTAAATAATTGCACTATCAAATTCGGCGGCTTGACTGCTGTTGATTCATTGAATGCAGTAGTAAGGCAGAACGAGCTTGTCGGTCTTATCGGTCCGAACGGTGCAGGTAAAACCACAGTATTTAATATTATAACAGGTGTATATGACCCGACTGACGGTGACGTGTTATTTAATGGAGAGAGTATTGTAAAGTATAAACCCTTTGAAGTAACACATAAAGGAATTGCAAGAACATTCCAGAATATCCGCCTATGCCAGAGCCTTTCTGTAAAAGATAACGTAAGGGTATCATACAATAACAGCTGCAGGTCAAAGCTGTTAAGCTCAGTATTGCAGTTAAAAGGATACCACACGGAAGAAAAAGAAATTGATGATGAGATCCACAGCCTGCTTGAAATGTTTGACCTTCATGTAGATAAAGATGAATATGCAAAAAACCTGCCGTATGGTGATCAGCGCAAGCTTGAAATTGTAAGAGCGCTTGCCACCAAGCCAAAGCTTCTTCTGCTGGATGAACCGGCAGCAGGTATGAATCCCTCAGAGAAAAAAGACCTGATGAAATTGATCCAGAACGTAAAAGATAAATTTGGAATATCAATATTGCTTGTTGAACATGATATGAACGTAGTTATGGGTATTTGCGAAAGGATCTATGTGATTGATTACGGCAAAAAGATAGCTGAGGGAATGCCTTCAGAAATTCAGAAAGACCCGAAAGTAATTGAAGCATATTTAGGAGAACCGGCAAAGAAATAAAATGCTTAAAGTAGAGAACTTGCAGGTAAATTACGGCGCAATTAATGCTATAAAAGGAATATCAATTCATGTTCCCGAAAAATCAATTATTACATTAATTGGTGCTAACGGAGCCGGTAAAACTACAACTCTCAGAGCAATATCAAACATAGTAAAAGCATCAGATGGCAGTAAAGTTATATATGACGGTAAAGATATTACAAATTTACCCGCTCACAAAATTGTTGAGCTTGGTCTGTGTCAGGTACCCGAAGGCAGGCTGAT
>CAZOAP010000402.1:0-2349 GCA_964577645.1 uncultured Ignavibacteriales bacterium
GGAGCAAAACTTACCCTTTGTTCTTTGAGATCCTTGCTGTTTGAAATAACAGTTACATCTTTCAACAGGGCATCGCGGTTAGCTTCACCAACAACTTTGGCATCAATACTGCTGATGGCTTTTACAAAATCACCTGCTTTGGCCGATGCAGTCGCTGCATTACCTGATACCAAAGCGTCTTTGATATCATAATAAAGAGATAATAGTTGACCAGGTTCCGCTTTTGAATTTTCCTGCGCAGATAATGATTGTGTGGCTACAGTTACAAACAGGGCAATAAATAAAAATATCTTTTTCATTTTAATTGATTTGATGTGATAAGGAAATAATTACGGGCATGACATGGCCATGCGTATAAAACACTTATACATCAAATCATATCTGGAAACTCTGGATGTCTACGCGTATATCCCGCGGCGGTGGATGAAAATGGCAGGCAATGTATTGCTGCAGATCAGGTTGTATTATTTTAAGAAGAACTGTCTTTGTATAAGCTTTTGGCACAATAAAAACGGGTACACTTACAGTAGCTTTAGCATACTGTAAATTTTTGTCAGCTGTCTGAAGTTTAACAACTTTGTCTTTGCAGCAATCATCTTTTTTTGAAGAAGACTGGACCGCTGTATGATGTCCCTTAGCCGGAGCAGCTTTGTGCTCATGAACTTTTCCGTCTTTATGCGTGTGAACTGATCCTGCTGGTTTATCATGAGCAGGTTTATGAACGTGAACCTTGCCGTCCTTGTGTACATGAACCGATCCTTTACCTCCTTTATCATGATGAGGTAAATTGAACCCCATATCTACACCCAATGAGCACGCAAAACCCACAACTGTATTCAGGGCGAATACCGACAGTAGAAAAGCTGCTTTAATTTTTATGGATATGGTTGATTTCATCAGCACCCTAAAATTACTCATTATAGGCAGTTTACAGTTATATAATTCCGGAAAAAATTTACATTTTACCCTTTGGCCATTAAGTCCCTTCACACTCAGAAAGCATTGAACAAATTGTATTCCAGCCTGATAAACAGTCCATTAGGGGCGGTCCTGTAAAGTGAACTGCTCAATTGCTGCCTGTAACCCAGATCCAGTCTCGCCACGCTGTTAAAAATAAATTGCACTGACGGAGCCACATCCATATAATATTTTCCGGATCCTAAATTGAACTGGTTTAGGAATTCGAGCATCAGGTTGAGGTTTGTCTGTTTATAATCAATGTATTCTTTGGGAAGCATCAATTTACCGACCGATAACGTGTAATTGATTGCTTTGCTATCAGGGTTCCCATAAGGGAACTTATTATTACTGCCATTGTCCAATGCTTTCAGAAAAGAAAGCCCGGATGAAATAGCAACTTTATGAAGCAATTGGGTAGCAACAATACCTGCTTCAAATCCGGAATTGTGGCCATATAAATTGATCTCCTCCTGGTGAATATCACTGTTATTAAAACTATACCTTCCAAAAGCTGCCATCCTGAAATGTTTCTGTACTTCATCGTTACTCAGGAACCGGTATTTGGCATAAATACTACCTCCTTCCGTTACCAGTGATGCATTCCTGTTACTAAGGAAAACATCTCCATGTACCATTATTTTCCTGGAAACGCCTATCATGACCTCCGGGACCATGTGATAGTTTGTTTTACTGGTATAACTCTCCGGCATAATATAATTATTAAGCCGCAGGCCGATACTTCCCGATGCCATATTACTTGCTGGTTCGGTATATACATAAAGCTCCTGGGCCATGCCGCTGAAAGAAAGCAGCAGCATGGCTATCATTAGTTTGGTTTTCATTACGTCAAAATTTTAATAGATCAAATCGTCACATTATATACTCCGCCTGCACCTGCGGCATTTGTCAATGAAACCTTTTTAGATTCCTTTGGTGATACAAAACCTTTATCAACGATCCTCACCTGCCTGCTACCGTTTAATGACTGATCCTTGGCGTTAAGGATATAAAACGTTTTATCACCAACTTTCACCGGCTGATTTTCCTTTAACTGAACATTATTAAAATTGACAGTTGCAGTAAAACTGGCGACAGTAAAACCTGCATCCTCCACTTTCTTTTTCAGCTTATCAAAATCTACTGCAGATCCCTGTTTAAAAGTTATCTCGAATGTGGATGTTTGCACGTTCGGATTTACGTTCTGAACAAAATCAATTGTCTTTAGAGATTTATTGATTGAATTGCTACACATGCTGCAGGTAAGGCCGCTTGCCTGTAACATTACTTTGGAGACCTGCGCGTTTGCAGAAAATGCAAAAAAGGTTGCAATTACTATGAATATCGTTTTCATGAGATGTTTTTAAATAATTAAAAATGAGATTAGCTTTT
>CAZOAP010000403.1:0-2318 GCA_964577645.1 uncultured Ignavibacteriales bacterium
GGACGGGGGTGAGGTGCCTTAAATAAATCCCATATAATCTGTTTGTGTGAGAGGTAGGGCAAGAAAAAAAAGTGTTAAGGTTTGTATATAATAGATTAAGTCATATAAGTTAACTAATTTTCTTCTGAAACAATGGATTCATTAGATTTTTTCAATTTAAATATTTTATGTATATCATTTAGACCTATTTTAAAGTTCAATTCGCCATCAGAGCCTTTAACAGAATACATTTTCCTTTTATTTCTGGATACACTTATCCATTC
This sequence comes from uncultured Ignavibacteriales bacterium, assembly GCA_964577645.1. Classification (GTDB taxonomy): domain Bacteria; phylum Bacteroidota; class Ignavibacteria; order Tepidaquicellales; family OLB5; genus OLB5. The sequence goes on from CAZOAP010000403.1 coordinate 264, forward strand.
AGCATCCTCGTGTTTTTTATTAAGGATTTTTTTTAATTCTCTATAACTAAGAATTACAATACCATCATCATTACATACAAGTACAAGAAAAACTTTACCAGCTTTCTTTTTAAGTTCGAGTATCTCGTCTTGATGTCTTTTTGCAAAAGAAAAACGCCAAGGTGATAATCTCTTTGAAGAATATTTTATATAAATCCCTACTTTTCTATTTAGAATGTATGACGCATTATCTGGCGTAGGAAAGGATTGTAATGTAACACGTTCTAATGTGGAATGGAGAATTTTTGAAAATACAACTCCATGATAAAACTGAAATTCTTTAAGCATTAGAAATATTTTTTAGATTTTTTAAAAATTTGATGTTGCCATTGTACTTGTAAAAAAGTCTAGCCTTGTTTGCTGAATTATAATATATCTTAAAATGGTGGATTGCATGTGGAAATCTATTTTTTTCAAGTTGTGTCGTTCCAATTAAACCTTTAGCGCGTTCAATCCTATCTTTATCTGCGTCTTTATATCCTGTTATTGAATCTGAAGAATGAATAGCAACCGAATCCACTCCATTTGGACTAAAATGATTAATAAAATTTAGTAAATATTCAGGTAATTTCAGTTTTCCTAATAAATTAGATAATTCATTTAATTTTTCAAATGAAGTTTTGTTGTTCACAATTATACTTTCAATAATGTCAGAATAGTCAAAGATTTCAAAACTCATTTCACCACTATCAAAACTAACCGTAGTTTTATCTATACTAGAGGTCGCTACTGCAGAAACTCTCTTATCTTCTAGCCATACTGGTGAACCACTGCCTGATCTAATGGATTCTAGAGATAATTTATGGAAAATGAAACATTTGTGCCAGTCTATATATAAACTTTCAGGAATATGCAATTCAAAGAAGGATAGATAATGACCTCGAGAGCCAAACATACGAGCTCTTTGTATATATGTGTCCTGCTGTATTTTATGTTTAACATCTCTAGTAAAAAACATAGAAAGTAAATTATCAAATGTAACACCTCTTGAAACTATATTGCCACCTATTGCAACAGTAAAGAGTGTTGATGGGTTTGTTGCATTTGTATAGTCAACAACATTTTTATCAACATCACTATTCATAACAACCACTGTATAACGATTTCTATTATCAGAGATGTAATTTACTATTTCTGTTGCTTCGGTAGGGTATCTTTCATGTGCTATTACCCAAATTTTTGTATAATATTTTTCAAATTTTTTATCCTTTTCTTTGCTTAATATGTTGAATACTTTTATCACTTCCTTGTAATCATTTGTATGATCCGCTCTTTTTCCGCTTGTATGAATTAATATACTATAATTTTTTTCCCCATCAATATTAATTTTTAGATTTATATAAGCAACATTTACTAAAAATCCAAATAAAGCTTCTCTTAAAAATTTAGGTGTATCTTCAGAATCTGGTAATAGTTTTAGAGTAAAATCAATCTTGCCATTAATTAATGAAGTTGGGAAAAAAGTATCTTGACCTTTATATAAGGGGTGTGGAGGGAAGTCAACCCACTTTTCATTTTCATTTCTAAACGTATTATTTAAGTCTAAACGCGCAGGTGTTGCAGTAACTCCAATATAAATCCCATCTTTACTAATCAACTCCTCGATTAATTCATTAATTTTATTTTTCTCACCCTTATTAATCTTTGAATTTGGACTTGCGTAGTCGGCCTCATCGTCAATAATTACTTTATTATCAATTCTTCCTACTTTGCTAATTAATTTTTGTAAATCTTTTGAATTCTTTTTTGAAAAAATTACCCATTCATTTTCTCCTATAGTAACAGCTGGATCCAATATTTCGCTATAATTTTTTGGGGCAGGATCAATTCCAGATCTTCTAAATCGTTCTAAATTTTGAGTCAACAGTTGTTTACTGTCATTTAATAACACAATAATTATTTTATAACCTTCGTCAAGTAAACGAGAGGTTAAAGCAATCATCATTTCGGTTTTGCCACTTTGTGGTTCGCCATAAACTACAAAAGACTTACAGCTTTCATCAATGTTTTTGATTT
>CAZOAP010000404.1:0-2298 GCA_964577645.1 uncultured Ignavibacteriales bacterium
CAAGAAAGACGGTTTTGGCTTGTTTGTGCAGATGCTTGAAGATATCAGCAAAGATGTTATTAACTTTGTATTCAAGTTCACAACACAGGAACAGAAAGTTGAAGTACCTGTACAGAGACAGCGTATGCCTCAGAGAATGACTACTATTAAACAGAGCGCTGATGGTGTTGGTATGAAAATGACACCTGAGCAGTCAGATAATATGCAGGGACAGCCAAACGATACGAAGAAGATACCGATTAAGGTGGGACCCAAGGTCGGCAGAAATGACCCTTGTCCATGCGGCAGCGGCAAGAAATACAAAAATTGCCACGGTAAAGAAGCATAAAAATAACGCATAAGTATTACTTTTATTGAAAAGGCGTTTATAATTGAACGCCTTTTTATTTTAAATCAATTATCATAATGTAAAAATTGCTTCCATTTGAATACATATTATTGGTGCTTTCAGTACTTATACTGATAAGCATAACGCTTACCAAAATATCTGAAAATCTCGGGCTTCCTGCACTTATTCTTTTCCTTGTGGTCGGAATGCTTGCCGGCTCAGACGGTCCCGGAAAGATATATTTTGATAATGTGTATATTGCCCAGTATGTTGGAATTGTAGCGCTTATATTTATTCTATTTTCCGGGGGACTTGAAACCAGGTATCGTGATGTAAAACCTGTAATGTGGACTGCTATCAGCCTTTCAACATTAGGTGTAGTATTAACAACTGCAACAATGGGAGCTTTTGTTCATTATTTCTTCCATTTACCACTTCATGAAAGCCTTTTGATTGGTGCAATTATTTCTTCAACTGATGCTGCTGCGGTATTTTCAGTATTGAGAGCAAGGGGAACAAAATTAAAAGGTAACATTAAGCCGCTGCTTGAGCTTGAATCAGGCAGCAATGACCCCGCAGCAATTATCCTTACAATTATTCTTATACAGCTTTTACAGGCAGAAGATGTTTCGGTTTTCAGAATAATATTATTTTTATTTCAGCAAATGGTGCTGGGTGCTGCAATAGGCTATGGAGCCGGCAGACTTCTCGCGCTTGCCTTCAATAAATTCAAATTTTCTTACCCAAGCCTGTACCCTGTATTTGCAATTGCTTCGGCCATCTTTGTATATGCTATTGCCGCATCACTTGGTGCAAGCGGTATACTTGCCGTATATATTGCAGCAGTAATATTGGGCAACAGTGAATTCATACAAAAGAAATCACTGATCAGATTTTTTGACGGGCTTGCGCTGCTGGGACAGATTGTTATGTTCTTAACACTGGGATTACTTGTATATCCATCTCAGCTTTATAATGTAATTGGTGCAGGACTCATCCTTTCAGCGGTACTGATATTTCTTGCCAGGCCAATCGGAGTATTCATATCGATGTTTTTTTCAACATTCAAGCTGAATGAAAAGATGTTCATCAGCTGGGTCGGGCTAAGAGGTGCAGTTCCTGTTATACTTGCAACTTTCCCCTTAACTGCGGGGCTTGAAATTGGTCCATATATTTTCAATCTGATATTCTTTATCACACTTACATCAGCACTTGTACAGGGCTGGTCTATTCCAATTACTGCAAAGCTTTTCAGGGTGAGGGGAATGAAGGAGCTGAAGTCTCACATACCAATTGAAATGACAGATGCCGAAAAAACAAATAACGACCTGCTAGATCTTATCATTCCGCAAAATTCCGCCATTGCAGGCAGGTCACTAGCTGAGCTAAAGCTTCCGCCGGAAAGCCTGATAACTGTAATTTACAGGGATAACGATTATGTTGTGCCAAGCGGCGGTTCAATTCTGGAAGAAGGCGATACTATATTAGTTTTGGTAAATAAAGATAATATAGACTCGGTCAGGCAAATATTGACACAGTTAAAAAGTACCGATAAGGTCATTAATCCTGCCAAAAGAACACTGAATATTAAGAAAATATGAGCATTTAACAACTTTTAAATTATGATAAACTGCGAGTGGGGAATAGAAGGTGTCAATAAATATTCATCTGTATCTGATGTAACAATAATTATAGATATACTGTCATTTTCAACTTGTGTTGATATTGCTTTAAGCAATAATGCTGCAGTATTCCCGTACAGGTATAAAGATGATTCAGTTTTTGAATATGCAAAAGCAAATAATGCTGTCCCTGCATCACTCAATAGAAGCAAAGAAAATATTTCTCTTTCTCCGGTATCACTGAAAAATATAAAAAATGGCACCCGCATAGTTTTACCTTCACCAAACGGTTCTGAATTATCAATGAGCTCCGGCTCAAAAACAACTTTATGCGCATGCTTGAGGAAT
>CAZOAP010000405.1:0-2297 GCA_964577645.1 uncultured Ignavibacteriales bacterium
AGGTGGCGGAAAACCAAGTTTGGATGACATCTCTATATTCATTTAACTTCTGCGGATAACAGAAATTGGTCAGAGTAATTTTATTCCGATGTAATTATATATCGAAGTAATTCTTCTCCTCTTCTTTGAATATTTCAAGTACCTCTTCCGGGGTGGCTGCTTCCAGAAGCTTTTCCCTGAATTCATCCTTGTTCATAAGCCTTGAAATACGGCTTAAGAGCTTGATATGAGTGTTCAGTAAATTCTCTTTTCCTATAAGCAGAAAAATAAACCTTACAGGCTCTCCGTCTATGGAATCAAAATCAATGGGTTCTTTTGTAATAGCAAATGCTGCAACAACATCCTGTATTGAATCAGTTTTCCCGTGGGGAATAGCAAAACCTTTTCCAACGCCTGTTGATACAAGTTTCTCGCGTTCAAATATTGTGCTGGATACTTTTTCTTTGTCAAGGATTTTATTGGACTTTGCTCCAAGATCAATAACTTTTTTTATTGCATCTTCCTTATCTGTCGTTTCCAGGTTCACCGCTATTACATCAGTGCTTAGTATATCAGAAATTTTCATTAGATGTATCTATAAATATGATATTTATATCTCCAATACAAAGTTAGTAAAATTAACTATAATAAAAAATTGTGAATTTAGTGATTAAAACGTAATTTTTGCCGTTTTACAGGTTTTTTTCAATTATTTCTGTGGGAATCCTGGTATCGCAATACACCTGCCAGTGTTTAATTTTGCCTTCTTCAACTACTGCTTTCCATGCAGCAGGTAATTTCCAGTGATTACGCTCAGGATTTATCCCCTTATACGTACCGGATGCAAATCCCATCATCACAAAAGTACTTCCCGCTTCGTAGAATTCATCCACTTCGATTTTATAGTCAGGGAACATGCTGTAATATCCGCGCCAGCCCTGCAGCATACTTTCTTTGCCTGAGATATTATTATTATGCGCATCTGTGAATGTGTGATCATCTGAGAGGAATTCAGAAAGACTGTTCACATCATGCCTGTTGATACACTCTACAAAATCCAAAACTATTTCTCCACTCATACAATATTCTTTCTAAACTTCAAACTTAATAAACATACACTTTACAACCTTAAAACCTTACAACTTTATAACTTCACTGATTTGTTCCTCTTCCTCAAATGATTCAAAGTTGACTTCACCGCTCTTTGTACAACTTTGCTTTTATCTTTAGCAAGTACCCTCAAATATTTCAAAGCTTCATTTGGATAATTATTCCCAAAGCTGTTATTGAATGCCATTGCTATATTCCACCTAACATGTTCATCTTTAACTTTCATCATCCGGTCTAAAAATTTAAATACTTCGCCGGGCATATTGTTGCCATAGTATGAGCCTAAAATAAACGGACCCAGGTTTACTTTAACATACCTCGAGCTGTCATACATCAACGGCTCAAACAGCGCAAATGCTTTTTTTAACTTTTTGGGATCCTTTTTATCCCTTAATGCAGCTGCCGCGAGAACTACACCGCGCCTTATGTTCTCTGATTTATCCTTAACCCATTTTTTAAGGGTTGTATAAAACTCGGGGTGTGTGCTTAATGTTGCAGCAAGAGCTCCCGCTGCATATTCTCTTACTTCCCAGTTCGCATCATCGGTAATTTTGTAAAGCCATTTTGTAACATTTAGCTTATCATGTTTATATCCGCGCCATAGAATGTGTATGCCAACTTCTTTAGCGTTATCTGATTTTATGTTTAATATCTTTAAACCTGCTTTATAATATTCGCGTTCGGGATTTTTATAATTCGCCTCAGTAATATGCCTTACCGCCTCTGCAATCACATACCGTTTATCCTTCATCTTTGCAGTACCAGAGTGCTTGGTAGAAACCCTATCTAGCTCAGCAATAACTTTTTTATAGTCCTGTTTACTTAAGGCTGATTCAATTACCGCCTTCTGCTTCTTGGTGAGTAAAGTATCTTTCATACTACAAAAATACTAAAAAATATCGTGCCACGAATAGAATTTTTTACGAGGAGCGCTAGCGACGCCTGCCTTAAAACCGCGAAGCGGGAGGAAGGAAGCAATCTTATTGAGGTAAACTGTTTTAAAAAAATTATCGTGCCACGAATAGAGTATTCGATAAGTAATATTGCATAAAATATTCTTTAATAGGGTTAATCTAAGTAGAAACTAATTTCGTGGAACGATTATCTATGCACTTAAAAACTCACATTATAATTCCTGAACCTTCTATGCGCAGAATTCTTTCCACTAGAAGAAGCATCAATTATTGAGGCAATCCAGTTTATCGCAT
>CAZOAP010000406.1:0-2280 GCA_964577645.1 uncultured Ignavibacteriales bacterium
TATCAAGTATTCTTTCTTCAGCCAGGTATTCGGCTTTTTTCTGTACCTCAATGCTCTTTTCCGATTTCACCATAGTGACACCAAGATCAGTAAGCTCACGTACAATTGACTCAACATCCCTGCCAACATAACCTACTTCTGTGAATTTTGAAGCTTCCACTTTAATGAAAGGAGCATTTGAAAGCTTTGCAAGCCTTCTGGCTATTTCTGTTTTACCAACACCCGTGGGTCCGATAAGTATTATATTATTCGGCATTATCTCTTCACGCAGACCGTGCGGTATCTGCTTTCTTCTCCACCTGTTCCTTAATGCGATTGCTACAGATTTCTTGGCATTGTTCTGCCCGATAATATATTTATCAAGCTCAGCAACTATTTGTGAAGGTGTTAATTCTTTTGCCAGCATTGCTTCGCTGGCTGAAACTTCATCCTGTTTTATTTCTTTTTTAGCTTTTGTTTTCTTTTCCGGTTTACTAGTGATACTATCCTGTTCATTTTTAACTCCATTTGTTCCGTTCTTGGATACCGGCTTCACTTCTTTATCTTTATCTTCTGTTTTATCTGCCATTTTAATTTATTTTCTTTCTAATAACATAATTATACAAGGGATAATTTATGATAGTTCTTCTATTGTAACATTATGATTTGTGTAAATACAGATATCTGCTGCAGTATCAAGTGATTCCTTAACAATTTCGCCTGCGGTTAGTGATGAATACTTTACAAGCATTCTTGCAGCTGCAGTTGCAAAGCTGCCTCCTGAACCAATTGCTACAATTCCGTCATCGGGTTCAATAACATCACCGTTCCCTGAGATAATGAATGCATTTTTATTATCCATTACAGCTAGCAAAGCTTCAAGCCTGCGAAGGTACCTGTCAGTTCTCCAGTCTTTTGCCAGCTCAACAGCTGCACGCGGCAGGTTGCCTTTGTACTGCTCAAGCTTGGCTTCAAATTTTTCAAATAATGTTAATGCATCAGCTGTAGAGCCTGCAAAACCTGCAAGCACTTTATTGTTATAGATCTTCCTTACTTTTTTGGTATTCTGTTTCAGAACGGTATTGCCAACAGTAACCTGCCCGTCACTTCCCATTGATGCAATACCATCTTTTATTAGACCAATTACTGTGGTGCTTAAAATTTTATTTTCCAATTATATTCCTTAAAATAGTTCTTATAATAACAAAATCAGATATTTATATTAATAATTCCTGTTATTAATTACTAATATTGTTTAATTTTATAATTAGTTCAATATTATTTTTCTTCTTAGAGTTGCCTTTGGTATCTTCATGTTTTCCCTGTATTTGGCTACAGTTCTGCGGGCCAGATTAAACCCGCTGTTATTCATTATTTCCGATATCTTATCATCACTTAGCGGCTTTGATTTATCTTCATTTTCTATCAATTCCCTTATCTTTTCCATAAAAATTTTATTTGATACATCTTCGCCGCTATCGGTTTTTAGCCCGGTGGAAAAGAAATATTTCAGCTCATAGATACCAAAATCTGTCTGCACATATTTTCCGCGAACTACCCTGCTGACCGTGGAAATATCCATACTGATATCTTCAGCAATATCTTTTTCAAACATTGGCTTTAAATTCTCGCCATGGGATATAAAGAACTCCCTTTGCCTTTCAACTATAGCATTCATAACCTTAAGCATGGTATCCTTGCGTGACTGGATTGCATTTAAAAACCATTTAGCTGATTCAAATTTATTCTTAAGAAATTCCCTGGTATCTTTCTGTGTTTTCTTATCCTTAAGCATATCCATATACTTCTTGCTTATCCTTATACCGGGGTTTGATTCACCGCTAAGCTCAACCGCCAGCACACCGCTGGTTTCTTTCACAATAAAATCAGGGATAATATAATCAGCAGCTATATCCTGCTTTCCGGGTGCCGGATTCAGCTTATGAACAATTTCAAATAATTCATTTATCTTTTCTAACCTGACATTTAACAGCTTGGAAAGTTTTTCAAAGTGTTTATGCTTAAATTCATCAAAATATTCATTTATCATCTTTAAAGTCAGTTCACGGTCAATACTGTTTAAGTCGTTTCCGGGCTCATTTAATTGTATTGTCAGGCACTCTTTCAGGTCCCTTGCAGCAATACCGACCGGATCAAGCCTTTGAACGATCTTAAGTACATTTTCAACATCTGCAGGAGTTGGCTGAAATTCGTACTTTTCAGAAATATCTTCAATTATCTCATCAAGCGAGATCCGTAAATAACCATCATCTTCGATGTTGCCTAATATTTCCTCTGCAA
>CAZOAP010000407.1:0-1184 GCA_964577645.1 uncultured Ignavibacteriales bacterium
CACAAATATAGAATTTAGTTAAGATTTATTCCTAACCTGAATATGGTATATTAAACAGGCACTTAATTGCACTTTTTGCAAAATTTATAGTCTTTTCGGGTTATGCTTCATGTAATGTAAGAAATTTTATATATTTGATATTAATTTAATTAGTTAGTTGAAATAATTGAATAAATTAATTATAATTGAATAACATAAAATTAAAAACCTCCAACCTATAAGATAAATATTACTATTTAGTTTTAAAAAACTTTACCTGTTTTAAATGAATAGTAAATTTCATTCCCCGGCGACTTCAAATTCCGGCTCTCATATTCCATTTTATCAAACTAACAGTTTTTTAGCTGCAATAATTATTTTATTGGCTGCTTTGATATATTTACCGCTCTTTAATGCCGGATTTATATGGTATGATGATGATATTATGGTATTCAATAACGCGTTAATTACATCGCTGAATCCGGATACTTTCATAAGGTCATTTAGTTTTGAAAATATTGTTCACTACCATCCACTGGTCTATATTTCTTACCTGCTGGAAAGAAGTTTGTTCGGACTGGACCCATCCTATTTTCATTTAACAAACATTATCCTTCATTGTATTAATTCTGTTTTGATCTTTTTCATGTTTCGGGAACTTAAGACAGAAAAAATAACGGCATTTACTGCAGCAGTATTATTTTCGATACATCCCTTGCATGTTGAGTCAGTTGCATGGATCTCAGAAAGAAAAGACATGCTGTATTCACTGTTTTATATCAGTTCTCTCATTTTATACATCAGATTCAGAAATTCAGATAACCGGAGATATTATTATTATTCAATAGTTATGTTTACCCTGTCGTGTTTATCCAAATCTATGGCAGTTACTCTTCCTTTTATACTTATTGCTGTTGATCATTTTTTCATTGTGAACAAAAAGCTCAGTTATAAAAATAAGATCCCGTATATATTGATCAGCGCAGTATTTGCAGTAATAAATCTTTTCACGGCATTCTATAAAACAGATATATCTGGTTATACCATATTTCAAAAATTATCTTTTATATTCTATGCGGTCCTGTTCTATCCTTTCAAAATGCTGCTTCCGTATGATCTATCAGTGATATACATTTATCCAGCTGAGGTCACATTTATTTATATTATCTCGCCAATAATTTTTATAAGCATAATATTTTTTATAT
>CAZOAP010000407.1:1194-2274 GCA_964577645.1 uncultured Ignavibacteriales bacterium
ACAGGCTTAAGACCCGGTCCAGAACAATAAAATTCGGTTTGTGGTTTTATATTATTACGATAATACCCGTACTGCCGATTGTACCTTTTGGAATATCAATAACTGCTGATAGATATTCTTATCTGCCTTTGGCTGGATTATTTATTGTAATTGCTGTACTGATCAGAAAGGTTATCAGAAATGTTAAAAATAATATTATACCATATAAAGCTGTCATAGCCTCTTCATGTATTATTATTATCGTAATACTTTCAGTTATTTCGTATTACAGGGTAAAGCTATGGAATAATACTGAAACACTTATGCAGGATGCGGTATCGAAAAACAACAGCAATTATTACGCGGAGTTTATCCTTGGAAATTACTATGCAGCAAATAACAGGTATGCAGAAGCAATAATAAGATACCAAAGCTCAATAAAAATTAACGGTAAATATGCAGATGCATATTTTAACCTTGGGAATGTATTTGTAAATGCAGGTTACACCGAAGATGCTATAAAAGCATACATAAAAGCTGTTGAGCTGGACCCAAATGATAAATTAGCATTCAATAACCTTGGAGTGGTATATGAACAAACAGGAAGAAACAAAGAAGCTATAGAATGCTATAAAAGATCCGCTGAGTTGGGACACTTTCCGGCAAAGGAAGTATTGAAGTATTATGGTTATTATTAAACTAAAAGCATCTGAATTATATAATAAAGAATTATTTTAAATGGAGCGGTTATTTAAATTTTATCTTTCTCATTAAACTCATATCTTTGTTCATAATATTGATATAACATATGAAAATCACTCAGGCATTTACTGTTTTAACAATTATACTGGTATTACTTTTTTCTTCATGCTCAAAAAAGGAAACCTCAGATAATATTTTTAAATACAACGAATCACAGGGCATCGAAAATCTTGATCCTGTTATGTGCAGTAACTATGCTACAGGCTGGCCGCTGCAGCAAATGATGGAAGGACTGCTGGAATACACACAGGCAATGAACCTTGATCCAAGCCTTGCAAAGTCGTACACCGTATCAGATGACGGTCTTATCTATATCTTCATACTCCGCAAAAATGTTTT
>CAZOAP010000408.1:0-2209 GCA_964577645.1 uncultured Ignavibacteriales bacterium
AACTTAAATTTACCGTTTGCCTTAGGCTGCACTTTTTGTTTTGTGCTTAGTTTCTGTAGTTTCATAAATAAAATGTGGCGATCTTTTTATAAACGCCACAATAACACCTTATATAAAAGGTTTAAATTTTAGTTTTTCTTTTTAACCTGGTCTGTTAAGCCAACAATTGTACCAATAGCAGATTTATCCATCTTAACCTTTACGTTATCTGCAATTTTTACAAGAACTGAATCATCTTCAAGCCCTTCGACTGTACCGTGGATACCGCCTGATGTAATTATCTTATCGCCTTTTTTTACGCCTTCAAGAAGCTTGGCTCTTTCCTTCTGTCTTTTCTGCTGAGGCCTTAAAATCAAAAAATAGAATACCACTATGATGAGTAAGAACGGCAGCAATGAGCTTACCATTCCGGCTATACCATCTGTCTGTGCCTGTAATATGAAAAATAAATATGTCAATTTATAATACCTTCCTTAATTTAATGCTTAATACTTTTTTAATAGATCTTCTTAGCTGTTAACTGAAACTTTTGAATTATATTTTTCAAGAAACTCTTTTTTAAACTCCGTGAAGCGGCTTTGCCTTATTGCCTGCCTGGATCTTTCTACCAGGTCAAGGTAAAACCTTAAATTATGTATTGTAGCCAGCTGTGCTGCAAGCATTTCATCACTCATGAACAAATGCCTTAAATATGCCGGTGTAAAATTCTTAGATGTATAGCTTTCAACATTTTCATCAATTGAGCCAAAGTTGAACTTGTTATCAAGATTCCTGAGCCTTAACTTGCCTGTGCTGGTAAAAACTGTGGCATTCCTTGCGTTCCGGGTTGGCATAACGCAATCAAACATATCAACACCGCGCTCAATAGCATTTAAGAGATCTTCCGGAGTGCCTACACCCATTAAATACCTGGGTTTATCCTGCGGCATGAATTCCGTTGTATGTTCAACAATATCATACATCACTTCATTTGCTTCACCAACTGCAAGTCCGCCGATCGCATAACCATCAAAATCTATATCAACAAGCTCTTCAGCTGAGTGTTTCCTGAGATCTTTATAAGTTGAGCCCTGAATTATTCCAAACTGAAACTGTTCATTTCCGTATAACGGAGATGTATTTTGGAATTCAACCCTGCTGCGTTTTGCCCAATCACTTGTAAGCTTAATTGAAGTTTCGACCTTACTGTACCCTGCAGGATTTTCCAGGCATTCATCAAGCACCATCATGATATCGGAACCAATCATTCTTTGAATATTCACAACTTTTTCAGGTGTGAACATATGCATGCTGCCATCTAAGTGTGATTTAAATTCGGCACCATCGGGTGAAATTTTCCTTAAGCCTGATAAACTAAAAACCTGAAACCCGCCGCTATCTGTTAAAATTGGCTTGTTCCAGTTCATGAATTTATGCAGTCCCCCTGCTTTATTTAAAACCTCAGTTCCCGGCCTTAAATAAAGGTGATAAGTATTGCCAAGAATAATTTGCGCTCCTATTTCTTCAAGCTCACGCTGCTCAATTGCTTTTACAGTTGCCTGTGTGCCAACGGGCAAAAAAATAGGAGTCTCGAAAGTACCGTGAGAGGTAGTAATTTCCGAAACTCTTGCTTTACAGCTATTATCCTGAGAAAGAACCTTAAAGAACATTCTGAAATGTCCCCATATTTACAAAAATACTCATATTTCTTAAGATAATCAATTTAATTAGTAGTCAAAAAAATGCTATTTATACAGGTTCTACCTTATATTCCGCTAAAAAAAACACATTTCCGTCGGGATCCTCGTATTCAAGGAATTTATGGAAATTCGGGATTTCAATAACATCACCAAACGGCTTAACACTTTTTGCTTCAAGCTCTTTAGCAGATGCATCCAGATCATCTGTTCTGAAAATAAGTGATACGCCGGTTTTTGGATCTTCTGATGCTTCAGGCTTATCATACCCGCCAAAAAATGAGAGCCTGACATTCCCTGCTTTAGCAGCAAAAAAGTTACCGGAATCTTCGAGCAGTTCAAGCCCCAGCTTATTAAGATAAAAATCCTTTGCTGCTTCTATTGAGGACACTCTTACAACTGTGTGCTGCAGATTAAACGGCATTTATTTCTTCCTTTCTGAATAATTTCATTCTTGCTGATAAAAAATATTTAATGATCAAAAGCATTATTAATATTCCCGCAACATCGGCAAGCCAGTCCTGCACTTCCGA
>CAZOAP010000409.1:0-2179 GCA_964577645.1 uncultured Ignavibacteriales bacterium
TCAACTTTTCCGTCTTTCAGGTTATACATACAGCCTACAATATCAATTTCACCGTTATCATACATTTCTTTCAGTACACTGCTTCTTTTTTTAATATCTTCAACTGCAAGCAATACATTTTCTTTTGCAACAAGATCGACGTAATCATAATTCTTGGATGACTTCTCACCCGGGTAATCAGTTTTTTCAACTGCAGGTTTTATTTTTGTAAGCAATTGTGTAAGGTTGTCAAGCTGTGCATCATCAATAGCTCCTTTAATTGCACCGCAGTTTGTGTGACCCATTACAAGTATTAGTTTTGCTCCTGATACTTTACAGGAAAATTCCATGCTTCCAAGAATATCATCATTAACAAAATTACCTGCAATTCTCGCATCAAATATATCACCTAATCCCTGGTCAAATGTAATTTCAGGTGCAACACGGCTATCAATACAGCTTAACACCACCGCAAACGGATACTGTCCTGAAGCAGTTTCTTTGACCTGGGCCAGCTTATCTCTTTTTATCAAAACACCATCAATAAAACGTGTGTTCCCGTCAATCATAAACTGCAGTGCATCTTTTGGTGTGAGCTTAGCTTGTGATTCTTTAGTCTGAGTAATTGAATTATCCTGAGCAAATAATGAAACATTTGCTAAAGACAAAAAAGAAATAACTGCTAAACACAGAAAAATTGATTTGTATTTATTTGTTTTCATTGGATGAAGTATGATTTAATGAATTTTACGAAACTAAACATATGGATATTAAGATGATAGGGGAAAATACTGTGTTCTGATTAACTTTCCATATTTCACAAGTTTTTAAACCTGAAAGCTAAATATTATGAAAGATAGCAGTGATTTCTAAAAGTTATATAATTGTTGTTTATCTAATATTGTTTTTTATCAAACTAATCAATCCTGCTTTAGTACTTTTAAAGCCGCATTTGCGGTAGAATTCTTCCAAGTTTTCTTCAAAATCAACATGAACCCACTCAATTCCTTTTTCTTTGCACTCTTCAATATCTTTATGAACAAGCATTGTCCCGATTCCATTTTTTCTATTCTTTGGTCGCACGGTTACATCCAAAACAAATGCATGAAGGTATCCATCTGAAACAATATTCACAAAACCTATTAGTTCATTTTCATCATAACAATAAATATAAAACAAACTTGTTTTAAGATAATCAAATCTTCTTGGAGTAAACTTATCCCATGATTCTGAAAACAGTTTATTCAACGCATCAACTTCAATTGCAGGAGATATCTTAAATACCATATTTTTGAATGAGTATTATTTAATCAGTCTGATCTGCGACATCAGTGTTCAGCTTTTTAATCTTAACCGCCGCCGCCTGTATCAGTATCAACATAAAAATCTTCAACATTTGCAATGCCGGGTTCAATTTCTGTACTTGTATCAGGTTTTATCCATTCATACACATTTACTGCCAAAGGGGGAAGTGTCACTTTAATTGAATTATCCCAATTTTTGCTTTTTACCGGTTCTGATTCCTTGCCGCCCATGTTGCCAATACCTGAGCCGCCGTAAATTTCTGCATCACTGTTCAGTATTTCTTTCCAGAAGCCGGCTTGCGGCACGCCAACTGAATAATCACTGCGTATAGTTGGAGTCATATTAAACGTGAAAAGTATAATGCTCTCTTTATCTTTTGTTGTGCGGTAAAATGAAACAATACTGTTTACTGCATCTGAAAAATCAACCCACTGGAAGCCATCAGACGCGAAATCAACATCAAACAAAGCTGGATGTGACTTATACAGGTGATTCAGGTCAATTACAAAACGGTTCAGCTTCTTATTCAGTTCAACATCATTTAAAAGGCCCCACTCAAGCCCAGCCTCGCTGTTCCATTCATTATACTGCGCAATATCGGTGGTCATAAAGTTCAGCTTTTTCCCGGGGTGACCCGTCATAAAGCCAAGGAACAATCTAAGGTTTGCGAATTTCTGCCATGTATCTCCCGGCATTTTTTCAAGGAGTGATTTCTTTCCATGCACAACTTCATCATGAGATATGGGAAGAACAAAATTTTCGCTGAAAGCATACCACAATGAAAATGTTAATTTGCCCTGGTGGTATTTCCTGTGAATAGGATCTTTGCTGAAATAAAGAAGTATATCGTTCATCCATCCCATATTCCATTTCATGTCAAACCCCAGCCCGCCTT
>CAZOAP010000410.1:0-2162 GCA_964577645.1 uncultured Ignavibacteriales bacterium
ACCTGCCGCGGCTTGTTGAGCTTGCACAGGAGTTTGGTGCAAGGATACTTATTGATGATGCACATTCAGTTGGCGTTATCGGCAAAGGCGGAAGAGGCACAGGCTCACATTACGGTATTATGGATAAAGTCGATATGACAATGGGAACGTTCTCAAAGACATTCGCCTCGCTTGGCGGATTTGTTGCCGGCTCTGAACGCGCCATTAACTTTATAAAACATCACGCTCCCGCACTCATCTTCAGCGCATCACCAACACCGGCATCTGTAGCCGCTGCAATGGCTGCGCTTGAAATACTTGAGGCAGAACCCGAACGTATAGATAGATTAATTGCTAATGCTGATTATATGCGTGCAGGATTAAAGGCACAGGGTTATACTATAATAGAAGGTATTACCGGAATTGTTCCCGTAATACTGGGTGTGTTTGATAAAACACTTGTATTCTGGCGCAAGCTGTTTGATGCAGGTGTATTCACAAATGCATTTGTTCCGCCGGGTGTACCGCCGCATCTATCGATGCTGCGTACATCTTACATGGCCTCACATGAAAAAGAGCATTTGGATAGAATTTTAGAACTCTTTAACGATATCGGTAAAGAGCTTGAACTGATAAAATAATTTTCAGATTTTGATGATCTTTTAATACTTAATACAGCCCACGACCGGAGTCGTGGGTTTTTTATGATAACTGAAAAATTACCGTTCAGGCGGTTTGGAAAATATAAATAATGAAATACATACTCATATTACTTACAGCTGCACTGTTAATTTCATGTTCAAAAGAGGATAAGCCTGATACACAAAATCAGCAAAAGGTTACACAGGATGAAATTGAAAATCCCGCGGATACAAACTTAACACCCGAGGAAAAATTCTCTTCTTCTATACTTGTTGATTTTTTAAATGACTCAGATGATGAAGACCTGGCTTCATTTCTTGAAACAGAAGTGTATAAGATAGGTGCAAACTATAACGGTGCATCCGTTGTTGAAGTAACACCAAGTACGTGGCTTGTTACATTTGAAAAGGACGGGAATTTAAAGAATTACATGCTGCAGAAATATGTAGATTTCAGGACCAACGATTACTACTTCACGTTCAAAGAAACGCATCTTACAATTACAGATGTAATTTCAAGAACCCGCCCAAAAGCCCCTGCAGGTGAGTAAAACTTTGTCATTCCCGCGTATGCGGGAATCCATTCATAATTCCTGTCACAAATTTTGGATAGGTGTTGTATGATCTGATTTTTCTGTTTGCTTGCATACTTATCGCATTTCAAAAATTTTCGGTTTTTCTAAACTATAAGTATAGATTCCCGCATACGCGGGAATGACACTACGAAAGATTAGCATGCTCAACCATAATGCACCTGTTCTGTATTACCTTTATACCTTTTTCCTCCAGCATCTTTGCTGCTGTATCATTATATATCCCCAGCTGGAACCATACATATTTAGGCAATGGCTGCATTTGCAGAATTTCAAATGCATGTTCTTCCAGGTATTCAGGCCTGCGGAAAATATTCACCATATCGATCGGATCAATTAAGTGATTAACCTTATCCTTAACCTCTTCATCAAACAGCACTTTGCCTTTCAGCTTTGGGTTCACAGGGAAGATCCTGTAACCATGCTTCGACATATAATACGGCACTTTATAGGCTGTTTCCCATTCATCTGCTTTTATTCCAATAACGGCGATTGTTACCGTATTTTTCAGCATTTCTTCGGCTAATTTCATAATATAGAGTATTTATTTTAACTAATATAACAGGTTTTCACACTGTATTGTTCTAACCCCTTTTGCATTGAATTTAAAAGTAACTAAAACTATTTTAGTATTATATGATAAGTAATTCAACCAAATTTCTCATATCATTCAGGCTTAAAAGCAGCTTCACAAAACAAGAAAACTGATGTCCCGTCTATATAAAAGCGGGACATTTTTTTTATATACCGCTAAAACAGAACAGAATTAATGAATAACGCTTCAGCAGCTGCAAAAAAATATTTCGCTGCTTCAAATATTAAAAGCATTCAGTTCGTTTCACCCCAGTTTGCAAGGAAATATAAAATAGCCGTATTTGTTCCCTTAAAAAATGCAGATGAGCTTGCATTCAGCATGGCTTCACGGGGTGCAGGTAATATCGGGAAGTAT
>CAZOAP010000411.1:0-2162 GCA_964577645.1 uncultured Ignavibacteriales bacterium
ATGTACTCTTTCCCTTACATTCATACCATGCAGGTCAACTGCGCCGTACTCTGTTACAACCCAGTGAACATCACCGCGTGAAGTTGTAACTCCGGCACCTTCATCAAGATGCGGAACTATACGGGATATCGTTCCCTTTTTTGCTGTAGATTGCAGGGCAATTATCGGTTTTCCGCCTTTTGATCTTGCAGCACCTCTTATAAAATCAACCTGTCCGCCAAAACCGCTGTAGAAATTATATCCTATTGAATCAGAGCAGACCTGGCCGGTCATATCGACCTGTAAACATGAATTTATAGCGATCATCTTATCATTCCTTGCAATCACGAACGGGTCATTAACAAATTCCGTTGTTCTCATTTCAACAAACGGATTTTCATGGATATACTCAAACAGTTTATGTGAGCCAAGTACAAATGATGTAACAATTTTTCCGCGCAGCAGTGATTTTTTATCACAGTTAATTACTCCGCTATCTATCAATGGTATTGCACCGTCGCTGAACATTTCTGTATGGATACCAAGATCTTTTCTATCGCCAAGCCTTGCAAGCACTGCATCCGGAATAGCACCAATACCCATTTGAAGGGTAGAGCCGTCTTCAATAAGATCAGCGATATTCTGCCCGATCATATTGAATATTTTAATTTCCTCAGGATCTTTTTCTGCATGCATGCCTGGTAATTCCTGTAATGGCTGTTCATATTCAAAAGCAAAATCAATATCATTTATATGAATAAAACTATCACCGTGAACTCTTGGCATCATCGGGTTTATCTGTGCAATAACATACTTTGCAACATGAACAGCAGCCTTGGTACAATCAACTGCAACACCCATACTGCAGAATCCGTGCATATCCGGTGGTGATACCTGAATAAGTACAACATCAACTTTATGCTTTGTATCATGCTGAATAAGCTTTGGTATTTCCGAAAGGAATATCGGCATAAAATCTGCCTTACCTTCATTTACATGCTTTCTTGTGTTGCCTCCAAGGAAAAATCCATTATGCCTGAAGTGGCCTTCCATTTCAGGTTTCATATATGGTGCTTCTCCAAAGACCATAAGATGGCAGATCTCAACATCGTTCAGCTCCGCTCCTCTTGATACCATTGCTTCAACAAGTTTTTGCGGGTAAGCGCATCCGGATTGTATGTATATCCTGTCACCTGATTTAATAGCTTTAACAGCTTCATCAGGTGTTACATATTTATTTGAAAATTTTTGTTTGATAGTATTCGACTTTTCTTTTATTTGGTTTAACACAGCGTTTTTCTCCTGTAACTATATATTAGTGGTAATTTAATGCTTATAAACTCATTGTTTTATTATAACAAAAATACATATTTATTTCTTTTCTCTTTCGTCAAAAAAATCACCCAGTTTAAACCTGGCATTTATAAATGCAGTAATGACCCCGAATTTTCCGCTTTCAGTTTTTGAAAGCCTTACTGAAGGACCGAATGCAAAAGAGTTAAGGGCAAATCCTTCACCTATATTTGAGACCATCACTTCTAGAAGTATCTGGAAATTCCTTATTTTCTGCAGTGTGATATTTGTCCTGAAATCAAATACAGCACCTGCCAGCCGGCTTTCCCTTGTTATGAGGCCAATGTTCGTTTCGTTGGCATAATATGCTATATAAACCTGTGACCTTGTCGAGCCAAACATCCTGAACGGGTAACGGAACTCAACATTCAGGTATGAGCCTTTTAATACATTATTGGGAAGCTGCTTAGTTGTATCACCCCGTTCATAAAATTTGTACTGCGGTCCAAGTGCTTCAGTTGAATAGCCTTTATATTTTATATCGCTTAATACACCAATTTCAAGAAAATTTCCAAACGGCACTACATAACTCAGCTCAATTGCCCTAAGCGGTGAAAATATATTATTATATTGCTTCCATGGGTAATTATCTCCGGTTGTTTTATCTATAACATGTGTATTCAGGTTATCAATAGTTGTATTATAGCTTATGTTAACTCCAATTATGTTCATCCCGATACTTACAAGATCACTTTCAAACGGCGCACTGTATTTATTTCCAATTCCAAAAGTAAAGCCAATTGATCTCTTTAACGGGATACCCAGTTTTTCCCCTCCAAAGAGCTGGAAATAAGGATTGATATATGCCGTTGTGCTGAGTATTGATCTTT
>CAZOAP010000412.1:0-2160 GCA_964577645.1 uncultured Ignavibacteriales bacterium
TCAACAATGATACCAGAATAAACTTTACTTCCCTTTTTTCTTACAAGTATCTTACCGATCAAATCTTTTGCAGCTTTTAAAGCGGGCTTATAATAAAAATCTTTGCTTAACTTTTTATACTTCATTTAAATTTTAGCTGCAAAATTAATCTTTGTCATTCATGATTCTTTCAATCAAAAAGACCATTATCAATTTTACCTTTTGCTTTCTTCTTCGTAATTCCAAGATGCTGATAAGCCAGATCAGTAGCTTCCCTGCCGCGTGAAGTCCGGCGGATAAAACCTTCCTGTACCAAAAATGGCTCATAGACTTCTTCTATTGTACCTGATTCTTCACCAACTGATACAGCTATTGAATTCAGCCCTACCGGTCCGCCGTTATATGTATCAATAATTGTAGTCAGGATCTTTTTATCAAGTTCATCAAGCCCCAGGTGGTCAATTTCCCAGTTGTTCAGGCATTCATCGGCAATTTCAGATGTGATGATACCTTTGTTTTTGACAATTGCCAGATCACGGGTTAGCTTAAGCAGCCTGTTTGCTATTCTCGGAGTTCCCCTTGAGCGTTTTGCAATGATCATAGCGCCTTCATCTTCTATTCTTATCTTAAGTATACCTGCAGAGCGTTTAATAATATCCGCAAGCTCATCTGTATTATAGTAATTCAGGCGGCAGCGGATACCGAAACGGTCAAGCAGCGGTGCGCTTAACATACCTGATCTTGTTGTCGAGCCGATCAATGTAAATTTTTCAAGCTGTAAGCTTACGCTTCTTGCCCCGGGACCCTGATCAATAATTATATCAAGCTTATAATCTTCCATTGCTGAATAAAGGTATTCTTCAATAACCTTAGGTATGCGGTGTATCTCATCGATAAATAAAATATCTCTTGCTTCCAGCTTGGTGAGCATTCCTGCTATATCTCCCGGTTTTTCGAGTACCGGGCCTGAAGTGGTAATTATGCGGGAACCCATTTCAGAGGCTATGATATATGCAAGTGTTGTCTTGCCTAATCCGGGCGGACCCGTGAAGAGAACATGGTCAAGAGAATCACCCCTCTTGCGTGAGCTGGTAATTGATACACCTACATTACTTTTTATTTTATCCTGTCCTGTAAAATCTTTAAATGAATGCGGACGCAGTTCATTGAGCAATTCACGCTCACTTTCATTGCCTTCGGGTGATAAATTTTCTGACCGAGATTTTGACAATATATTTATTTCTCTAATTTTATACTGATCACATTAATATTGTATATAAGTTTTCAGTATCAATTTAAAACCGTTGTGATGTTACATAAAAATTTTGAAATCTTATCAGTCTGACAGATCATTACTGATCGTTTTTATGGCCAGCAAATGCCATGTAACTCCAATTGCAATTACTGCTAAAAGTATTCTTATATATAGATTCTGGGTTGCAAATAACATTGATGACCCGATACCAAGCAGCAGTATTGCAATAGAAAATATTTTTGAGCCTTTTGTCATACCGCCTTTAGCACGGTAATTTGTCAGATACTTTCCAAAGAACCTGTTGTTATGAAGCCAGTGATGAAACTTTGAGGAGCTTCTTGCAAAACACCATGCAGCCAGTATAAAAAAAAGAGTTGTAGGCAGTAACGGCAGGAACATTCCAAGGATACCTATCCCAACCAGTACAAAACCACCAATTAAAAAAATCCACCTGATAACAGGGTTTTGGTGAATAGAAACTTCTTCATTTAATCGGTTTTTTGGATGATTTTGCGGCATATATCTCCAAATTTGAGGAATTATTATCATTATTAAAAGTCTACACTAAATCACCAATTACATGATAATTTTTGAATGATTCACAAAAAACTGTATAAAAAAAATGTATCAAACTCCAAGTTTGATACATTTCAATTTTTTAATAATCTATTTTTTTAATTGACCGGAAAGCGGAAGTTAAAAGTTGTTCCAATGCCGTTTTCGATACTGACCTTAGCATCAAGCTGATCGGCAAGTGAAGAGACAAGGTTCATTCCCAGTGAGTCGTTTTCTTCAAAGTTAAAATCTTTACCTATCCCTGAGCCATTATCAGAAATTTTCATTGTATAAAATCCTTTCTGCCTGTTCATGTTTATTGTTATATCACCTGATTTTGTTTTTTTGAAAGCATGTTTTATTGAATTTGT
>CAZOAP010000413.1:0-2159 GCA_964577645.1 uncultured Ignavibacteriales bacterium
TTGGAGGAACTCAGCTACCTTTTGCGCATTGCGGGAATGTTTTTCTGCGCGGAGGGATAATGTTTCAATTCCGCGAATTGTGAGCCATGAATCAAATGGTGCAAGTATTGCCCCACTGGAATTTTGGATGAACTTAATTTTCTCAGCAAGCTCAGGTGTATTCACAGCAACGAGTCCCGCGATAACATCACTGTGTCCCGCCAGATATTTTGTAGCGCTGTGTATAACGATATCAGCTCCAAGCTTGATCGGCTGCTGCAGTGCAGGTGATGCGAAAGTGTTATCAACCACAAGCAGCGCGTTATTAGCATGTGCAGCTTTGGCAATTTCAGCTATATCGCTGATCTTTAGTGTTGGGTTGGTTGGTGTTTCAACCCAAACAAGCTTTGTTTGCGGTGTTATGTTATCAACTACATTGATGATATCGGTGGTATCAACATATTTTATTTTTATGCCAAGCCTTGAGTAAATATGAGTGAATATGCGGAACGTACCGCCGTAGATATCATCCACTGCAAGGACCTCATCACCTGAGCTGAGGAGCTTTATTACTGCGTCAATTGCAGCGAGTCCGGAGGCAAATGCAAAGCCATATGTGCCGCCTTCGAGTGTTGCGATGAGATCCTCAAGCACCTTGCGTGTGGGATTGTTGCTGCGCGAGTAATCGAAGCCTTTGTGAATGCCCGGCGACTGCTGTTCATACGTAGATGTTTGGTAAATTGGTGTTGATACTGCACCTGTGAGTTTATCCACGGGTACTGAGTGGATGGTTGTTGTTTCGAAATGCATGGTGTTTTCTCCTTTTGATGGGTCGTTGACCCGTTATGGTTTATGAATGAAATTTTATGATTGTGTATATTTTATTTTCAAATCCCCATCTAAGATCAATGAAGGAATTTACTTTTCGTTCAATTATGGTTTGTTTTATTACTCTAAAATTTCCTCCCCCTTTTCAAGGGGGATTTGGTCCACAGTTCTTGTCCGAAGGACTCCTTGCGGAGGGAACGAGGTTAAAGAACCCGCCAAAGCTCCCCTCACGTGTCTTCAACAGTTCTTCAATGCTGTACACAGCATTTCGACTTTATAAGGAGGGGAAGAAATCTATTTCCGCGAGGAAATAGATTGAGGGGTGGTCTGAATTGTTAAGGCAGAACCTTTTGAACCCCTAATACAATTGGGTATTCTGAGATAACGAATAACACCAATAGAGATTCCCGCCTACGCGGGAATGACAAAAAAAGAAAAACTTGGAATTATCAGGTGATGGGCAGATAATGCGGATAAAGAAACAGTGTGGAAAAATACACTACGGGTATAAAATAAAAAAACCTCTAAAGCAGGCTGTTAGAGGCGTCTATGTAGCAAACCTTTATACCTGTTTATCTGCCTTCAATTGAAAATTGAAGAAGGAGTTAGCACCTATCACGTTTTTTGCCGGTTTAAAGCTCAACGCGGGTTGCTAAGACTATCATCGGGCCTGACCCTCAAGTCTTTCTTGATAAACGTCACAACTTGTGTGACATGTGATTTAAAAGAACATTTAATACTGTTAAAACTTTTGTGATACAAAGATAATATAAATAAAAGCACAATGTCAAATGTTAAATGAGCCTTCCTCCTTCGGAGTAAGTTTTCGCCATGAGAAGCGCGGCTCAATAATGTGTATTATATATTAAATTGCAGCAATAACAAAATAATCAGGTGAAATATTTTTTAAAGACGAACCAAACAGGTATTTGCATGGTTACATTATATAAGTAATTGCATAATAGCTTACTTTTGAGCTAATTATTTAGTATTATAGTTACATAAATAACAGTTATTCAGGATTTAGACAGTTATAATCAATATCTTAAAGTTTTTCACCGCAGCTTATACTCATGATAGTGCTCATTAATCAATAATCTGCCAGTGTTAGGATTAGAGTATACTTTTTAGATTAAAATTAAACAGCACTTTTTTCATGGTCATTATCATCTTTTTTATCATTCAGTGGTACACCTCTATTTTTTCCCAGACATTTTTACAGCACAGATACGCAGCACACCGTTCATTCAAAATGAATAAATTCTGGGAACGGTTTTTTTATGTATTCGCGTTCATATCACAGGGCGCTACTTATATGAGTCCGAGAGCCTACGCATTAATGCACAGGATGC
>CAZOAP010000414.1:0-2158 GCA_964577645.1 uncultured Ignavibacteriales bacterium
ATGTAAAGATCATCATCTATCCTGTTATAAAGCGGATGTTTTGCTACTTTGATTGTAAGTAAAAGATCACCATTCTGGCCATTGTTATGACCCGGGTACCCTTTACCAGCAAGCTTTAACACCTGTCCGTCTGAAACTCCCTTTTTTAATTTCAGCTTAATTGTCTGCCCGCCTATTTCAAATACTTTTTCCGTACCGTTATATGCGTCTTCCAGTGTTACCTGCAGCTCTGCCTGCATATCTTCGCCTTTTAATGCCTGCCTTTTGCCGGATGATCTTTGTTTACCGCCGCCAAAACCTGCACCTCCAAAGAATGCCTCAAAGAAATCTGAAAATCCGCCGCCACCGCCTCCGCCGAATGCGCTGGAGAAATCACCGAAATTAGTTGAATAGCTCTGTCCGCCCTGTGAGCCATACTGCTGCTGGTATTTACCCCAGTCAAAACCGCCCTGGCCCTGCTGGCCTGAACCCTGGTATGCATTCCAGTTAGAGCCCAGCTCATCGTACCTTCTTTTCTTCTCAGCATCACCCAATACTTCATGTGCTTCATTGATCTCTTTGAACTTAGCCTCGGCAGTTTTATCGCCTGCATTTTTATCAGGGTGATATTTTACAGCAAGCTTTCTGTAAGCTTTTTTTATCTCATCCTGTGACGCGTTTTTAGAGACACCTAATATTTTATAATAATCTTTATATTCCATACTTTTTTATAAATCAAAAAATAATATTCAAAAGTTCCTTAATAACTATTGATCCCTTTTCCAGAAAAAATTTGAATGCATTTCATCCTTTATCCAGCCGGTTTTGATATATAATCTCTGCGCAGGGAAGTTTTCGTTCTGTGTTTCAAGCACCATACCTGCCGCTCCTGTTTCTCTTACATGCTGCTTAGCTTTATCAATAAGCGCCTCTGCAACTTTTTTATGCCTGTGAATAATATCGACATACAGGTCATTAAATATCCATATCCTGTTCATCCCTATAGAAGTGAATGATGGATAAAGCTGAACAAAACCCATGCCTTCGTTGTTATCATCAAGCGCTAGGAAAATTACAGAATCATTATTTTTCATCCTCTCATTTATGAACTTCATCGCGCCTTCTATATCCGGTTCCTGGTCATAAAATATCCTGTAGTCATCAAATAATTTTGCAGCCTGTTCAAGCTCAGCAGTTGTTGCTTTTATTATTTTCATATTAATTTAATTAAACTATTCTCAATTCTTAAAATAATGAAGCTATTATTGACATATTGACTATATCATCAGCATTGCAGCCTCGGCTTAGATCCATAACCGGTTTAGCAAGACCCTGTACTATCGGACCCGTTGCTGTGGCGCCGCCTATCCGCTCGGTTATCTTATATGCTATGTTGCCTGAATTCAGGTCAGGAAAAATAAATACATTTGCGTCACCTTTTATCCTGCCGCCAGGATTCTTCCTTCTGCCGGTTTCAGTGTGAAATGCCGTATCGAACTGCAGTTCACCATCACTTACCAGGCCGGGCATTTTTTTCTTTGTCAGTTTATAAGCTTCAAGTACTTTATCTATAGAGTTGTGAGTTGCGCTGCCTTTAGTTGAAAAGCTCAGGAAAGCCGTCTTTGGTTTAATACCTGTGATCTTCCTGAAATGCATAGATGTCTGTATTGCAATATCGCTTAACTGTGCGGCAGTTGGATCAGGCAGCACTCCACAATCAGCATATGCAATGGTACGGTTAAAATGCGCATGCCCTTTTGGAAAATTAAAAAGAAAAAATGATGATACTGTCCTGTTTCCTTTGCTTAGGCCTACAGTTTGTATGGCACTTCTTAAAACATTCCCGGTAGAGTAAACGCTGCCTGCAATAATTGAATCAGCAAAATTATTTTTTAACAGCATGCAGGCAAATAACAGGGGATCAGTGATTTCACTTTCAGCCTGCTTAATATTATAATCTTTGTTTTTCTTCTGTCTCAAACGTGCATATTCACCTGCAAACTGTTTTGCAAAACCAATATCTATTATTTCCAGGTTCTTATCTTCGGGTATCTTGATAGTTTTACCTGTATCTATCAGTATTAACTTTGCTGACTTTTTTTTCAGAATTATTTTTGCAGCTTCTATAACTCTCGGGTCATAGGATTCCGGCAGGATAATTGTCCTGAATTTTTTCTTC
>CAZOAP010000415.1:0-2147 GCA_964577645.1 uncultured Ignavibacteriales bacterium
TATAAACCAACAAACATGTTTTCCGATCCTGCCCGACCTGTGTCCACAGGCAAAATGCCGGGATGTTTAGGCAGGAGATGAAGAAAGCAGAAGTGTCCTTAAACGGACAAATAACAAAAGGAGAAAATCATGAGAAATGTTTCAATAGAAGACCTGCTTTTATCAGGCGCTCACTTCGGGCATCTTACACGCCGCTGGAATCCCAAAATGAAGAGATACATCTTCATGGAACGCAACGGGATCCATATAATTGACCTCAAAAAAACACACGAACTGCTTCAGGATGCACAGAACTCCATTGCCAAAATAATAGGCGAAGGCAAAACTATTATGTTTGTCGGCACCAAAAAACAGGCTAAGGAAGTCGTAAAACAGGAAGCAGCAAGATGCGGCATGCCGTATGTTACAGAAAGATGGCTTGGCGGTATGTTAACCAACTTTGTAACTATCCGTAAGAGCATAAAAAGGTTCAATAACATCGTTAAGATGGAAAATGACGGTACTATCAATAACTACCAGAAAAAAGAAAGGCTGATGCTTTCCAGAGAGAAAGATAAACTTGAAAAAGTTCTTGGCGGTATTGTAAGTATGAATAAGCTGCCGGGTGCTATTTTCTTAATTGATGTTAAGAAA
Organism: uncultured Ignavibacteriales bacterium; assembly: GCA_964577645.1. Classification (GTDB taxonomy): domain Bacteria; phylum Bacteroidota; class Ignavibacteria; order Tepidaquicellales; family OLB5; genus OLB5. The sequence goes on from CAZOAP010000415.1 coordinate 634, forward strand.
GAGCATATTGCTGTTGATGAAGCAAGGAAGCTTGGCATACCTATTTACGCAATAGTTGATACAAACTGCGATCCAGACCTTATTGATTACCCGATACCCGCAAACGATGACGCAGTAAAATCAATTGAACTTATAACAAGCTCAATTGCTGATACCATACAGGATACAAAGCAGACAATAGACATGAAGAGAATGCAGCGCGAAGAAGAGGCTGAGGCTAATAAGAAAACAATAACAGCTGCAGATGAATCTGAAGGGATCGGAGTATCCTAAGCTTTTATTCAGAGTTTAACGGCAACACATATATTTTAATAACAGTTAAGAATTAATATTTAAAGGAGCATATAGTGGATATTTCCTTAGACTTAGTTAAAAAGTTAAGAGAAAAAACAGGCGCAGGAATTGCTGACTGCAAAAAAGCATTAATTGAATCAGATGGTGATATCGAAAAAGCCATCGAATATTTAAGGAAAAAAGGAGCAGCTACATCACAAAAAAGAAGCGACAGGATAGCTAAAGAAGGCCTGATATTTGCAAGAGTGAATGAAGCAAGAAACGAAGCTGCTATAGTTGAAGTGAACTGTGAAACTGATTTTGTTGCAAAAAGCGATACATTTGGCAACCTTGCAAAAGCAGCTGTTGAAGCTGTTCTTGCAGGCAAAACAGCTGATCTGAATACTTTACTTGGAGCTAAATCAGCAAGCGGAAGCACAATACAGCAGGTTCTTAATGAAACAACTGCCAGCGTTGGTGAAAAAGTTGAGCTTAAAAGAGCTTCATATTTCAGCTCAAAAGATGGTTTTTTCTGTGATTATAACCACCTTGGCAACAAGGTTGCTTCACTTATAGAAATTACAGGAAAAGTTACCGATGAAGGTGTTACTCTTGGCAATGATCTAGCAATGCAGGTAGTGGCCATGAAACCACTTACTATCGATAGAAGCGGCGTAAGCGATGATATGATTGCAAAGGAAAAAGAGATATATAAAATTCAGGCTATCAACGAAGGCAAACCCGAGAACATTGCAGACAGAATTGCTACGAACAAAGTAGAAAAATTCTATGAAGAGAACTGCCTTGTTGAACAGGAATTTGTTAAAGAGCCCGGCAAAACAGTTAATGATGTTATAAAAGCTGTATCAGGACTCTCAGGCAGCGAATACAAAGTTAAAACTATGGTTCGTTACCAGCTTGGCGAAACAATTGGTGCATAATTAAATATTCCTAACAGGCTTAATTTATATTAAGCCTGTTTTTTTATACCCTAGAAAATTGGCTGCTAAAGAAGAACTTAAATACAAAAGAGTGCTTTTAAAGCTGAGCGGTGAGTCACTCAGCGGAGATGCCCACACAGGGATAGATGTTAATATACTAAATTACCTTACCGCAGAAATTAAAAAAGTTTATTCGCTTGGTGTTGATGTGGGAATTGTAATAGGCGGCGGCAATATTTACCGCGGACTTTCAGCACAGGCGCAGGGTATTGATGCCGTAACAGGAGATTATATGGGTAT
>CAZOAP010000416.1:0-2129 GCA_964577645.1 uncultured Ignavibacteriales bacterium
ACAATGGTCTGGGGGCTGAATTTGAGTAACTGGCGTACAATTTCGCTTCCAATCGATCCTGCGGCACCGGTCACTAATATCCGTTTGTTACTAATCTGATTGGCAATTTCTTCGTTATTAATCCGGATCGGCTCCCGCTCCAGCAGGTTTTCAATTTTGATGGCTTGTAACTGTCGGGCAGAGAACTGTCCATTGATCCATTTATCTAACGGGGGTACATTTAATACTTTGATATCATGATCCAAACAAAAATCTACCAGGTCATTTTTCTTGCTGGGTACCAAGGTAAAAGCAGCTATAATAATCTCATCGATTTTCTGTGCCAGAGACAGTGATTGTAAATCTGCGGTATGATGAATCCGTATACCATCCACCACTTTGCCTACTTTCCGGGTGTCATCGTCCACAAAAGCCACAATATTTACATTGGAAGTGGTATCATGTTCCAGTACCCGTTTGGTAGCAAAACCCGCTTCACCTGCACCGTAAATGATCACATTTTTCCGGTCCATTTTATAGTTACGCAGGTAACTAAAAGCATATTTGATCAATACCCGGTAAGCAATCAGGAATAAAAAGCTAAACAGAGCATAAATGATCAGTGTAACATTCGAAAAAACCAATGCCCCTCCTGAATTGGCTGCTACCAAACTGATGAAGAAAAGTACACAGGTAGTCATTACAGTGGCATAACAAATCCGTAAAGCATCCTGAACACCCGTATACCGGATAATACCGGCATAGGTTCTGAAATTGATGAATACAATGGAATTTATTAGTACCAGAATCAACAGGTTGCCACTTAAATCGTGCATGTTTATAGCATCAAGCGACAGGTTTACCCGTATCAGGTATGAGAAGATCAAAGCAAAACAACAAATCCCCAGGTCAATCATAAAAATAATCCAGCGGGGTACAATGTTTATCTTTTTAAACATACATTATGATCTGAGTGAGGTCAATAAGCAGTAGTAGAATGCACCTGCCTTCAAATCGGAATCTAAAGATAATATATATTGTAACAAATCCAAATTAATTTACAGTTGGAATAAATGGATTATCAATCACTTATAATTTATATAAGATATTAAAAAGATTATTTTACTTAATATAAGAACGAGCGAGATAAAGACACCATACCTTAAGGATAAGTGTATTGTGAAAATAGAGACTATTTACATTTTTTTATCTAGAGTCAAGCCAGTTTCAATATGTTCAAATTCGGGTATATATTTTTTTAACCAACATACAATGTCAGATTTTATTATTTCAGGTTGCGCTAATAATGCTTTTAATTCGTCTATGATAATGCTCATTTCTTTTGCTTCATAAATTGATTTCTTTGATATTACCCCTAAAGAAATATATCTATTTAAAGTATAGTCTTCTGTTTCAGTGTAAAATTCCTCAAACAGCTTCTCTCCCGATGTGTCAGTTTTGAATAAAAATACTGGATATTTATTTTGATTAATCAGATTCATGGCATTTCTAGCATCTTTATCAGAATTATATATGACAGGTTCGTAATTCATTTCATCAAGCAACAAAGGATATATTTTAGCGAAGTTGATTAAATCATTCTTCATATCCAGTTTCGGAAAAAAAATTTCCGAGTTATTTCCCAGTATACATGACATCAAACAGATCTCTCCTGACTCACGAGGTGTAACAAAAAATCGTGTAACATCGGAAGGACATGAAAGTGGTTGCCCTTTTTCTAACCTTTTTAAAAATCCTTCTAATAAACTGCCGTTAGAAAAAGCAACATTGGCAAATCTGGCTGTTGATACTTTGAAATATTTTGAATAGGAAAGGATCATCTCTTCCATCATTTTTTTACTAGCACCCATAATATTCACAGGATTTGCCGCTTTATCTGTTGATACACAGAAAAAATGTTCAGGTGGAAAATCCAGTAAAAGCTCAAGGATCTCTTTTGCATTAATAAGATTATTCTGCAATAAGGCTTCAATCGAATAAATGTCCTTTTCACTACGAACATGCTTATGTGCTGCAAAATTGGCAACTATATGAAAAGGCCCATGAGCAAGAAATAATTTTTTAAAAACAGGGCTATCGAAAGATACCGGATAGGTAATAAACTCATTGGGAATAAATTGGTCTTGAGT
>CAZOAP010000417.1:0-2124 GCA_964577645.1 uncultured Ignavibacteriales bacterium
GAATCACAAAAGCAAATTGCTGCTGATTACATAAAATTGCTCGAAAAAGAAAAGATTTATGATAGTAAAATTGTAACCGAAATCACTCAGATGCCCGAATTTTACAAAGCTGAGGATTATCACCAAAACTACTACAACGAAAATCAAAATCAACCTTATTGCAGAATGGTAATCAATCCCAAAATCGAAAAATTAAGGAAATATTTCGGCAATAAACTAAAAAAATAATGGTTCTACATTATATAGGGTGGGTAATCAAATTTTAGTTTACCTGCAACGAAATAAATCATGGTGATAAAATTGTCTATATTTCTGTAACCTCTTGCCCTTTTTTTAGCTAATTGAATTTTCGAGTTAATACCTTCAAGGATTCCATTCGTTAATTTCGATTTTATATAGTTTACAATACCAGCCCAGTGACTTTTAATTGTTTTGGCAGCTTTTATAAATGGAGCAATATTTGATTCAATTACTAAATCACACCAATAGGACAAATATCCACCTGCTTCATCAACATCTTTTATATTCCAAAAATCATTAAATAATTCTTTTAATCGGTAACCTTCGCCCAATTTTGGATATTGAGTTAGAAAATAATGTTTTGCTTCTATTTGATTTTTATTGAGATTCTCGTCACTTTTTAAAAATATATATTTATGCCCTTTTAGCTCTGCTGATTCTTTCCTTTCCATTTTGCGCAATGAATCCATAGCTTCATTAATTATTTTATTAATATGAAATTTATCAAATGTTATTTGGGCATTTGGAAAATTTTCAGAAATGCCTGATATAAATGAAGGCGACATATCTATACATACTTGCTGAATTTGTTCTGGTTTGCATCCTTTTTTGTCTAAATGAATTTTTAATCTATCTATTGTTGAACTATCTTTGCCTTGTGTGGCATATATTACTTTTCTTTTATCCATATCAACGGCTAAGCTTACATAATTATGACCTTTTGTTGTAGAGGTCTCATCTATGCCTAATGATATTGTTTCTTTGCAGGATTCGGATTCTAATGATTTGTTGACCCAATATTTTAATATTCGCCATAATCTTGTATCATATATGTTTAAAAGATTTGCTGCTTTGCTTACAGGCATTTCCGATTCCACGGCTAAAACTGCAAGCCCTTCAAATAATAATGTGAATCCGCTCCCTTCGCGTGACCAAGGTACCTGTACTAAATTTATACCGATACCTTCTGTTTTTATTCGTGGTACTCTGGCATGGAGGTAACATTCGTGTTGAAAAAAATTAAGATGACGCCAAGTCTTTTCTTCTGTGTCGTAAGCTGTTGTCTCTTGACCTTGTTTATCTAAAAACTTATAACCTTTCTTAAAATCTATATATATATCAATCCTGCCTGCTGAAGTGTCTTTTTGTAAGTCTAATTTTACATCCTGAACAAACCAAGGTTCGGCTATATTTAATGCTAATGAAAATATTTCTTTCGAATTCATTTTATCTTTTTACTTTTTTGATCATATTTAATATGCAATATCAGAAATTTTTTTTAATTTTTTCCCACTCAAAATAATGAAGAGCCAAAATAATGATAATTATTAATTAAAATAATCTTTCCGAAGGTTTCAAATTCTTCGGAAGGATTTTCTCTTTTTGTACCTCGCTGGGGGAGGTGGGGATTTTCAACTCTGAATGAGTGATTATTTATATCTTCATAGTTTTTAAGTACATTTATCGGCACCTGCGATATTTCCCAAATCGCTAAACATCGTTAATCGTAAAACTGAATGTTCCCTGTAGCCGAATTTTGCGACACCGAGCTTCAGCTTGGTGCATTTACGAGTGTTCGCGTGATTTTGTATTCCTAAAATATTTTCATCTCTTTGGGATTATTCTTTATATAAAGTCAATTTAGAACAAAAAAAAAGTCCATACATAGCTAATTGTATGGACCGCCTGATACCCCGCAGGAATATTTTGAGTTAATAACTCCCACGTCCCACTAAATTTATTGTCTCGTCTGTAAAATTTTCACCTGAAGAATATGTTACTTTGATTTTAATTTGTGGATTAAAAATCTTAGCATCTTTAGGATAAAAAGTTAGTATAATATCTTTTGAATTTGATTTTGGCTCAATTACTAAAGGTAATTCG
>CAZOAP010000418.1:0-2111 GCA_964577645.1 uncultured Ignavibacteriales bacterium
TGAGGTACGGAATCCCCTCTACGATCTTATCCGAAACTATTCCAATATGATCTCCCCAGCCGTCGCCGTTCATATCCCACGCAACAACATCACCGGGCTGGAAATCATTTTCTATTGATTGCTCCTGCCAGTATTTCGCAAACCATACCATCAGCACGGGTACGCGGCGCTGATCAATATTGGGGTCAGGCTTTTTAGCTGACCACCTTAACATAGGATAGTCGCTCCAGCTCGATTTAAGGTCATTATAAATTTCTTCCTGCATATCACATACACCGCCCCACCTTAATCCTCTTACTATAACTTCTGTACAAACACCCATTGCTGGATCAAGATCACCACCGGGGAAAACCTTTTTACCTGTGTTAACGCCGTCTTTATAGGTTAATACATAATAACCCATTGTTTTATCATAGCTGAACTTTGCTTCAAGGCATTTCCTGGCACCGGCTAAAACTTTCTTCTGGTTTTCTGTTAATGTAAATTTACCCGAAAGAGTTGAATCACTTTTTTTATTATTTGTATTTGGGTTATTTGATCTTACTTCCTGCTTTGAGCAGGAAAAAATAAATAATATCACAAATAATACCAAAGTAATTTTCAGGAACCTTGTATTTAATAGTACCTTCATAACATTTAAATTATATAACAAGTTTTAGTTTTTTCAAGCACCATGGTTGTCTTTACGGCTCTGCATCTTTGCATGAGGTTTATTCTGCAGATTATTTTCCAGCTCATCTATTTTTTCATAGAACCAGCTTCTGTGTCTAAGTCGCAGGTTCTTATCGTTTTCAATATTTTCCCGCAGTTTTCTGAGCGCAAAACCCTCATCGCTTCCTTTGACGAGCACAAGCTTTTCAAGATACTTAAAGAATTTCAGGTATGCATCACGAGTCTCATCTTCTATGCCTTCATTGCTGTTCATAAAATGCCTTGATGAATCTATGTAATGCAAAAGCAGCTCCGTTTCCGTCAGCTCGTAATATGATTTTGCCGAAAGTATCCTTGTATGCAGCTTATCGCGTATATCAATAAACTCAACCTTATTTATATGATAAAGAGTTTTCCTGTAATCTTTTTTGACAAAATTCAGGTAGCCAAGTGCCATTGCTTCCATAGGTTTTCGGAATTCCGCAATAAGCTTTGGGGTATACTCCTTAATAAAATCCTCAGCCCATTTTATTTCGTTCACAGCAAGCGCATTTCTGAGTATCTGGTGATAAAGCGCTTTATTTATCCTTCCGTTCATTAACGTATCGGTTCCTTTTTCAAGGCGCATTTTATTTATTTCAAAAAGCTCCTTAAAATAGAATTCATTGCCCAGACGCATTTTATTTGCGCAGTAATTTGCAAGTGTTATCATAATATTTTTCTGTTCCAGGATATCAAACAAGCCGCTGTTAGCTTCAAAAAATTTCTTCATTTCAAAGAAATACTTCTCGTTATCTTCATCAAGGGCAGACATAATTTTATTATAATAAAACCTTAATACCGGAGCGAATGAATAACTGTTCTCCTCGGCGTGGATAACGATCTTTTCAAGATCAAGCTTCTGGAAAAATCCGTACGCTCCTTTTGAGCCCGGACTTGAATTATACATCCTGCCGAAAACATGCAGATCCCACACCTGCACCGCTATATCCGCAAACATATTCTGAATGAAATACTCCACCCCTTTCACGATATTTACAAGCGCTATATCCTGCCTCCCTTTTATTGTGATCCAGTATTCGGTTTTACTTTCTTCAATAACCCAGCCGGAATAAAAGTGATCCGGTCCGGTTTTTTTTGCATCAACAAATTTTTCTATAGCCTCAATTTCCTTCAGGTTCTGTTTATCCAGCTTCCGCCTCAGGAGCTCATCAAAGAGGATCGTAAACCTTTCAAGCCTGCTTTCTTTAAAGCCAAGCTGCAGGATAAACTCCCTGGAAAGCTTTTCAAGCTCAGAGGCAAGGTTCCACATCACCTGCTTATTGAAAGCTTTGCCGGGATATAATTTTTTGTGGATGTATTCGTAAGTCAGCTTATCATTTTCAAAGTCAGGATAAAATTTCTGCAGCTGTTTTATCAAAGGAAGATAATTGCGCCCGTTATTAAAGAACGGGGAGGCT
>CAZOAP010000419.1:0-2084 GCA_964577645.1 uncultured Ignavibacteriales bacterium
TTTTCCAACTTCACTTTCTACACGAATGCTACCATTATGTTTTTCGGCAAATTCTTTGCATAAAAGCAGTCCTAATCCTGTACTTGGTTCATCTTCTGTACCTTTACGCGAAACATTAGCTTCAATATTGAATAAGTTATTTTTCAATTCATTATTCATTCCAATACCATTATCTTTGAAATATATTTCAATATAACCATTAGTACTTAAACTATTGTAACGTGAGTTCGATATAAAAAATTAAGCCAGCATCAATTTTGGTATCTCATTCCATTCAAACTTAAGAGACGGTTTTTTCGGCAGAAAGGTATATGCTACCAGACCTGAAATAAGGTTCATCAACCAGTTCACCGGACTACGGTGTCTGGTGTGGTCTATCTGGCAGATATTTTTAAGTTCATCATTGACCGACTCAATCAATGCTCTTTTACGAAGCATCAATCTGTCAAATAATGACATTACCCTGCCTTTCATATTCTTTTTTAATTTTGTTATCAGTTCTTTATCATCTTCAAAAAGTATCCAGAATAAAGTTTGGCTGATATATCCTTTATCAGCATATATTTTACCGAATATTTCCTTCGTCATATTTTTGATCATATCAATGTTCCGGTCATCGGTATTGCCTTTTGTAATGGCATATGAAAGCAGTTCCCCTTTTTCATTTACCATAAGATGGAGTTTGAACCCGTAAAACCAGCCGATTGTGGTTTTACCACGCTCGGCTAATCCCTTAAATACTTTATTTTGACGGATTCTCTTGTTATGACAAACTGACAAATGAGTGGAATCCAAAAACGACAGACCGGTAGTTTTACCCTTGCATTCCAGCTTTAGAAAGAGCATCATCGGAATCAGTGCAAACCTCATTAATTCAACCATCCTGTTATAACTTACTACCTTAGGGAATGCAGGACGCAATACCTGACAAATATGATACAAGTAAAAATGCTTAAAATCGCGATAGTTTGACAAATGGAACAAAACCATTATGGTCATTATTTCACTTAAACTCATCCGGCAAGGTTTGTCACGGTGCTTCTTACCGTCACTTAATTTTTTATTTCTTTCACAATATACTGAAATTAATTTGCAAAAATCATCTATTTTGCTGTATATTTGTATTACATGCATGTCGTTATGTTGCATGGAAAATCTCCTCTATTTAATTTTATGCTGCAACACAAAATTAAGGGAGATTTTTTTATTTTCCAAATTGTCTTATATCGAACTCACGTTAAATAATGTTTTAAATGTGAATCTTCTTCATTGTTAAAAATCCAATAACCTTCCGCAGAATAAATTTTTCGGAAGGTTTTTTATTTTTATAAATTTGATGCAGTTTAAATATGAAGAGTTACTTATATAAAAAACTAAGCATAAGAATTTACATAAGATGAGTTTCTTTTAGATTTGTTACTAAATTTTTTCAGTAAATTTTGGGTTAGCTGACTTCTTGCTTCTGCTTCTTTTTTTGAAGCTTCATTTGCAACGGCTTTGTCCTGATCTGATGGGTCAACAGGAGCAAGTGCTGCCTGCCGGACTTGTCGCATTGTGCTAATTGCACCCTGAAGGTCGTCAGTATTAACGGAAGTATCAATCTGAACTTCACCACCAACAACGTATTTTTTGCCATCAGGCCCGGATTGATAGGTATATGTTGCTCCACCACGTACTAATCCACCACCACTTGTAATATGTGCTTGTTCGTGAGCTCGTACTTCTCGCTCTATTTGCTTTAATTTGTCAACAATTTTCTTGTCAGAATCACTTAAATCATCGTAATTCTTAGATTTTACTTCTTTACTTCCGAACTTATTTAATGATTTTTGAGAATTATCTTGATATTTAAGTTTTTCTTTTTCATCACTTTGTTTGTTTTGTTCGGTTATTAATTCAGGATTACTCCGCTGATTATAAGCAACCGCAGGAATTGACAATCCATAACGATATGGTGATGTTGGTTCTATCATACATTTACAAATTCATTTTTTTCAGGAGTTATCAGGTAAAATCTTCCAATTTGAGCAATTAGAATTGTGCCGTCTCCTGTAACAAACTGTTATTCCCTTTCCATAGTGCCC
>CAZOAP010000420.1:0-2078 GCA_964577645.1 uncultured Ignavibacteriales bacterium
GCTGATGAGGATATTGGCAAAGAGTACCAGATAGAAACAGCTATGATAGTGCCGATAAAGCTGAATGGCAAGATACTTGGCTTTATTACACTCATGAGCAAGAATAAAAATGAGTTTGATGATAAGAACCGCGCATGGATAGAAACGATGGTTAACCAGGCAGCAATTGCCAACAAGAATGCCATACTGTACAGTGAGGTTGCAAAAGATGCGAAGGAAATGACTAAGCTTAGTGAATCATTGGATAAAGCCACCACAGAGAAAAAGCTTTTAGCTGATGAAGTAACCGGTAGGGTTAAAGATAATATGAAGATAATATCTTCACTGCTTTCTTTCCAGGCAGATTATGTAAGAGACCCGGTATATAATGAATATTTTAAGATCGCAAGAACGCGCGCACAGGTACTTTCCTTAATACAGGAAAAATTATACAGGCAGGGTGAAGTTACCGATGTTGATATAGAAAATTTCATGTACGCGCTTATTCCTTATCTTTATGATGAGTATGATATCACGATGAACCGTGTATCAACTTACGTGAATATCAAGAACGTTAAGCTGCCAATTGATAAGGCAATAACATGCTCTATGATAATAAACGAGCTATTGAGCAATTCATTACTGCATTCATTCCCAAACAAAAAGAAGGGGAATATCACTATAGATATGCACGAAGAAAAGCCGGGTAAATTTATGCTGGCAGTGCGTGATAACGGCCCCGGTGTGATCTCCGCAAAAGGGCGTCCGCATTCATTCAGCATGGTACTGGTAGGTATGCTGGTTAAAAATCTTGGCGGTACTTTTGAAGTTGACCGCAAAGCAGGTACCAAGGTTACAATTAATTTTTAGATTTTAAGGGTATATTATCAGCAGGGGACGTGAAAACCGTCCCCTTTAATTTTTAAACAATCATTTTTTATTTATCATCTTCTTTTCAGCCTTATACAGATCTTCTATTATATCTTCAGGTATCGGGTGACCATCATCAATCTTATAATATGCAATATGAATATGCGTTTTCCCTTTAATAGCTTTTCTGCCTGTTCTGCCAACATACCCAATGGGCTCACCGGCTTTTACGTATTGCCCCACGTTAACAAATACGCTGTCAAGATGGGAGTAATAGAATATGGCTTTGGACTCGGGATCGAAAAGCTTAACGTAATTACCGCTTCTCAGGTAATCAGCTCTGAACCACGTATCATATTTGGAAAGCACTATGCCGTTGACCATTGCAACAGCATATACTTCTTTGCCAGTGGAGTCTTCAATGCAGTTAGTATCTTTATCAAGGATAAATATATCATGTGCCGGGTGTCCGTGGAACTCACCGCCCTGGAAGTAATCGAAATCTTCATCCTTGTAATCTTTGCCATCAGTGCGGTAACCGGTCCATGTAAAGCCAAACATCGGGAAGACCCAGTTATTGCGGGTTGTGCCTGTAACACCAAGCTGCTTAAACTCAAGGACACCAAGCTTAACATACATTGCAATAGAGTCTTTTGCATCATCTTCATCTATCTTGCGGTCACGTATAAGCTGGTCAGTTTTATGCCAGCGTTCAAAAACAGGGGATACCTGCGCAAATGAAATATTATGAAATAATATTATTGATAAAACTAAAATTAATATACTTGCTTTCATATGATATATTATAATTATGTGTGTGCTTATATTAAAATTTGTGATCTATTGCTATTTGCTGATTTTTTATTGTTTATTACTAATCAAGTACACCGGCAGCGATCTCTTCTTCAATCTTTGATTTTTCAATTTCAGGCACCATGGTCTTATCTTTTGGTCTCTCTTTTAATTTCTTTAATGCAAGAACTGATGCCAGTACAAGGATAATGCCGCTTAAAATGAAAACAAAATTAATACTTGTAAATGATGCTATATATCCGCTTGAGATAGGTCCTATTAGATTACCAAACATGGTGAAGCTGGAAGCTATTCCCATAACGCCGCCTTTTCTGTGGTCAGGTATACATTTATTGATAAATGAAAATAGTGAAGGCATCACACCGCCAATGCATAAGCCAAGCAGGGCGCGTATTGGGATCAGTTCCCATACACCG
>CAZOAP010000421.1:0-2073 GCA_964577645.1 uncultured Ignavibacteriales bacterium
GATACCTGTAAAAACAGGTGTACCTAAAAAAGGAATAGGCTCGGAGACGTCCAATGTAGTAGTTATACTATTATCCGAGCCTATTTCGAAGTTCTGTCCAAAAATCTGAATTGTCTGTTTTCTGAACGACCTCGTATACCTGGAACTAAGTGTTAATGTTGGAACAAGATTTTCACTGTAAACTTCTGAAACCTGCTTATCAGCTTTAAGCTTATCAAGCTTGGCTATCACATAATCAGAATTATTCCTTTTAGCAAGATTTATTGCATCATATATGGAAAGTACTCTTACACTCTGTCCATAGGAAGCAGTAACTGCTGCAAAAAGGATCAAGGCGGCGATTAATTTCTTCATGTTCTGTGGTTAATATTATCTGAAGTAATATTTAAAATCCGGTATTAATTATTTAAAACTTCAACAAAAAGCTTTTTTGTGTTTGAAAATTTTTCTTTGCCCAGGTCAGTTAAAAACCCGTTAAAGAAAATTTCTGCTGTAATTCTCATTGCCTCATGAAAGGAATATTTGCTGTTCAGGACAAAATCAGCATGTGTAACTGCTTCCATAGCCCCGTTCAATGCTGTTATAATAATATCAACGGGTACATGTTCAACAACTTTTTCCTTCTTGCCCTGTTCAAGCAGTTTAGACATGATCTTTGTAACTTTTTCCTGCCTTACCTGTGCAAATTCTTTGCTTAAATGCGGTGCATGTATTTCAAGGTCACGGAACCATGTTGGAGAGCAGTTCATTGACATGCTCTTTTGCTTGTGTATAATTTTAAGGAATTTAGTAATTGCATCTTCATCACTATCGACCACTTCATCAAGGAAATCTTTCATAAGCGCCATTCTCATCTGGCATACTTCACCAAGCAGCTCTTCTTTTGAATCAAAATGTTTATATATCGTTTTCTTGCTCATCTGAAGATCTTTGGCAATTTCATCCATAGTGGTCTTATAAAAGCCTTCAGTTATAAACTTAGCATGTGTAAAATATAGAATTTTCTCTTTTTCCGTAACTTCTGCCATTCTTCTCTAAATTAGACGAATTGGAAACTATTTTCGTTTCTTAAGTTTCCAAAATAATTAACGGAAACTAATTTGTCAAGTGTTAAATTATTATTCTGAAAATTTACTTAAAATTAACATATATTTGTAAATAAATGGAAACTCAAGAGCACGGTATAAAAAGAAAAGCAGCAACGATATCCCTGATAATAAGTTTTTTGTTATTTTTCGGAAAAGTGGGTGCATATTACCTGACAGGTTCAGCAGCTGTACTCTCTGATGCTCTGGAATCTATTGTTAATATAGTAGCAGCTTCATTTGCTTTATACAGTCTTGTACTTACAAGCAAGCCGGCAGATAAAGAGCATCCCTATGGGCATGGTAAAGTTGAATTTTTTTCTGCCGGATTTGAAGGAGCTATGATCATCATTGCTGCTTTTGCCATTATTGCATATGCAATACGTGATATTGTTTTGGAGCGTGAAATTTCTTCTCTTGATACAGGTGCAGGTATAATTGCCGGTGCAAGTATTGTAAATTTGGTTTTGGGATTATACCTTATTAGAACCGGCAGGAAAACAAAAAGCCTGATACTTATTGCAGACGGCAAACATGTTATGACGGATTCCATAACAAGCTTTGGTGCTGTGGCAGCATTGATACTTGTTTTGGTAACGGGAATAAAGATCTTCGATCCGATTGTTGCTATAATATTAGCGCTTAATATATTATGGACGGGAAAACATTTGGTACGTGAATCTATAGGCGGACTGATGAATGAGAATGATGATAAAATCATAAACGCAATTGCAGACGACTTAGAGGAAAAAAGAAAAAACTACCCTGATTGGATAGACGTTCACCGATTAAGATACTGGAAGTCAGGTGATAAGTATATGGTTGATTTCCATTTGATCGTGCCGTATTATAAATCGGTCAGTGAAAGCCACCAAACAGTGGATACACTTGAGCGCGAAGTAATTAATGCTCTTAAGACAAAGGAAGTGGAATCACTGATACATCTGGATCCCTGCAATCCCAAATGCTGTCATATATGTAATATGCC
>CAZOAP010000422.1:0-2072 GCA_964577645.1 uncultured Ignavibacteriales bacterium
AATAAAAAAAAAAAAAAAAAAAGAATAAAATAAAGAAACAGTAAATCGACGCAATGTACTATACATTGGATGTAAACTAGCTAAACGAATAAATAAATTTACTAAAATATCACTGTTAGATAAAGATAAACCAATTTTAGTAGTACACTTACGAGTTAATTGTAAGTAACCTAGTAAATTTAAATACACACCTCTATGTTCAAAAGAAGAACAAGAAGGAAGATACCAAGAATTAGATAATCCAGTAACTAACTGAGTTTTACAACTAACCGCATTGCTTCCTTGATAAATACTAAAAACATTTGAATCAAAAGAAGAATCTGGAAAAACATTAGATGATGCAATTGAATAACATAATGATATTTTTTTAGAAAAAACACTATTAGACATAAGCGATAAACCAATTTCACTAGAATGAATATCTGTAAAAGTAGAAAGAACAGAACAATTATAAAATTTATTTAAAATAGGCACAGTGGATGCTAGCAAAAATGAACCATCGGATAAATTAAAAGGAGCTTTAGCTTGTACTATAAAAGAACTAAAAATACTTTTACCACGATATAACAAAGAACTAGCAAAACGTGTTAAACCCAAATGATAATGTTCTACAGTTAAATTGCTAAATAAACCAAAATATAAAATAGAAGCACTACTTTTTTTTAAACGTGCTTGTACTACAGGTAAAGAAGTAGCAAGATTTAAGTTACTAATAACAAGTAGATCACTAGCTTCTAATGTATAAAAAGAAGGTGCCATCAAATACCCTTGTCGCAAATCAAATAAAGAAGTTGTACAATAAGTATCACTCACTACAAAACTTGTAGGATAAAATTTTGAAAAAAACTGAACTAAAAATACAGTAAATAAGTCTAAATTAGATCCTAATGAAAAAACAACACTGCGTGTATCAGCATCTGTAAAAGAAGAAAAATAACTGTTAATAAAAGATGCATAAAAAGAAGACCAACTAGAAGATATAAAAATACCACTCAAAATATCACGATGCATAGGTAAACTCAATCTATTTTGTTTTAAGCCTTCATAGCTATATCGAGTAGTATCACTAATCCAATCAGCATTAACTACATCATTTCGTTTTGGCAAAATACGTACAATCTCTGCACCCTTTAAATCAACACGTATACTGCTACCTAACGAATCAGAAGTATCAATAGTTTCAATACTAGTTAATTCCCACGGTCTATACATAAAAGCATGTGGTTTGCTAGTTAAAGCTCCAACAGGACATAAATCAATAACATTACCAGAAATATTAGAACTTAACACACCTACTGAAACATATGAAGAAATTTCTGTATCTTTTCCTCTACCCATAGTACCTAAAAAAGGAGTACCTGCAATTTCTTCAAAAAAACGAACACAACGAGTACAATGAATACAACGAGTCATAACAGTTTTAATAATTGGACCGAACTCTTTGTCCTCTACAGAACGTTTAACTTCCAAAAAACGACCTTTATCAGATCCATACGCAACAGCTTGATCCTGAAGATCACATTCTCCACCTTGATCACAAATAGGACAATCTAATGGATGATTAATTAATAAAAATTCTAACACATTTTCACGCGCTCGTTTAGCCAAAGAACTATTAGTTAAAACAACCATGCCACGAGTTAAGGAAGTTGCACATGCCACAACTGGCTTTAGGGAAGTAGCAACTTCAACCATACACATGCGACAATTACCTGCAATGGATAAACGTTCATGATAACAAAAACGAGGTATTTTAATACCTAAAGAATCACATAACTGAAAAAGAGTAAAAGACCAATCTTGAATAGGAATTATTTTATTATTAATATTTACAAAATTAGGAACAGACATATAATGAATAAATTAAACAATTTGTAGACGTTTATATAAACCATAATGCTTTAAATAATAAACGCCACGGGTTTTTTTAGTCCGTCGAAAACGAATTTTATACGGACGTCGACTGCGACTTATATACACTTTAAAAATAGAACGTTTGCGACTTGGCCCTACCATTAAATGTGAACGACGAAGATCCTTAAATACAGGACCATATTCAAAATAACTATTTA
>CAZOAP010000423.1:0-2066 GCA_964577645.1 uncultured Ignavibacteriales bacterium
TAATTCTTAGCTAAAATAGAATAAAAATGGCTGCTCCTTATTATACAAGAAGCTAAAAATTATTATTTGTTTTCTGTTCGAGATGAGTATCTAACCTTACCATAAGCTCTCTTATCCTGGATTTCAGCTGTGCCTTATCTTCGCCTGAAACTTTATTTTTTCTTTCGTCTAAAAGCTTATTTTTTAACTCTGAAATTTCTTTATCTTTAACCAAAAGCTCTGAATTACGGTTTGAAACCTTTATTTCGGCCTCACTTAATGAATGCTCTAATTCTTTAACCTTTTCTTTCAGTATTCTGTTCTCATCTTTGGAAAGGTTAAATTTTTCAACAAGAACTTTAACCTTGGAGAACATCTTCTCAAGCTCGCTCTTTAACCCTGAATCATTTACCTTTAGAATAGAATTATCCATTATTTTGGATTGTTATTACTGCTTTTTGATACTGAATTTATATTATTTACGAAGTTCTGCTTTTAATTTTTTTTGTAATTCAGCTACTATTTTATCCTGTATCTTATTAATCTCTTCACTTGTTAAAGTTCTGTCATCAGCTCGGTATTCCAGGCTGTAAGTGTAGCTTTTTTTCCCGGTTTCACCCTTTGGTTCAAATATATCATATAAAGATACCTTTTGCAATAACTTACCGCTGTTAACTGAAAGTATTGTATTTAAGATATCACCCTGCTTTATACTGTTATCAGCAATAATACAAAGATCGCGTAAAACAGGCGGAAAATTAGAGAACGGTTTGAATGTTACTTTTCCGTTTAAAGTATCACTTAATGTTAATATGTTATCTTTCATTAATATGGTATCTCACAAACTATAACAGGTCTATCGATTCCAATTGAACTTAAAAATTTATGTGAAAAACTGATAATTTTCATTACCGGATTTTCCTTATTTTTATATTCAATTACATAATCCTTTAAAGGATCAGGAGCATTATAATCATATTTTTTAATATTTTCAACACTTAATTTTTCTAACAATCCTTCTGCTTCTGAAGCCATATCAAAAACGTCATAATTTCGCTGTTTTTGGGAAAATGACTTAAAGTCATACTCCCCTGCCATAACAAGCATTAAACATTTACTTTCAGAAATACTACCTTCATCCCCAGTTTTAAAAGAGTTACCGGTTTCGAACAATTTTAACGAATTATTGAAATTTTCAAAATTCAGCTTGATCACATCAAATAATCCGCTGTATAAATTAGTTCTTAAAACGTTCATTTTATCACTTGAAGGATTCATTAAATTAATAAATGCATCATCCAGCCTTTTTTGGGAATTCCCGTCAACAAGTGTATTTGTAATAATTTCTTTAAAACCACGGCCAACAACATATTTTCTTACTTCCCTAATCATATCATACTGTTTCCCTGAAAAATCACGTGTATCAAAATATAATGAGGAATACTCAGGTATTTTGATCTTGTCGTATCCATCCAGCCTTATGACATCTTCTATGAGATCAATTTCACGGGTCAGATCTTCTCTTCGAGCCTGGGGAATTTCAAACTCAAGCACACCGCCGGATTCTTTTATACGATTTATTCCAATCCTGCCTAATAATTCTTTAACTGTATCACCGGAATATTCTGTTCCCGCGATTCTGTTTAAATGCGAAAGCCTTAAAGGTACATTTAATTTAGTAAGCTTTTCGGGATAGTTATCAATAAATCCGTTAACAATTTTTCCGCACCCAAGCTCTGCTATCAAATCAGCAGCGCGTTTGCATGCCCACTCAGTTCTATCAACATCAACACCACGCTCAAACCTGTAAGATGAATCAGACTGCAATCCCAGGAATTTGGATGATAGCCTGGTTGTGACCGGATCAAAATATGCGCTTTCAATAAAGACATTTACAGTTTTATCGTTTATTTCGGAATTTTCTCCGCCCATAATGCCTGCCAGTGCAACTGGTTTTTCACCGTCACATATCAGCAGAATATTCTCACGCAGGTTCCTTTCTTTACCGTCCAGTGTTTTAAATTTCTTAACAGCTCCTGCATCTTTTACAACTATTTTTTTGCCTGAAATACTTTCATAATCAAATG
>CAZOAP010000424.1:0-2055 GCA_964577645.1 uncultured Ignavibacteriales bacterium
CCGGAGAAATCCAAGCTGGAAACGGGGCTTAAGCGGATGCTGGATATGCTGGAAGATACGTTCGGCCTGTATGCCTTATCCAACTGCTATTTTACCGGCGATGCCATGCAGCGTAAGCGCGAGGTAAGCCAGCGCGATAACCTGGATGCCTGGCGGATAATAGAAGCCCGCTTACAACTGGGCCGTAGACTGATGGTGCCCCGTGCTAACCCACCGGTGCGCGAAAACCGCCACCTGGTAAATTCTATTTTCGCCTTTCACCCCGACCTGAAGATAAACCCCGGCTGCCGGAAACTGATATACGACCTGCAATACGTAGAAGCGAATGCCGATGGCGATATTATAAAGACAAACCGCGCCAAAGAGCAACAGCGCGCCGATGCGCTGGATACCTTCCGCTACCAGTGCAATACCCACCTGCGCGATTTTATTGAGCAGATAAAACGGTAGGGCGGTTCAATACAAAATATTTATTTTTGATATTAAGCCTAAACGCAGGCTGCCAAATCCAGTAACCCTTGAGCAGATTAAAAAAGACAAGCGTACTGCGGATTCAAGAATAGTTAGAGAAGGCAGATTATCGGTTCAGCCGGTTGATGAAAAGGTATGGAACGCAATACTCCAAATGTCTGGACTTGAACCAAACACAGTATTTTCAAAAAACGGAAAATAATGCCAAAACTGTTAATAATAAATCAATATGTCTTCCTTATATATTCAAGTGATTTGGCAGAAAATAGAAAGCATGTTCATGTAGAATCAAAAAAAGGAAGGTTTAGAAGAACCGCTAAATTCTGGTTAGAGCCTCATATTAAAATTGTTGATAGAGGCGGGTTTTCTTTGACAGAATTAAAAAAGATTGAGAATTTAATAAAAGAAAACATTAAATTGCTAAAAGTACAAATTGAAAAGTTTGGTAAAGGTCAAAAAATTAAAACAATTAAAATTACAAAATAATGGATGGTCTGAGAAAAATTAAACCATTGATTAAACGGATAAATTTTCCCGTAAAAGGGAAAATGACTGTAATACTGGCTGATGGAAGAGACATTACTGTACCATTACAATATTTCCCTTCCATAAAGAAATTAAATACTTCTCAAAGAGAAAAATGGTATGTATTGGATGGAGAAATGTTTTCATTTGATGATTGCAATGAAGTTTTTCATATTGAACAGATTTTAGGGAAAGAAAATTTATATAAATATAATTTTATAAATAAAAAATTTAAAGTATAACCGCATCAGACCCATGTTCATATCCCTGAGAGAATCATTTTTTTTAAATGTTTGAAGTAAAGTAGATTAACAGTTTGGAATATCTGAAACCAAATTATCCGAAGGATGCATTTGAAGGTACAGCGGTTTATTATTCACGTTACAGGATTCCGTACCCGCAAGAGTTAATTGATAATTTAATTGAACATGCCGGGCTTCAGCAAAATGGAATTTTACTTGACCTAGCCTGCGGACCCGGCAGATTGACCATTCCTTTAGCGAATTCATTTTCAAAAGTTATTGCAATAGATATTGATTCAGAAATGATTGCCGTTGGAAAAGATGATTCAAAGAAACAGGGGATCTATAATATTGAGTGGCTCATTGGCAGGGCAGAAGAGCTTGAATTAGAACCAAACAGTGCTGATCTGATTACAATGGGTGACGCATTTCACAGGCTTGACCAGTCACTTATACTGGATCAGGCTAACAGGTGGCTTAAACCCGGTGCTTATGTAGCAATAGTCGGAATGTACAGCATTTGGCGCGGAAATGAAGAGTGGCATAAGCTGGTTTCTGAGATTATTAATAAATGGACCCCGCTTCCTCCTGTTATCAATATATCAGAATACAGGGATTATGGACTTATGTTAAAGGATAAAGGATTCATAGATACCGCCACTGAATCATTTGAGTTTCCGAATCATTGTACAATTGATTCAATAGTTGGATATTTGTATTCAACATCCCGCTGTTCGAAAAAGATACTTGGTAATAATGCTTCTGAATTCGAAGCAGAACTAAGAACAGGATTAACAAAACTTAATGAGCAGGAAGT
>CAZOAP010000425.1:0-2053 GCA_964577645.1 uncultured Ignavibacteriales bacterium
ACATAATAGAGTATTTCATAATGTCTGCCCTGTTATAGGAAGCCATAACAATACTAACTAATGGAAAATTAATTATGGATATATTTTCGGACATTAAAATTGTAATTATTAAAATTTTTATCAACAGTTTCAAAAATTGACGTATTATTAGTTAATCACTTGCAAAAAAATATATGAACTTAGCAATTAGTTCATTCCCTACTTATTAAATACAATAAGCATATCAATTCATCTTTATATAATTACAAAATTGATGTAGAATATCACTACTGTCCGGTAAAAACCGAAAATAAGTAAAAAATATCCCTTAACAGTAGAAAAATCATACCTTCTTCCGTTGATCTAAAAATGAACCCCCCTATAAAATTTTGTATATTGATTATGTAAATCCAAAAAGTTGCTGCTGAAATTCATCTTTAGTTGTAAGTTTCAGCCATCCTGATGTTGGATTATCCAGAAATTTAATTAAATCAATATATGACATAAGGTGAAACCGGATTACAGACATTAGATTAGAAAAAGACCATTTCCTTTTTGTTGATTTTTGTATAATCAATAAAATCAATTGAGCTATTAAACATGTCCAAATTTGAATTTCAATTGCATTCTGACTGTCCCCAAGAAAGTATTTCAAGGGGAAATTTTGTTTCATCCGCTTAAACAGCAGCTCTATCTGCCAGCGTCTTTTATAGATTTCCGCTATTTTATCAGGCGGATAATCAAAATTATTAGTTAAGAAGTGAAAGATTTTTTTGTTTTTATCATCCCAGTATGAAATAAGTCTTAGTTCAATTGTTTCACCTTTATCCTTGAGTTCGATTTTTTCATCTTTCATTACACCAGAATCTACATCATCATTTACATCATATTCTTCTATGGTTTTATAGACAGCATTCTTTTTTAAGCGGGTTACAAAATGGACTTTATCTTCCGTCCAAATCCTAAATTGTGTATAATTGTTGTACCCTCGGTCGAACACCACAAGTGAACCCGGCAGAAGACGTAAATCCTCTATAAATTTGTGGTCACTGACATTTGCAGAAGTGAATTTTATTAAGCAAGGTACATCCTCTGCAGCATTTATTACCGTATGCATTTTGATGCCACCTTTCTTTTTTCCTGTGATAGGGTTGCGGCCTACCCCGCGAAGTATTTCGATGAATAGTTTTATTGTCGTCGAATCTATAATTTTCAGATGTTTGGGAATCTGGATTTTTGACCTGCTGTCCGATAAAAGTTGACGATATTGTTCGTATAATGCAAAATATATGCTGCAAAAAACATCACTTGAACGTTTGCGGTTTGCATCAGAAAGAGTGCTGCGTTTGGGAAGGCTGTTAAGTCCCAGATGATTGATCCTGCCTTCACACGCTAAGATTATACTTTCAATTTCACGCAATGAATTACAGCCGCTTAGTACAACATAAAGCATCGAAATCAAATGGTCTTTGGTTTTAAAACGTTTATAGTAACGGTCACTTTTATGTTTGGCAGCTGTCCGGTTAATATCAGCATTATTTAAAAAATTTATTATCTGACTGATAATTGGTTTACCGGAAAATTTACTATTTTTGCTCATGGTTAATCCTTGTTTGTTTAGTAGCTACAAAATTAACCAAGTGGGAGGTTTTTTCAAAATCTCCCACTAAATTTTTTTATCGGACAATAGTGATAATAAATATAAAATGGCTGATATGATACTGATTCAGCCAACACTGAAGAACCAAAATTATTATTATAAATCTTATAATATCTTGGGCATTGTGTTGTAGAATATCCGTACAAACGAATACCCATATACATCATCTTGAAATTACAATAACCAACTTCGTTGTTTTGGCCTGATCCATAATTTGAATAACTATTACTTGCACCAAAAGTAACACCATAGCTGCCGGTTTTGCTGCCGCCGGTGATATTGCAATACAAAAGTTTGTTATTATTGGCTGGATCGCCGGATACTAAAGAGTCAATACGAATGATCGGACCCGAAGTATTGCTCTTGAAAGTAAGATTCTGACTTGTACCACTTTGGTTGGCACGACCATCAATT
>CAZOAP010000426.1:0-2044 GCA_964577645.1 uncultured Ignavibacteriales bacterium
AAGCAATATATGGTTGTTACTGTTATGTCAATAGAAAATAACGCAGTATTCCAGATAGTTGACAGGGAAACCGGTTATTATTTAACAGGCGCGGGTGAATACGATGATGCTATGAGGTGGGAGGGAAGTCTGCCATCATCAGGTGATTATGAAATCATTGTCGGAGGAACACGTGGAAATGCAGAGTATACACTAAAAGTGTTTATAGAGTAAGGAAACTATAATATAAAAAAACAGAGAGAGGTTCGGGACCTCTCTCTCCGAATTAAACCTGCTATTTCACCAGCACCATTTTCTTTGTCTGTGAGAAATCATTTGATTCGAGTTTATAGAAATATATTCCGCTTGCAAGCTGTGATGCATCGAAATCGTAATTATAAGAACCGGCAGAAAGCTCGCCGTTAAACAGAATTGCCGCTTCTTTTCCTGATGCATCATAAACTGTCAGCTTTATTAAACCGGTCTTAGGCACGCTGAATGAAATATTAGTTACAGGGTTAAACGGGTTCGGATAATTCTGCTTCAGCATATATTGTGCAGGAATTTCTGAACTGATTGGATTTATTCCTATAGTCAGGCAACCTGAGCGTCTTACATTTGCTCTTATTGTATCACCGGGGAAGTGGCCAAAGCCAAAAGATAAATTTACAGATGCATTCAAATGGCAATAGCTCATTACTGTTCCTACCCTGGGAATTAATGGACCTGAATAACAGCCTCCTTCTACGGCATAACATGAATCAATGGGTCCGCCCGGCCAGGAGCAGTTGTGGGTATGGTTAGAGCCTAAGTTATGTCCCATTTCGTGAACAACTACATTAACTGTCCATGAATAAGTAGGGAATGGGTTAAAAGTATTTTCAATAACGCTAACGCCGTATGGACCTGATGAATCAGGGGCATTAAACGGTGTGCAAAGCACGCCAACCCAGGCAATACCGCCTGAAATATCTGTCCGTGTTGAAATATAATGGGCAAGATCACCGTTGACCGTGTTCTGCAGCCTGCCGCCGAGCATTTTTAATATTATTTCGTTATCAGTGGTTGCTGTATATGGATCAGTGGTTGTCCAAACAAATATCTGCTGAATAGCGGTGTTGATACTATCCTGTGCATACATTGTGGCGCATGCATTAAAAAATGCAGTTACATAATTATTTACATTTGTAACATTGCTGCCAAAATCCTGGTACATTTTAAAATCACATTCAAAATATTTTCTTACCAGCTGCGGCGGGGGATTATCACCGTTGTTGTTTTGTGAACTATGGCTCCACCCGTAGCTGCGTTTATCAAATAACGGTGATTCATCATTAACACCGCAGTTAAAATCTTTGTGGTTTATTACTGCAATATCGTTGTAGAACACATAATTTTCTGAATACATGGAATTTTCACTTTTCACGGATGAAAGGTTCCAGTTACCCTGGCTGTTTGAAATCACGCCCATCACAAAATCACTGAATATGCTTAGTGACGCAAAAGAACCGCTCTCACCTTTTATGATACCGCGGTAATAAAGTCCGGGTGTGTAATTTACATAATTAACAAAACCGTTACCGCTTAATGTACCTGCTTTGAAATCATCGGTTGTAATGTTAACACGGGTAAGCTCAAGCGACATAACAGAACCATTGCCTGTTGGTATGTTGAATGTAATATTATCATCCCTGCTGTTTAAGAGCCTGTCTCTTAAACCTGCATCCAACTTAAGAATTGTATAGCTTCTCAGATAGCTGTTTAACACAGAGTTTAAATTCTGTGAAGTGTTCAGGCTGAAAATGTTTTTTTTAGTAAAGGTTTTGCCGGAATTTTTAATAGAATTAATTTTTGCTGCAAGGGGTTTAATTTGTGAAGTAGAATTATCCGACTGTGAGACTTTTGGAATAACATCGTTTGAATTATTAAAACCGTAAAAAAATAAAACCAAACAAACAGCCGCCGCTGCAAACGGAAGCTTGTTAAATAAACCATAGTTTTTTTTCTTCATTGCTGCTCCATAATGAATTAAATTTTAGAATATAACTTGCAAATTAACGAAAAG
>CAZOAP010000427.1:0-2044 GCA_964577645.1 uncultured Ignavibacteriales bacterium
GCATGATATATACATACATGCAGTGAATAAATTTCCCAAAGATATATTTGATAAAGCTGAATTCATTATTGCCGGCGAAGGTGAGCTGGATGATGAATTAAATGAGCTGAACAATTCATTTGGCGGAAAAATTAATTTTACAGGCAGGGTTACAGATATGGATCTGTATTTATCAAAAACACATATCCTTGTTAATCCTTCAAGATCAGATAGCGAAGGATTTCCCGCTATCATAACCGAAGCAGGTGCATCCAACACACTGGTTATAAGCTCAGATTTCAGGGGAGCTGAAGATATTCTAAAAGATGGAATAAACTCGCTTATATTTAAGGAAAAAAGCTCAGATAATTTAAGCAAAACACTTGGATCTGCAATAAGCAATTTCAGCTATTACGCTCCCCTTTCAGAAAAATTTTATGAGTTCATTAAGAAAGAATTCGCTATCCCTGTTATGATAGAAAAACACATCTCATTATACAGAAAATGTCTGGCATAAAAGATCAAATTTCGGTTTTAATGCCTGCATATAACAGCTGTAAATATATTGGATCTGCCATAAAGAGCATACTTGCACAGAGCTATAAAGAGTTTGAATTCATAATTGTTGATGACGGCTCTACCGATAATACTGCAGAGATTATTTCATCATTTAAAGATAGCCGGCTGAAGTATCACCTAACCGAGCACAAGGGTACTTCTGCGGCATTGAATTACGGGATATCATTATGTACGGGTGAATGGATCGCCAGAATTGACGCTGATGACTTAAATACACCAAACAGGCTGGGGGAACAGGTGAAATTCATCAATGATAATCCTGATTGTGATGTAATTTCCTCGTGGTCAGTTTATTTCAGGTATCCTGCAAAAATATTATTCCTGTTAAAAGAACCCTTATATCATGATGAAATATATAAATATCTTGATCTCCACAATCCCATGAATCAATCTGCTATCATGTACAGGAAAAGTATTTTTGATGAATTTAAATTCAATGAAAAGCTTAACAGCAACGAGGATTTTGACCTGTTATACAGGATACGCGATAATGTAAATTTTGCCAATATACCAAAGTTCCTTGTATATACCCGCCTGCGCAGTGATTCCAGGACACTCACCGGCAGCCGTGATAACCTTTACGATTTGCTTTATAACAATGCCTTCAGAAAAATGCTTGATTCAAAATCAAAGGGTGATCATTTTTACTGGGCATCGGTTGCTGCCTGGCTCAATTACTTTTACGGCTCAAGGGCAGATGCCCGAGGCTTTTTAAAAAACTCGATAAGCTTAAAGAACATTACTGCATATCTTACTACATTTTTACCTGATAAATATTTCTTTAAGTTTATAAATTCACATTTAAGATACAGGATAAAAAGTACATTTACCTCTAAAGGTTTCTATAATAAAGAATTACACGGGCTGCTGGGATAAAATTGAAGGAATCCAGAAAATTTATATATTTTTCAATAGGCATTTATGCAGTTTATACTGTTATACTTTATTTCCTTGGATTTTTTAAGATCGGGCTCTTATCAGATGACTATTTAAATATTTATGATGCATTAAATTCATCGCTGTACCAGAAATTAACAGGCCAGTTACCTTTTACAAACTCATTTCACATCAGGCCGGTATATTATCTCTCACTTGAAAAAAGTGTAAGCATAAGCAGCCTGTTCGGTTTCGCAAATGATAATTTCATTTGGTTCAGGGTACAGAACCTGTTATTATTGTTTTTCATAGCCTTTACTGCAGGTCTCACAGTTTATTACCTCACAAAACGTTCTTCCGTTTCACTGATAGCATCAGTCGCAATACTGCTATACCCCAATAATATTAACAATATCTGCTGGATGGCTGCCCGCGTAGATCTTATCTGCTGCTTTTTCTATGTAACTACTGTGCTGCTTTTCCTGCTATACTCAGATACACGGAAAAAAATTTTTTTCGTACTTTCGATATTGACTTTCCTGCTTGCACTGCTTACAAAAGAGCTGGCAATAACGTTGCCTGCAGTTGTACTTATTATCAGCTATTTCAG
>CAZOAP010000428.1:0-2021 GCA_964577645.1 uncultured Ignavibacteriales bacterium
TAAGCGCGGAAGTTAATACCTTCCTTCAGGTCATCCATTTCACGCAGATGTTCTTTCCATTTATCATCTATTACTGTAAGCATAGCAAAACGCTCTATCTGTGCTATCAGATCAACTCCGTATTTTTCTTCTTTACGTGAATAGTTATCTTTAACCAGTGTCATAATATACTCTTCAAGCCCTTTTTCACCAAGCTGCTGGAATTTCTCTGGGGTAAGCTCCATAAGTACTGTGAATGTTCTCTGTATCTCATCCCTTAAACCGTCATAATCGCCATCCGGGAAATATTTCTTAACGGTATTTTCAACATAAGTTGAAGCCATATCAAAAATTTCATCCTTAACTCTCTCGCCCATCAATGCCTGTCTTCTTCTGTCATATATAACTTCGCGCTGCTGGTTCATAACGTTATCATACTCCAGCAGTCTTTTACGTATGCCAAAGTTATTCTCTTCAACTTTCTTCTGCGCTCGCTCAACTGAGCTTGTTATCATGGAGTGCTCAATGGCTTCTCCTTCTTCAATACCCAGCTTTTCCATAACCCTGGAAATCCTCTCGCTGCCAAATAGCCTCATTAGGTCATCTTCCAAAGATAAAAAGAATTTGGATGAACCTTTATCTCCCTGTCTGCCGGCACGTCCTCTTAGCTGCCTGTCGATACGGCGTGCTTCGTGACGCTCTGTACCTATTATATGAAGTCCGCCAAGCTCATTTACTCCCGGGCCAAGCTTTATATCGGTACCCCGTCCTGCCATGTTGGTAGCAATTGTAACAGCGCCTTTTAACCCGGCATTCTGTACTATCTGCGCTTCACGCTGATGCTGTTTGGCATTCAATACCTCGTGAGGCACCTGTTTGCGCTTCAGCATTCTTGAAATTGTTTCAGATACTTCGACCGATGTTGTACCAACAAGTACGGGCCTGCCTATCTGTTTCATTTTTTCAATTTCAGCTATAACAGCATTATACTTTTCACGTTTTGTTTTATAAACAACATCGTTCATATCATCTCTAACGCATATCTGGTTTGTAGGTATTACAACAACATCAAGCTTGTAAATATCAAGGAACTCACCTGCTTCAGTTTCAGCAGTACCAGTCATACCTGCAAGCTTTTTATACAGGCGGAAGTAATTCTGCAGCGTTACAGTTGCAAGCGTCTGTGTATCCTTTTCAACATGCACGCCTTCTTTTGCCTCAATCGCCTGGTGCAGACCCTCGGAATATCTCCTGCCCGGCAGAACTCGGCCGGTGAACTCATCAACTATCATTACCTTGTTATCCTGCACAACATACTCAACATCATTTTCATATAATGAATATGCCCTGAGAAGCTGCTGTACTGTGTGTATCCTGTCGCTTCTTAATGAATAAAGCTCGCCAAGTGCATCCTTTTTGGCTAACTTTTCGGATTCACTCATTGTTGTATCATTTTCTAGATGCGCAATTTCCGTACCCATATCAGGCAATACAAAGAAATCTTTATCTTCGTTGGCAGTAGTTAAAAACTCACGCCCTTTTTCTGTCAGATCGATTGAATGCGCTTTTTCATCAATAGCAAAGTACATCACGTCATCTATTTCAGGCATTCTTTTGGCATTATCCCTAAGGAACTCATGTTCAGTTGTCTGCATCAATGTTTTGTTCGAGGGCTCTGCAAAAAGCTTTAAAAGCTTTTTATGCTTGGGGAATCCGCGGCTGGCTCTTAATAACGCAACACCGGCTTCATGTATTTCGTCTTTGGAAGCTGCATCACCTTTATTAATGATAGCTTCAGCTTCTGCAACAAATTTAGATATTAAACTTTTCTGCGCATCAACAATACGTTTAACACGCGGGTTCATTTCATCAAATTTATGCTCGCTTAGCTCAACTGCACCTGATATTATCAGCGGAGTTCTTGCTTCATCAATTAAAACTGAGTCAACCTCATCCACTATTGCAAAATTATGCCCGCGCTGCACCATGAACTTTTTATCGACTACCATGTTGTCTCTCAGGTAATCAAAGCCA
The DNA here is from genome assembly GCA_964577645.1 of uncultured Ignavibacteriales bacterium. GTDB lineage: Bacteria > Bacteroidota > Ignavibacteria > Tepidaquicellales > OLB5 > OLB5. Next base: position 2,014 of record CAZOAP010000428.1, read on the forward strand.
AACTCATT
>CAZOAP010000429.1:0-2014 GCA_964577645.1 uncultured Ignavibacteriales bacterium
TAATACTTTCTTCAAAAAATTTTATGCTCGTTGGTGAAAAACACCAACAATGGGGTTTATTTTATAAAAAACCGCTTTTTTGAGTAATTTCAAAGTTAATTAAAATTAGGGTTTCATTCAATTTATTAAGTTATACCCTTAATTTGATTTGAGATTTGCACTATTGTCTTTCAAAATTATCACTCTTAGCGCTGCGACTGTAACAGGCATGAAATAGATATGCTTTATACTGTTTGCAGTATTTAGGAAGGGTTATGTGCTTCGTTTCCATTCATCACGACATATAATAAAAAGATAAGGCGGTCTTTTGGGACCGCCTTCAAGTGAATGGTGCTGAAGCTTATAACCACCAGTGTTATAGTATTTCAGACCATTCGGGGAATTAGAAGGAAAAAACGTGTGTGAAATTGGGGGTAAACTTTTTTATTTTAAAAAACAATCCCGGCGAACTCCTTTGAGATTAATATGTGATCTTATTTTATTCAGAAGACATATTGCCTGTAGACTTCCATTATCATATTATTACATGTTAATTTCCGTGTTCAGATCTCATTGTGTAATATATGTACAGGCTCTAACCCTGCACGTATATTCCACTTTTAAGCCCACCGGGTTATTTTAGTATTCTTTCCCGGTTATTATAAAGAACAATTTTTCTTTTTTATTATACTCTCAAACTACATTCATAATAAATACAATTACCGTGCCATAATTATTATTTCAATATTGCAATTTTTAACGATCTTAATTTATTACAGACTGACAATTTTGACATAATTGGTTTTATACTAACACAGAAAAATAATATTAAAAGTTATGTTCATTTAAAAATAATAATTTATAAAAAAATATTAAATTTTTTTGAAAGTGAAGAAACTTTGCTTAATATTTCTTGTTGTAGTAAATAGAGAAGATAAAAGTTCAGAATACTGAATGGCTTAATCGCAAAGAAATGAACGCAGCATATTTAAAATAAACCATATCCGTTTTTCTGCATTACAGAACAGGAATATTTTCTGTTCTGAATAAAACAGGGATCAGTTTTCCCTGGTGTATTGACCCCGTCTGTTTTCCGCAGTATAAGGAAACACAACGGGGTTTTTTATTTTTTTATTTTTAATTTTAAATAATTTTTATTGAGAATGTTCATAGTAGATTTTAACAGCCCCGATCTTTCATCAGGCATATGTTATTATACAATAAGCTCAGGTGATCTAAAGGAAAAAAGAAAATGATTTTAATGAAGTAATGGTTAATTACTGGTGATAACACCAGCAACCGGGAATTAAATTATTGGAAATTTATCCGCTGACCAAGAACTGAAATAAAAAAGACTTTGTTAATAAATTTGATAACACTTAATAACATTATTCAACTTATCCGGGGAGGTTAAAATGAAACAACTGATCTTCACAGCAGTTGCGTTTCTAACGCTCTGTATTTTCAATTCTTCCGTATATACACAAGCATCACTATACAAAGTTACAAACAGTTCAGGTATGGTAGTTACAGGCGTACGTATTTCACCAAATGACGCTAATACCTGGGGATTTAATCTGAATGTAACGGGGAATGTTGCAGTTAACAAATCATTTGAATTTACACAAAAAGTTGACAGCGCAAATTGTATTTACGATATCCGCTACCGCAGCGAAGATGGTAAATACTATTACATCCAGGATGTTGACCTGTGTAATACAAAGACTATCATTCTTCCGAATCCCGCAGGTGATAATGATAATAAAACGATAGATACACCAAAAGAAAATTAGGCTTCATCTCTTCTCTGAATTACAGAACAGGAATATTTTCTGTTCTGAATAAAACAGGGAGATTTATTCCCTGATCTATGACCCCGTCTGTTTTCCGCAGTATAAGGAAACACAACGGGATTTTTTATTTTGTTTATTTTTAATTTTTAAGTTATTTTTATACGGAGGGTACTATGAAAAAATATCTTAAACTTTCATCTTTCATAACAATTCTTTTACTTACAGTTATAAACTCAATTACT
>CAZOAP010000430.1:0-2002 GCA_964577645.1 uncultured Ignavibacteriales bacterium
TCTTTTAGACCCTGAATTCCGCCTTCTCTGCCGAAGCCGCTTTCTTTGTAGCCGCCAAAAGGTGAAGCAGGGTTGAATTTGTTGTATGTGTTGGACCATATCACACCGGCTTTTATTGCACTTACCATTTTAAAAATTTTAGAACCTTTATCTGTCCATATACCGGCTGAAAGTCCATATTGTGTATTATTAGCTTTTTCGATTGCTTCATTTGGTGTCCTGAATGTCAATACCGAAAGCACCGGGCCGAAAATCTCCTCCTGTGCTATCCTGTTTGACTGTGCTACATTAGTAAAAAATGTAGGTTTAAAAAAATATCCGCGCTCAGGTAATATACAATCAGGCTGGTATATCGTACATCCTTCGTTAATGCCTGATTCAACCAGCCCTGTAATTTTTTCAAGCTGCACCTTTGAATTTATTGCACCAACATCAGTGTTTTTATCCATTGGATCACCAACTCTTAAACTCTTAAGCCTGTGTTTAAGTTTCTTTATAACCAGGCTTTTTACGCTTTCCTGTACAAACAGCCTTGAACCCGCACAGCAGACATGACCCTGGTTAAAATATATACCGTTAACAATGCCTTCTACTGCCTGGTCAAGCGGCGCATCTTCAAAAATAATATTTGCCGCTTTACCGCCAAGCTCAAGCGTAAGTTTCTTATCAGTACCTGCAATTGAGCGCATTATAAGCTTGCCAACTTCTGTGGAGCCGGTAAAAGCAATTTTGTTGACCTTCGGGTGATTCACAAGAGCAGCACCGGTATCACCTGCGCCGCTGATTATATTTACAACACCTGCCGGCAATCCTGCTTCTTCAATAATTTCTGCAAGCTTATACAAAGTCAGCGGAGTTGTTTCAGCCGATTTAATCACAACAGTGTTACCGCAGGCAAGTGCAGGTGCTATTTTCCATGCTGCCATTAACAGCGGGAAGTTCCATGGAATTATCTGTCCAACTACTCCAACAGGTGAAAATGCCTGGTTTGGGAAGGCATATTTCAGCTTATCAGCCCATCCTGCATAATAAAAGAAGTGCGCTAAAGCCAGTGGAATATCAACAGATTTTGATTCCTTTATCGGTTTACCGCCATCCATTGTTTCAATAACAGCAAGCTCCCTTGCCTTTTCCTGCATTATCCTGGCAATGCGGAAAATGTATTTAGCACGCTCCTTTGGTGAAGTTTTGCTCCATACATTCTTATATGCTCTTTCAGCTGAAAGCACTGCACGGTTCACATCTTCACTGGATGCAGCAGCAACCTCAGATATCTTATCTTCCGTTGCGGGATTTACAGTGGCAAAATACTTTTTTGTCTTAAGCCATTTACCGTTAATGAAAAGGTCATATCTTTCTTTGATATTAATATGATCTTTAGCCTCAGTGGTTTTGGCATATTCCCAGACAGGCTTTTTGGGACTTCCGTTGCCATTTTTAAAGCCATCAGTTGTATGAACCTTTTGCACAGGAATATTTTTTTCCCTGAATGTCATTTTAGCTTAAATTAAATTTTTACAAGCAGGACTAAAACGGGTCAGCTGATGAGCCTTCTCCGCCGGCCGGTGCATCATCGCCGCAGCTCTCTCCATTGGTTTCTATGAATTTCTTTATAGCATCAAGATTTTCTATGATCATCTTGGCTTTGCTTAAACCGAATGAGAATGTGAACTTTGAACCCGGGTTCAGGCAAATAAGTTTGTTACCTTTGTATTCTGATATTTCAGGCATTGTATTATGTTTAGTTAGTTAATATTCCGAATATATATAATTAATATTTTGTTTTATGTAATTGTAAGTATCCCGGGCAGTTTGCTTCAGGTTTACCAGGTTCTTTATTTTTTCCGGACACTTGTAATTCTTATTGAAAAATTCAATTGCCTTATACTGCTCACCGGTTATCGTGTATGAAATGAATATGTTTTCAAAAAAAACGTTGTACGTATAATCATTGCAAACATCACCGCTTGAATAATAATCATCCAGATTTTCTTTTATGCTC
>CAZOAP010000431.1:0-1988 GCA_964577645.1 uncultured Ignavibacteriales bacterium
TATTAATGATCCTGGTGTATTGCCATTCCGATGAAAAGTGCTGAGAGCATAGTGAAAATATATGCCTGCAGTACAGCTACCAGGATTTCAAGTACGTAAATGAAAAGTGAAAATCCAATTGAAACTGGAATTACCGCGTAACCGAGCATAAAAATAAGCCCTATAAGAGCATATATTACAATATGACCTGCTGTCATGTTAGCAAAAAGACGAATAGCCAATGCAAATGGTTTTGTAAGCAGGCCTAGGAATTCAATTATTACCATAATTGGCAATACGAATACCGGAACTCCCGGCGGTATCAAACCTTTAAAGTAGCCGATAAAACCGTTATGTTTTATACCGTGTACCTGTGTCATAAAAAATGTTATCAAAGCCAGGCCCGCAGTAACACTGATACTGCTTGTTCCGGTTGACATACCCGGGAAAAGACTGATAAGATTCACGAACAGTATGAAAAAGAACATTGTGAAAAAGAACGGCATGAACTTATCTGAACCATGGCCCATTGATGGTTTGACAATATCATCGCGTACAAATACCATCATCATTTCCAGGAAATTACCAAGACCGGTGGGATGTTTTCTTTTTTTGTTTGATGCTGCTGCATAACTGAATAAAATTACCATAAGTACAGCTGCTATCATAAGCATAAGTATCTTTGCAGATATTGAAAGATCTAATGTAAATCCGCCGATGTGAATTGGCGGTATAGAAAGTACGGGTTTATCTGATATGTGATGCATAATCCAGTTATCACCCTCCTGGACCTTTTCTACCAATGTTGAATCTCCCGGAGCGTGTTCCTGTATAAAAGCAGTAAGTAAAGTCATTATATTATTTCAGTGTTGATCTAATTATGATTGATCCTTTTTACGGGATCAGGATTATGTTTTTTAGCCTGCATTTGTACTTTGTGCAGGAAGTAAATTTCTATTGAAATAAAGAGCGTATAAAAGAAAAAAACAGAGCCGACAAGGCTTAATGAATCAAGTGATGTGAACTGTATAAGTATTACCAAAAAAAGCATTACCAGTATCAGCCTTATACCCATTCCGCCAAATACCAGCATCATGAAGCTTTTAGTAGGTTTATTGAACGCCATGGTGTTAAGCTTATATCCGATTATGGCATTCATAAGGCTTATTATGTATCCAAAGATAAATGAGTTTATCTGGACTACGTTAAAATACTTCCAAACCGGGTAAGCACCAAGTATAATTACAATTAAGCTTGAATAAACAATATATTTAAAAAATCCCGGTTTTTTTTGTATATTACTTTCCATCTTTACCGGATTGTTTATTTTTGTAATTTACTGATTTTAATAAGTTAATAAATCCGGCTACAGCACCGAATAATACCCCTACAATTAAGAAAATATTACCGGTATCCAGCCATTTATCAAGCCAATAGCCTCCTAAAGTACAAAGAACAATTGAAGCGCCGTATTGGAACCCAACTTCGGCATATTGCCACCCTGAACGGTAAGAATTGGCAACTTTTTTAAATTCAGACGGCTTTTCAGCATCTTTTTTATCAAAAATGCCCTTATTTTCCGCCATTTTTTGCCAAATTTTTCAGTAAATTTACAAAAATAACAAGAAATTAAACTAAAATCAATTTAGGAATTCAGTGGGGAAGGGTAACAGTTTTTGAGGTTATGCTGTATAAAAAAAGTTTACATAATTAGAATTTTAAAAAATTATAAGACTTCAAAAGTCTGATTTATTTATCAAATAAAAAAAGACTTTTGAAGTCTTAAGTAATATTCATACAATCTAAAATTGTTAATGTAACTAACACGATTAAAATCTCAGCCACTCCCTGGGATTAAGCGGTGTTGCATTCTGCCATAATTCAAAATGCATGGTTTGTCCTTCAAGTGTTTCACCGGTTTTTCCAATTACCTGGTTCAGCTTAATATTATCACCAATGGTCACATTTGTTTCACTAAGCGATGAGTATACAGAACGGAATCCGTTTTC
>CAZOAP010000432.1:0-1983 GCA_964577645.1 uncultured Ignavibacteriales bacterium
GGAGCAATCAATGTTTCAATTTCTGACAGGGTCGGTTTAAACACGGAAGTTAACAGCAGGGATGAATATCTTCCGTTAACATTCGGCTTCAACATCAACTCCAATGGCAGCTATAATCTGACGGATGTACACCTTGCGCAATCAGAAGCTATTGCATGGTGGATAAGGAAATATAATGTAGGCTACGCAAAACAGTTCATATTCAAAAAATCAAGCGGCGTAAGGAGTCTTTCCATTGGCATTTCCGGCGGCTTAGTCCACGGGTTCGGTAATGTTACAACTTATGATTCCAAACTGAGCATTGGTACATGGGGTGTGCAGAGCATTAACGGTGTTAACCATGTTGATAGCATCAAAGGCACACAGGATTTCCACACACAATCAGCACTAACCGATTATTTCCGTGATTACAAAGACGGTGCAGAAACACAGTTCAATTTATTCCCAAAACCTGCAGGCATAGGTTACAGTGTAGATTTCGGCTTTAACATGCAGATAGGCCATGACTGGAAAATTGCAGCGAGTGTAACTGATCTTGGCAGAATTACATGGAATTATAATACTGTAATAAATAATGATACAAATTCGTTTGCATATTATAATTTTTTCATCACTGGCAGTGACCCCACCTATAATCAGATGGTTAACGATCTCGGCGGGTATGCTACGCAGGACTCCACCACGCATTTTACCACAGAAATGCCTACAAAATACAGGGCAGGTATAATGTTTAAACCGAATGAAAAATTTATGATAGAGTTTAACTGGGTAAAGGGTATCAATGACCTGCCCGGCAATACAAAGGATGTAATATACTGTTTTGGGGCTGAATACTGTCCTCTTCCCTATCTGCCTGTAAGAACAGGTTTTTCAGCAGGGGGACCCGGTGCGTATTATATTTCACTGGGGCTTGGTTTAAAACTTAAGAATGTTACAATTGATGTTGGAACTTATGGCATCAATCAGTTGATTGAAGATAAGAGATTCTCAGTCGCTTTTTCAAGCAAGATAATTCTGTAAATAAATGAATATATATAAAATAAAATCTAATAATATGAAAAATCTAAAATTCTTTTCAGCATTTTTGCTAATCATAGCAGTTGCTTATTTGTGGGGTTGCGGAGATGATAGTACAACTACTCCGACAGGTACAGGAGGAACTGCACCCACAATTAATATGAAAGTTGGGAATGTTTATACTTTCAATGTTGATAGTCTGGATACAAGTGGAACTGTTAGAAAAACAAGAATTGTTACGAAACATACATATTTGGCGCAAGGTACATACTTCTCACAACCAAATGCATTTCAAATAGAGAGTGTAACAAAAGATTCGATACTACCCTTTAATTTATCAACAGATACATTTTATGTAAGATACGATGGTGGAAAGTTCTATCAGTATGGGGTGTTACAATTAATTTCACCGACGATACCAGCCTCTTGGGATTTAGTTGCTGATTTCAATGTTGCACAGGGCACACAATATACGATTAGAGATAATGTCCCTATCACATTAGGTTCACTTACTTTAACAGCAAATATAAAAGGAAAAATAGCTGCAGATACGACATTCCATACAACCGCATGGGGTAACATTGCTGTTAATTGTTATAGGGTCGAAATTACTGCAGATTTATTATTATCTGGATTTCCTTTAGGTACTGTTTATGTAGATTATTATATTGGAGATGCAGATCCATCATCTAATCCTTCCGGCTTAGTTAGAACAAAATTAAGACCTATTAAACTGCCAAATACAGGTACTCCTTTATATAGTAGTGCCGGTGTAGATCAATATTTAAGACAAGCTATAATTGCTCCGTAATAATTAAGTATATTTTAAAAGCCCGCTTAAGCGGGCTTTTTTTATGGGTTATTTCGGGTCATTTAACAGGAAATGTTTTTTCCTCCCGTTACCTTCCTACGTCTTTAGGAACATGCCTGACTTGATTTTAAGTTTAAGGGTCTTTTAAAAAAACA
>CAZOAP010000433.1:0-1543 GCA_964577645.1 uncultured Ignavibacteriales bacterium
GTATTTTTCATACGCATGAAATCTATTAAAGTATTATCAAGATCAAAAACTACAGCTTTTATCATATTACTATATTTCGTTATAAATATTAATAAAATCTTCACGGGCTATACCTGATTGCGTACATATAGCCCTTAAAGTTGATCCTTTAATGATATTATGATTTGGTAAAGTTAGAGGTGTTTTTGAACCATCTGCATTGGAACGTATCATAGAAATATGTTCTTTCTCTCTGATGATAATGAAACCTAATTTCTCCAGAGTACGAATAACTTTTCGCTTTGGTGCATCAACTGGAAATTTAGGCATTATATTTCGATGCCGGTTTCAGTTAAATATGCTTCAATTACATCATTATCATCAGAAATTGAAGATGAGCCAAATGATTCAACATGAAACCTGATAGCTGATTTAACATCTGCCAATGCCTCATCGTAAGTATCACCCTGACCAATTATCACACCATCTATACCAATAGGATATGCAACATATCCATCTTCATGTTTTTCTACCACTATTTTTATTTGTTTTGTCATATTATTATTAATATAGCATTTTTTAAGTTTTTAGAAAATTCATTTATTTAATGCGTATTTTCATAGATTTTGCCGATTTAGAAAATTATATTGCGTGATAATTTAACCTATGTAATGAATTTTAAAAGACCAAAAGGTACTAAAGATATACTCCCGAAAGACATCTATAAATGGCATTTTGTTGAAAATGTCATCAGGGAAGTCACCGGGTTATACAATTTCACAGAGATAAGAACACCGACTTTTGAACACACTGAGCTTTTTAAAAGGGGAGTGGGCAGCGAAACGGATATCGTTGGCAAAGAAATGTATACCTTTGATGATAAAAGCGGCGATTCAATTACCCTGCGACCCGAAGGTACAGCCCCCGTTATGCGCGCATTTCTTGAAAATAATCTGCCGGCTGATTCACCCCTGCATAAGCTGTATTACATTACAAACATGTTCAGGTATGAGCGCCCGCAGGCAGGCAGGTTCCGTGAGCATACTCAATTCGGCGGTGAAATTCTTGGCAGTGATAACTACATGACCGATGTTGAGTTAATTATGCTTGCCAAAACCGTTTATAACAGGTGCGGAATAAATAACTTTAAGGTAAAAATAAATTCCATAGGCAAATCTGATGAAAGAAAGAATTATGTAAAAGTATTGAAGAAATATCTGTCTGCAAATCTTAATGAGCTTTCCGAAGATAGTAAACGCAGGTATGAAACAAATGCTTTAAGGATACTCGATTCCAAAAATCCGGGTGATAAAGCCATTACCGATAACGCTCCAAAAATTCTTGACAACCTCGGGAGTGAATCAAAATCCAGGTTTGATAATGTTATAAATGAACTCACCAAGCTTGGTGTTGAGCATGAAGTGGATTTCAGGCTTGTAAGGGGACTTGATTACTACACAGATACAACGTTCGAGTTCGTTTCGCAGGATCTGGGCTCGCAGGATGCAATTGGCGGGGGAGGAAGATACGACGTGCTGATTGAGCAATTAGGCGGAAAACCATG
>CAZOAP010000433.1:1553-1981 GCA_964577645.1 uncultured Ignavibacteriales bacterium
TGAACGTATCTTAATTGTAGCTGAAAAGAATAATTTTACATTCGGTGAGCCTGCAAAACCACTTATATATTTTATTGCATTGAACGATGAAGCTAAACAAATAGCATACAGTCAGATCGTAAGCCTGCGAAACCAGGGAATTGCATGTGAAACTGATCTGCTTGCCCGCAGCTTTAAAGCCCAGATGCGCGATGCAAACAAGCTTGGGGTTAGATATGTTTATATAATTGGTGATGATGAGCTGGCTAAAGGCAGGGGACAATTGAAAAACATGAGTGACAGCTCACAGGTTGAAGTTGAATTTGATAAAATTAAGGAGCATTTACAATAGTTGAGAACAAAAAAAGTTAAGCCGCCTCCAAAGAAGTTTGAATACGTTCTGAATATTTCCAGGGATCATGATGAAATAAAGAAAAAAGATTACATCT
>CAZOAP010000434.1:0-1973 GCA_964577645.1 uncultured Ignavibacteriales bacterium
CCCCGGACTTTTACATCCGGGGCTTTCATTCATTGATAAGAAAATTATGGGAGATGCCCTTAATTGTGTAGGTATAATAAACGATAATCTCAGTAACTACTCCAATGCGCTTAAAGCATATTTTAAAGCTTTAAAGATATATGAAGAGGAAAAAGAGAATAAAAAAATCGCTATAGTCCTTTCAAACATAGGATTAATATATACGAACATAAAAGATTACAAAAACGCACTTAAATTCTACTCACATGCCCTTGATATTGCTGAAGAAGAAAATGACGGCGAATCATTGCTGGTAACAAATATAAATATCGGCTTAACACATACCCTGCTTGGTAATTTTGATGAATCGTTAAAGTTCCTGAATGATGCTCACAGTTTAGCATTAAAAAATAATGATAAAAGAAGGGCGTCTATTGCACTGGATCATATTGCTGAAACAAATATTCAGCTGAATAATATCGTTGTAGCATACAGTTTATTTGAGGAAAGCAAAAAGCTGAAGCTTGAGCTTGATGATAAACGGGGGCTGGTAAAAATATACGGCACAGTCGGCCAGCTAAAGCTGGCTGAAAATAACATTGATGAGGCAAAAGATAATCTTGAAAGAGCCCTTGATATAGCCACTGAGCTTGGCATGAAAAGATCGATCCATGAGCTACACAGATCACTATCCAACGCATATGAAAAAATAAATGATGCTGATAAAGCTTTATTCCACCTTAAAATAGCCTATCAGAAGGAAATGGAGCTCTTAAAAGAAGAATCCGAACTAAGAGCAAAGAATATTTCTACACAGCTTGAAATAGAGCAGGCACAGAAGGAAGCCGAGATACAGAGGCTGAAAAATATTGAGCTTGGCCAGGCACTTGAAGACGTTAAAAAGCTGAATGTTAAGCTGAAAGAGCTGAATGATGAAAAAAATGAATTCATGGCAATTGCCGTCCATGACCTGAAGAACCCGCTGCAGAACATACTTTCTACAGCCAGGGTTATAAAAAGAAGTACAGAGCTGCCTAAGAACGTTCAGGATGAATATACAACAAACATCATCAGCCAGACTGACCGCATGTTCAGTATAATTAAAAAGCTGCTTGATCATAATGCAATTGACCAGGGCGAGATGAAAATAAAGATCTCAGAGTTTGATGTTAATGCTGTATGCAGCGAACTAATCGCAAATTTCAAAGAATCTGCGGAGAGAAAAAAAATAGATCTACGCCTTCAAAGTACAGATAACAAGCTTCTTTTAAAAACTGATAAAGATATTCTTTATGAAATTCTACAGAACCTTGTATCCAATTCCATAAAATTCTCAGATGAATATAAAAGCATTACACTGAAGGCTTTTGAAGAAGATAACTCTGTAAAGCTTGAAGTGATAGATGAAGGTCCGGGTTTCAGTGAAGATGATAAAAAGAAAATGTTCAATAAGTTTGCCCGCCTAAGCGCTAAGCCTACCGGCAATGAACACTCAACAGGTCTTGGACTTTCAATAGTTAAAAAACTTTGTGAGTTAATTGGCACAAAACTGAAGCTTGAAAGTAAAGAAGGCGAAGGTGCAAAATTTACATTAACATTACAAAACGAATCTTAACTACCCAAATAACAGCCTGTTATATATAACTTATTTACGTTATATAAATGATTCAAAATATCTGTAAATTGCAGTAGATTTTAATAATAGTAATTCTTACACCATTATCTTCAAAAAATTTCGCTGTTAAGATTAACCGGATTTTATTAATATAAATTACAGGACTGAATTTTAAACACATGAATACACTTACTACCAGAATAACACAAGCAGAAGAGATAAGGCAGACTAAACCATTAAATGCCCTTAAGATATTAAAAGAAGTTCTTAAGGAATCGATTAATGAAAATGACCATGAAAATTCCGTTATTGCCAGATTTAACCTGGCAATTACCTACCTTATCCTTGGTAATTATTTTGATTCTCTTAATAATTTCTT
>CAZOAP010000435.1:0-1973 GCA_964577645.1 uncultured Ignavibacteriales bacterium
GATCTATCAAGAAAATCTTTTATTAAGGAATCTATCTTCACAAAGGGTGAAAAATATAATACACAGGTTGAAGTTGCATTCCAGTATAATGATTCATACAACGATAACATATTTACCTATGTTAACGATATTAATACTCATGAAGGCGGTACGCATTTAGTTGGTTTTAAAACAGCGCTTACCAGGACACTGAATAACTACGGTGCCAAGGCGAATATCATAAAGAATGACAAAATTCAGCTTACAGGTGATGATTTCCGTGAAGGCTTATCATGTGTAATAAGTACAAAGGTACCTGAGCCGCAGTTTGAAGGCCAGACAAAGACAAAGCTTGGCAACAGTGAAGTAAAGAGCATAGTCGAAATGATAGTGGGTGAGCAGCTTCAGCAGTATCTTGAAGAAAACCCCTCTGTTGCAAAGAAGATAATTGAAAAATGTCTCAGGGCGGCAGAAGCAAGAGAAGCTGCAAGAAAAGCAAGAGAGCTTATCAGGCGCAAGAATGCACTTGAGTTTTCAGGGCTACCCGGAAAACTTGCAGATTGCTCGATAAGTGATCCTGACCATTGCGAAATTTACCTGGTTGAGGGAGATTCCGCGGGTGGTTCAGCAAAACAGGGCAGAGATAGACGCTTCCAGGCCATACTTCCCTTAAAGGGAAAGATATTGAACGTGGAAAAAGCACGTATGAACAAGGTGCTTGAGAATGATGAAATAAAATCAATTATCACAGCACTTGGTGCAGGTATAGGAAACTCAGATGAATTTGATGAAAGCAAGCTTCGTTACGGAAAGGTGATCCTCATGTGCGACGCCGACGTAGACGGTTCTCATATCCGTACACTTTTGCTCACATTTTTCTACAGGCATATGAAGGAGATTATTGAAACAGGCAGGCTATATATTGCCCAGCCGCCTTTGTATAAGATTAAGATCGCAAAGGAAGAGCATTATGCATACGATGAAAATGAAAAGGACCAGATATTGAAAAGATTTAAAGTTAACCTGAAAGCTGCCAAAGAAACAACACCATCTGAAACTGAAGTTACAGAATCAGGTGAAGTTGTAACCAAGGGAAAAGGATTTGCTATATCAAGGTTTAAAGGTCTTGGTGAAATGAACCCTGAACAGCTTTGGTCAACAACAATGAATCCCGAAACACGCACTATATTGCAGGTTTCCATTGATAGCGCTGTTGCCGCTGATAAGGTATTTGAGACACTTATGGGTGAAGAAGTTGAGCCGCGCAGGGCATTCATAGAAAAAAATGCTAAATATGTTAAAAACCTGGATATTTAATTATTGAAAAAATATATTTTAATATTAACAGCAGTATTTTTTGTAATAAGTACTGCTGTTTTTTCACAAACACCTTTAAAGGTTAAAAAGCATCTTTCATTTTATACCGGTATGGGTATTAACTATGGTATAACAACAGATTTCAATGATTATCTTGTAGCCAGTATTCCATACAGCACATCAGATAGTATTAAGTCTTTCAATGCCGGGGTTGAGTTCCTTGGCGGTATAGAGCAGGATATAACGCAGAATATATCAGCAGGTATTGATTATTCATATTATATCCGCGGATTAAGCTATGTTTACTCACCGGCTGTTTTTGATTATACCATTACAAATCACCAGCCTTATGTTTTCATGAATGTAAATTTCAGGAAGCCTAAGTTCAGCTTTAAATTCGGAGGAGCTGTAGGTTATCACTTCCAGCAGCTTGATAATAAAATTAATAATTCCACCACGCTAAAATACACTTCTTCGGGACCATCAGTAAGGGTAAGCTTTACCTTTCTACCGAAGTTTTCAGACAACTTTTTTGTTTACATGAACGGGTTTGCATTTTTGAACCTGTACGGAAAGTTAAAGGATGAGAATGGTGAGGTGCTTAAAGCACCAAACTCATCTGCTGAAGCAAGCTTAAAAGGGTACGGTGTTGGTGCGAGATTAGGAATTTTATTTAA
>CAZOAP010000436.1:0-1955 GCA_964577645.1 uncultured Ignavibacteriales bacterium
AGGAATTTTATTTAATATAAATTAATGCAGGAAATTTTAAAAGCAATTTTACTGGGTGTTGTTCAGGGATTAACTGAATTTCTGCCTGTTAGCAGTACAGCTCATTTAAGGATTATCCCGTCATTTTTCGGGTGGGGTGATATAGGCGCATCATATACCGCTGTAATCCAGGTAGGTACTATGATAGCTATCATTTTATACTTCAGGAATGATCTTATGAATATGACAAAAGCTATGTTCCTTAGCATAAAAACAAAGGATTATAAGAGCAAGGATACCCGGCTGCTGATCATGATCATTCTGGGCACTATACCAATTGTGATATTCGGCTTCCTTCTCAAAAATCTGATACGCAATCAGTTTAGAAGTATGTATGTAATGGCAGGCAGTTTGATATTTTTTTCAATAGTGCTTTATGTTGCAGATAGATACACTAAGAAAAAGGTAAGCCTGGAAACCATGACTACAAAAGATGGTATAATAATAGGTTTCTTCCAGGCATTAGCGCTGATTCCGGGAGCATCCAGAAGCGGGTCTACAATATCCGGTGCATTTTTCAGGAATATGACTCGTGAAGATGCAGCAAGGTTTTCGTTTCTACTTAGTATTCCTGCAGTCCTTTTAAGCGGAATTTTTGAGCTGTTTTCACAGCGAGCCACTCTTTTAAGCGGTGAAAGTGCAATTTTAAGCCTTGTTATAGCTACAGTGGTTTCAGGGGTAGTTGGTTACTGGTCAATTTGGTTTTTGCTCTCTTATATCAAAAAGCATTCCATGATGCTGTTTGTTGTTTACAGGATAGTATTTGGAATTCTTATTATTATTTTACTGTATATGAATATAATACATAACTAGAAAGGAATTTATTAAAATGAAGTTAACTGCATTAAAATTAATGTTATTACCTGCTTTTATCTTAAGTTTCTTCGCGTTTGTTTGCGGAGACAGTAAGTATGAAAATACTGAAGTTAAGAAACAGGATAACACAACTCAAACACAGACTCAAACTACGCAAACTCAAAACACAGAGAAGAAGACAGACAGCATGACCACAAAAACAGATACAACAACATCAAAGGATAAGAAGGATTCAAAAGAATCCAATACTGTTATCATGAAAACAAGCATGGGTGATATGGAAATTGAGCTTTTTGAAAAAGACGCTCCGTTACATGTTGCTAATTTTAAAAAACTGGTTAAATCAGGCTTTTATGAAGGTTTGACATTCCACAGGGTTATTCCTAATTTCATGATTCAGGGCGGCGACCCGAATTCAAAAGATGGTGATCGTTCAAATGACGGACAGGGCGGACCCGGCTACACAATTCCTGCTGAAATTAAAGCCAAGCATGAAAAAGGCTCACTTGCAGCAGCACGTTTAGGCGATGCAGTTAATCCTAAGAAAGAATCAAGCGGAAGCCAGTTCTATATAGTTACAGGCGAAGCTTCACATCTTGACGGCCAGTACACTGTATTTGGTAAAGTTGTAAAAGGACTTGATGTTGCACTGAAAATTCAGGATGTTAAAAAAGATGCAGCTGATAATCCGATAGAAAAAGTAACAATAAATAAAGTATCATTTAAATAAGCATTTATGCGCACTTTCCGTGATTTCCAGAATGAAATTTCTTCAGGCAGGGTCCGGAATGCATACTATATTTCCGCTGTAGATAATTACTTTATTTCCAAAGCGGGAGAAATTTTAAGGGAGAAGTTATTTGGTTCAAAAACCAATAAAGATAACTTCTTCCTTAAATATGCTGATGAAACACCTTTACAGGAATTACAGGATATTACGGGCAGTTTTGCATCGCTTTTTGCATCACAAAAGGTTGTAGTTGTAAAGAGATGCGAGAAGTATTCACGCAAAATGAGTGACTTAATGGAATTTTCAAAGAAAATTGATGAAAATTCCTTTTTGCTTTTACAATAAAAAGACTGGTATCGGAGGGCAAATT
>CAZOAP010000437.1:0-1947 GCA_964577645.1 uncultured Ignavibacteriales bacterium
ATTTTGGATATTGAACCCCCTGCAAAGTTCGGAAATTACCTTGGTAACTTATCATATCATTTTATCATGAATATGACTATTCCAACGTTGCTGCATTATGAGGATCGTTCATCAATGGCGCACTCTATTGAAAGCCGGGTTCCTTTCCTGGATTACAGGCTTGTTGAATTGGGAATCAATCTAAAGTCATTATATTTATCTCACAGAGGAGTATCAAGGCCGTTATACAGAAAAGCATTAAAACCCTATTTACCGGAAGAAATTGTAAACAGAAAGGACAAGCTTGGATTTCCTGTTCCGTTTTCAGCATGGACAAAAGGCTCTTTGAAAAATTTTATAGATGATAATCTGTTATCAGGGGGAGATGCGCTAAATGATTATATCGATAAAGAACAATTAGAGATAAATCTGAAGAATCATTATGAGGGAAACAAGGATTATAGCTGGGAAATATGGAGATTGTTGAGTTTGAAATATTTTCTGAAATTATTTAAAGAACAAAAATACACGTAACCGATTAAATATATATTAAATTAAAGTATTTAGCGCTAAGTTACTGTTTATTTATCCGAAGAATTGATAAAATTCATACTTAAATCATATTCGTTCAGAAGGATCCTGATCTTAACTGTGGTTATGATCGTTTTGACAATTATTTGCAGTAAGATGTTTGATCTTGCATGGGGCAGCAGTACTACGATACCCATTGTAAATTTACAGGATGTTTATTCAGTTCCTGTGGAATATGATAATTCAAAAAGGATTAACCTTAAATTCATATCTAAAGATAAGATCGGAATTGAAGGAAATAAAAAGTTCAGACTGGAAAACAAACAAACGGGTTTTGAATATTACGATACACTGCAGATAAGTTATCCGGATACATCTTTTAATAAAATAAATAAATTATTTATCAGTTTTGAGGATTCAGAAGTATTAGATTCTATTTATATCGTAGTGGCAAAATCACCGGAAAAAGAAATTTATTATAATCAAATATTTTACAGCTCAGTAATTATAAGCACACTGAACAGATTTTCAGATGACCCCTTAAAATTCCGGATAGACCCTTCCAAGCTGGTAAGCAAAGAATTATTACATGATAATGATACTTTGATAAATCAAGCTTTGACATATTTTAACTCAAATATTGATAATTTAGGAATTGCGGAATGCGGAAGGAATTGTGATATATTTCTGAGTATATGCAAAAATTATAATGTACCTGCAAGGATGATAAATCTCCAGGGAGGCGATGTGAACCAGGTTGGTCTCAATGATAAGATCGGTTATCCTCTGCATGTTGTATGTGAAATATATTCAAGCAAGCACGGAAAGTGGTATGTAGTTGATCCTACATTTGGCTTCCGTTTTAAAGAACATAGTTTTAAAGATTATCTGAACGCAGTTGAAATATCAAACAAGGAATCATTCAGCAGAGAAGATGAAATAGAACAGGACAGCATTTTATTAACAAAACGAAGCCTTGTAGGAAAAGATTATTTTAAGTATTATGAAAATGTTATTTTCAGCAAACCGGAGTGGAAGAACAGATTCTTAAAGGAGTTTATACTCATATTTTATTCCAAATTCAATTTTTATTTATACTTATTTTCAAATAATTTCCCGATAGTAAAAAATGGTTTTTATTATTTTGTTTTAAAAACTTTCATGTATTTTTTTATGCTTGTTCTTTATATTAATGCCGTTTTATTTTTATTTTTAAGAAGGCTATTCCTGGTAAAAAAACCAAAACATACAATTTCTAAAATATGATAGACAGTATAATTTCATCCAGAAAAAGAAATGGGAAAAAGAAAAATGTAGTGGTATTTGGAGCACACCCGGATGATTTTGAAGTTGGATGTTCGGGTACAATACTTAAGTATCTTGATACCATAAATCTGAAAATTTTTGTGATGTCAGACAGGTATGAAGACGGAAAGC
>CAZOAP010000438.1:0-1941 GCA_964577645.1 uncultured Ignavibacteriales bacterium
CTCTAAGGATGATATCGAAAGTATCCATGAAATTGGCCCAAGGATTGCTGAGAGTGTATATGATTTCTTCCGCACAAAAAGCAATCTGCAGATGGTGGATAGGCTCCGCAAAGCTGGCTTGCAGTTTGAAATAGAGCAGACAGCCTCAACACGATCCAACAAGCTTGAAGGCTTAACCTTCGTTGTTACAGGTACACTGGAAAAATACAAGCGTGAAGAAATTGAGGAGCTTATCGAATCAATGGGCGGCAAGGCGGCATCATCTGTCAGCAAAAAAACAAGCTATGTGCTGGCGGGAGCCGAAGCAGGCAGCAAGCTGAAGAAAGCTGAATCACTTGGCGTAAAGGTAATAGATGAAGCAGAGTTTGACCGGCTGATTAAATAGCTTAATAATTTTATTTTTTGATTAAACAGCTGTTTATTAATTGTAATACGTATCAATTAGCATTATCTTATATAAATCAAATTCCACACCATTTGAAAAACCTGCTAAAAATAACTTTTACACTGATTTTTACAACAATATTATTGCTGGGCTTTGCTGTGCCGTTAAACCCGGCAGGCAACTGGTACCAGCAGTTTATGCCGAATATAGGCGGGAGACAGATAACTGATATTACATTTACTGATAGTTTGAATGGGTATGCTATTACGAACAGACTTTCTCTTGCGGATACATCTATCATTCTTAGAACTACAAATCGAGGTGATAATTGGTTTTATACTCATTCAGATAGCGGGGTAATTTATAATAACATTCAATTTGTAAACCAGAATACTGGATTCGTTAGTGGATATATTTATATAGGTGGTTCATTTAAGATGAAAAAAACTACAGATATGGGTTTAAGCTGGTTTAACATAAATGCACCATTTGATGTATCTGCATACGATATGTTTACATTAAATCAGGATACTATCTGGCTTGTTGATAAAGAATCCTTATCAGGCGGTGTGTACTTCACATCAAATGGCGGCACCAACTGGACCCGCCAGTTTAATGTTGGTACTAACAACCCCGACCATATATATATGTACAACCGTGATATAGGATTTGTAAGCCAGGCAGGTGTTGGCGGCAGACTATATAAAACAACAAACAGCGGTGTGAACTGGACTCTGTTAGCCGGTGATTATTTTACAGACATGTATTTTGCAGACAGCTTAACGGGCTGGAAGTGCAGCGGTCTAATGAAAAAAACTACTGACGGAGGTTTGAGCTGGCTCATACAGGAACTGCCTTCAGGTGGAATTTTAATTAATCCAGGTGTAACAAAATTATCAGGTATAAACCGGGATACTATATGGGCTGTAGGTGCAACTGCTTTTTTCGGAGCAGGACAATTCAGAGGTTTACTCTATAGAACAACTAATGGTGGTAATAACTGGTTATTTCAAATACCGGATACAACAATTCATATTGTACTTTACAATCATATTCAGTTCTTAAATAATAATATTGGCTGGGCTTATGCAAATAATTCAGGTGTTCATACAACTACCGGTGGTGACCCGGTGTGGATAATAGGTATTGAACAAATAAGTACAGAAGTACCCCAAGAATTTAATTTGTATCAAAACTACCCCAACCCGTTCAACCCAACAACAACTATCAAATTTTCAATTCCTGCTTCTTCATCAGTAGCACAGACATTCCTGTCTGTGTACAATACATTAGGCGAAGAGATTTCAACTCTGGTCAACCAACAGCTCTCACCCGGCACATATTCTGTTGACTGGAACGCATCAAACTATCCCAGCGGAATTTATTTCTGCAAGCTCACTTCCGGCGATTTTTCTGCCGTAAAGAAAATGATCCTGGTAAAATAATAAACACATTTTTTTGTAGAGACGGGTCTTTGACCCGTCTTATTTACCGTATGTATAAAATCTGTCCCTTTTTGTTTTTTATTTACTAACATTATGTATTATCTTAAGTAA
>CAZOAP010000439.1:0-1927 GCA_964577645.1 uncultured Ignavibacteriales bacterium
CCTGATGATGTTGTTACTAAGGTCTTTGAAAATGACCCGCCGCCGTTCTATAAAATACCATTTTCTATGTACGATCCCGCTGAAATGGAATCACTGTTAAAGAATGCAGGCTTTAAAAATATCAAAGTTGAGAACAAAAAAATTGAAGGATATTCTGATTCACCAGATAATGCCGTTACAGCATTCACAGAAGGTAACCCGATATACCTGCAGATAATGGAGCGTGACCCGGCAATACTGCCTGTTTTTCAGAAAATGCTGCGCGAAGAGCTTGTTAAAGAGTTCGGTGAAGGCAGGTTCACGATCCCGCTCTCTGAATTTATCGCAACAGCAAACAAATAATATTAAATAAAATGGATAATTTAGAAACAGCAAAAAAATATTACGAAGGCTGGGAAAATTCAGATAAAGAGCTTTTAAATATAGCGCCTGAGCTGAAATTTTTCTCTCCTGACGGAAATTTCACATCTGCAAAAGAATTCCTTGACCAGTGCTGGCAGTACAGCGGTACTCTTTTCCATAACAAAATATTCCTTGCAGGCGCTGATAATGTTTGCGTTAAGTATGACTTCCCCATGCCTGAAGGCTCATATAAGCCTATTGTTGAGTGGCTTACCTTTAAAGATGGTGCCATTTCTGAAATTCAGGTGTTCTATGAAAAAAGTGAAAAATAAATTTTAATTAAATATTAGTAATAAAATGAAAATCGGAATATTAGGTTCAGGTGCTGTTGGTAAAGCACTTGCTGTTGGTTTTGCCTCTGAAGGCAATGAGGTTATGCTTGGTACCCGTGACCCCAAAGCGGAAAAAATTACGGGATGGCTCACAAAAACAGGTAAAGGTATTACTGCCGGTACTTTTGAAGATACAGCAAAGTTCGGTGAGATAGTTGTACTATGTCCCCTTTACCGCGCAATTGATGATGTGATAAATCTTGCAGGCAAGGCTAACCTTGAAGGAAAAATTATTATAGATACCACCAATCCAATTGCAGAAGAGCCGCCTGTGAACGGAGTTTTGAAATACGTAAAAGTTGATGAAGGCTCTGCCGGTGAGCATGTTCAGAATATGCTTCCTTCCTCACACGTTGTAAAAGCATTTAACAGTGTAGGCAATGCGTTTATGTATAAGCCCAATTTTGATGACGGCCAGCCTTCCATGTTCATATGCGGCAACAGTGATGATGCAAAGAAAACCGTTACGGGTATTCTTGAAACGTTCGGTTTTGATGTAGTTGATTCAGGCGGGATAGAAGCATCAAATGCACTTGAAGGATTATGTATCATTTGGTGCGCTCGCGGTTTTAAAGAAGGACAGTGGGGCCATGCATTTAAACTATTGAAAAAATAACTTATATTTGTATAAATAAATGATAAAAAGAGAGGTGCTGCCTCTCTTTTTTAATGGAGAAAATAAAATGTTCGATGAACTTCTGAAGCTTGTAACAAATGAATCCGGTGACCAGATAATTAACAATCCTGAAATACCAAATGAGCAGAATTCCGCAGCAATTGAAACCACAACAGGCACCATTATTAATAGCTTAAAAAGCCAGATATCCGGCGGCAACGGTGCTGATGTTTTAAGTTTGCTGGGCGGGCAGTCCGGTGTTCAGGGTAACCCGTTGGTAGGTAATTTAACTGCCAATGTTACAAACAGCCTGATGGATAAGCTTGGTGTTTCAAATCCTGTGGCAAAACAAATTGCAGCAGCCCTCGTTCCGGTTGTAATCGGCAAGCTTGTTAACCGCACTAATGACCCCAATGATAATGGTTTTGATATCAATTCAATTTTCGGCTCTTTAACAGGCGGTAAATCAAACCAGTTCGATCTTGCCGGATTGCTTGGCGGCACAGGCAGTACAAACCAGCAGGAACAATCACCTGACCTGGGAAGTATATTTAATATTCTCTCTGGAAAATAATTT
>CAZOAP010000440.1:0-1916 GCA_964577645.1 uncultured Ignavibacteriales bacterium
ACAATTTTACACTAATTTATTATTATATTTGAACATTATTAAAAATTTGAAATATGGAGATAAATATAAGTGCTGATATTTTACCGGACAATTCTTTGGGGAATATTACTTTAAGAGATAATCTTAAAAATCTGATAAATATTCTGAAGCAAAATAGAATTGATTTCAATGCTAGTTACGCAAATACATATAATAAAAGAGTATTACTTTACTCAATTTTTGATGGAATAATTGTTATTGCAATTGATAATATTAACAATAAAATATTTAGAATTACAGCAAATAACGGTTACAAAGGAAAATTATTGAATAGATTTCAAATTGGTGATACTTATAATAATGTTTGTAATTCTGAGTATGGTTTTTATTATGATGAACAAGAAGATACGATATTAAGTAATAGTATTCCCGGTGTATCCTTAGATTTAGAAGTAACTGATTATTTAGATACTGATATTAAAGATCCTAAAATTGAAAATATTTCCGTTTTTGCAGTTGAAAGTGTCACTCTTGATGGACAAAGAGGTAATTGGTAAACTAAAGTTATTTACATATAATTTTTAAAAAATACATTTGCTGGATATTGTGTTATTTTTTAGAAATCTTGCCATCTACATCGATCGTGATATCCGTTTCCGGGAAGTCTTTTTCGGTGACATCTTTCATTAATCTGACCACTGAATAATCATCATCAAATACGGGGAAACCACGCTTAATTTGTTTGAACGGGAATATCCTGCCATGAGAGAAATTGCCGTTTTTAGTGATATATATTTTAAGAATAGGCGCTAAGCCAAGGTTACCGCTTAATCCAAATTTGCCGTAAGTGCAGAAGTTGCCAAGTGAGTATGCAATGATCTTATCTTTGTACATTTCAACTCCCCTTACAACATGCGGACCGTGGCCAAAAACAACATCAGCACCTGCATCAACCATTGCATGAGCAAATTCATACACATTGCCGCGGTCTTCCCCCAGGTAGAACTCCCTTTTGCGTGATACTCGGGTTGAACCTGAACCTTCTGCTCCACCATGGAATGCTACAATTACAATATCACACTCTTTTTTTAGATCACTGACAATTTTAGTTGCTTTTTTAAGATCGTTAATTGAAAGTGTCCCGTTATTCGGCGCAAAACCCGTAAAGCCGAATTTGATACCATCCTTGACAAAAATTGTTGTTGGTGCAGTCTGCTGACCGCCGTATTTTATGCCGTACTCTTTAAGGGTTTTCTGGGTTGATTCCCTGCCGATATCACCCATATCGCCTGCATGGTTATTGGCAATATTCATTAAATCAAATCCTGCATCTTTTAAATATCCGGCATAATGCTCCGGCATTCTGAAAGCAACACAGTTTGAGGGGTCACTGCATACTTTTGGAGTACCGCCTTTATCCAGCAATGTACCTTCAAGATTTCCCATTGTAACATCAGCAAGCTCAAGGAATTCCTTTGGCTCACTTAGAATATCTTTACCGTCACCCGGCGGCAATGATGCAGATGATGGGTAGTTTGTGCCAAGCATCATATCACCTACCATAATGAGTGAATAGACTGAATCAGGGTCCGGGGTTTTTTCTACTGATGGGTTTTTATCTATGGATTTCTCGTCAATAATAGATTTTTGTTTTTTATCAGAATTACATCCTGATGTAAACAGGAGAATTATAATAATCGTAAACGAAGATCTGAGTATATTCACGGGTTTGTGTTCATAGTTTAATTTTTCTGGATTCCAAGTTACTCCGTAAAGAGATAAACTAGATATTACGGAACATAAATTTTAGTAAGGGAAAAAGTCTTTTTCTTTCTGTCATGCTGCTATGCCTTTAGGAACTTGTTTCAGCATCTCGCTTTTTACTTTATTTTCAGACCCTGAAACAAGTTCAGGGTGACAAAGTGAGCAGACTTGGC
>CAZOAP010000441.1:0-1913 GCA_964577645.1 uncultured Ignavibacteriales bacterium
TCAATTAATGCAATGAGCTGGAAATTAAAAACTGATGACTGGAATAAAGTTTTGGCTGTTAACTTAACTGGTCCATTTCTATGCACTAAATATGTGCTTCCTGTTATGAAAGAAAATAAGTATGGCAGGATTATTTATATATCATCAGTAGTTCCCCAAATAGGAGTGGCAGGTACGGCAGCATATTCTGCTTCAAAGGCAGGTCTTGGTGGGTTAAGTAAAACTGTATCTAAAGAAGTGATAAAATCAAATATTACATCAAATCTTATTTCCCTGGGTTATTTTGATGCAGGTTTACTATACCAGATACCTGAAAATATACGGGAACAGATAAAAGACACTATACCAATGAATGAGTTTGGTAATCCATTGGAAATTGTTGATTGCATTCAGTATTTATGTTCAGAAAATTCGCGTTATATCACAGGTCAGACTATAAATCTAAACGGAGGTTTATTCTAACCGCATGTGCGGAATTAACGGAATAATAACCGCTAATAATGATCTAAAAAAACAGATTAATAAGGCAAACAATCTGCTCCGTCACAGAGGACCGGATGATGAAGGTTATGTTGTTATTGATCGTTCAGAATCAAAGATTTCAGAATTTTCCGGAAATGATTCATCTGTTATTATTAAAAGTAAATTCCCTTTATTTTATATCACGGAAAGCAGCAAAAGTTCAGTTATCTTGGCTCATCGAAGATTATCAATTATTGATCTTAGTGAAAAAGGCCATTGCCCTATGTGTGACCTAAGCGGAAAGATTTGGTTAACCTATAACGGGGAAATATATAATTATATCGAACTGCGAACTGAATTAATCAGTTATGGTTTTACATTCAGGACAAAAACCGATACTGAAGTAATCATAAATGCATATCTCAAGTGGGGATTTGACTGTCTTAAGAAGTTCAATGGAATGTGGGCAATAGCTATATGGGATATGCGTACAGATACACTTTTTTTAGCGCGGGATAGGTTTGGGGTAAAACCTGTTTATTATACCCATAAAGATTCCTTTTTTTCATTCTCCTCAGAAATTAAACCGCTTACAGTATATAACAAACATGAAAATAAAATTAATACTGGGAAAATTCCTTTTTTCCTTATCTATGGAAACAGGCTGAATTCAAATGAAACTTATCTGAAAGATATATATTCTTTGCCTGCCTCACATTACCTTGTATACAAAGATGACAGCATAAAAGTTAACAGGTACTATGATATTGAAAAACAGAATACAAAATTAAATGAAGAGCAGTTAAAGGAAAGAATCGTCGAATTGCTTGAAGATTCGATAAAATTAAGATTCAGAAGTGATGTACCGGTAGGAACATGTTTAAGTGGAGGATTTGATTCATCAAGCATTGTCTCACTTGCATCCGGCAGTAATACGGGGGTTCTGGAAACATTTTCCGCCGTCTGGCAGCAGAAAGAGTGTGATGAATCATTCTATATTGATATTGTAAATAAAAAATTCGGATGTTCAGTAAATAAAGTTGTTCCCAGAGAAGATGAGTTTGAAAGTGTTTTTGAGAAATTATGTTATTACCAGGAAATCCCGACTGAAGGCCCCGGACTTTACCCGCAATGGTATGTTATGGCAAAAGCAAAAGAAAAAGTTAAAGTTTTGCTTGATGGCCAGGGAGGCGATGAAGTTTTTGGCGGATATTTCCAGATGGGTACATATCTCAGGGGTATCTTAAAGGATAAACGTTTTATAAAAATGTTTGGTGAATCCGGTAGTTATTTAAAGTTCCTGAATAAAAATGGTTTACATTCATTTTCAAGCTGGCTTTTCCCAAAGCAATACGGATATTTAACAAGATCCCAATTTTCTGCTAAATTCAACATTTTAAACACGGATTTCCTTAAAACCATTGATACTAATAATTTAATTTTGGATATTG
>CAZOAP010000442.1:0-1862 GCA_964577645.1 uncultured Ignavibacteriales bacterium
CCCTTTTAGATAGGTCTCTGAAGCTTTTTTCATAAGTGCATCAATTTCTTCTATTGAAGTATCTTTTTCAGTCCTGAATGTAAGATCCACTGCAGAAACATCTGCTGTGGGTACACGGAATGACATACCTGTTAATTTACCTTTTGTTACCGGAAGTACTTCACCAACAGCTTTTGCAGCACCTGTTGATGATGGTATGATATTAATAGCTGCAGCTCTTCCGCCGCGCCAGTCTTTTTTGCTTGGTCCGTCAACTGTTTTTTGTGTTGCAGTGTAAGCGTGAATTGTTGTCATTAAGCCTGTTTCAATACCTATGCCTTCTTTTAATAATACATAAACCACCGGTGCAAGACAGTTGGTTGTACAGGATGCATTTGATATAATATTGTGTTCTTTTGGATCGTATTCGTTATCATTCACACCCATAACAAGTGTTTTTACTCCGCCTTTACCCGGGGCAGAAATAATAACTTTCTTCGCTCCTGCTTCAAGGTGTCCTTTAGCTTTTTCAAGATCTGTAAATAAACCAGTACATTCTAAAACTATCTCTGCACCAAGTTCTTTCCAGGGAAGCTCGGCGGGTGATTTAGTTGCGGCAATACATTTGATTTTTTCACCGTTCACAACAAGTACATCATCACCTTCAGTGGTAATTGTACCCTCAAATCTGCCGTGAACTGAATCATATTTCATCTGGTAAGCGAAGTATTTAGCATCAGTGCTTACATCAACAACAGCAACTACATCAATTTCTTTACCTAATACACCACGCTCAGCCATAGCGCTTAAAACCTGTCTGCCTATTCTTCCGAATCCGTTTATTGCTACTTTTGCAGCCATTGTAAGTTAAACTCCTGTTCTACCTGTTAAATTTTTACTGTTAAAGATATAAAAATACCCAAAATTGCAGATTTATTCAATGTAAAACAAAAAAGCCTTTTCCCCGGTAAACGGGAAAAAGACTTTAATGAAAAATTATTATAAATCAGCTAATTACTCAACTGCTGAATAAGTGCCGTCAGCGTTCAATATTAATGTATGAAGCTTACATGCATCCATTCCTGTAAAAGTAATGGAATTACCAACAAGATCTGTAATTTTCATATCAAAAAGGCAAGTCGAACCATAATCTGCCGGGATATCTACTCTAACTGAAGTACTGTTCTCAAACAGATCATTCGGGAGGATATCGTTGCCCCAATTACCTGTTTCTGCAGGTGTAACATAGATATTATTAAGTGTAACACCAGTGTTATTTGTTACAAAGAAATACAATGCCTGTGAATTAGCGCTTCCCTGGTTAAAGAGAAATAATGCGATGAATAAAGATGAAGCAATGAGTAGTTTTTTCATTATTTGTTGTATTAATTAAAAAATGTGTCAGCAAAGATAGTAAATTAAAACTGTATCTCCTACAGTCATTACAATTAATTACAACTACTTGTAAAATAATCGTGAATCGGTTTTTATAAGTAGATAAAAACATCGATTTTTCTATAAATTTCTATGATATAAAACATTGATATTAGTAGTGAGGTTAACTATATTTGCATATAACAATTTACAGAAATCAATGGTTTTTACCTCATTTTGAGTCAAAATAGCCCTGATTTCACCTGAAACTAACCAAAAATCACTCAAAACTGATAAAATTAAAATAAGGAGAATTTCCGCAATTTATGGGTTCAACTTCAGACTTACGCAACGGATTAGTAATAAAGTATAACGGCGAGCTTCACATAATCATCAAGTGGGAACACAGAACACCGGGCAACCTTCGCGCTTTTTACCAGGTAAAAATGAAGAACCTGAAGAACGGCAAAACCATAGAAAACCGTTTCCGCTCAGGAGAAGAAATTGAA
>CAZOAP010000443.1:0-1858 GCA_964577645.1 uncultured Ignavibacteriales bacterium
TATATCCCGTAAAAATACCAAAACTCCATTTATAACCGGTTTTAAAATCTTCCTGCGCGGGAATTATTATACCGGTATTTCCCATATAATTATTTATTTCTATGGAACCGTTGGTTTTTACTGTTATTGACCTGTTCTCATTATCTTTTGTAAAATAGGGGAAAGTGCTTAGCTTCATCTGTAAGCCGCCTTCAACTTTTTTAACATCACTTGCCTTTACTACATATAGCTCGGTTTCATCCCTTGGACCTTCATTAACATACTTCCAGGTATTTCCCTCTTTTAAGGGGAAGTATTGATTGAAATTATCACCGCCTGCTGTTTTCTTTTCAGTAGTTTTTGATTTTGTATCACTTGAATTACAGCTGAATGCTGAGAGTATTGAAAATAATACTGTTATATATAATATAAATTTAATATTTCTCATTTTTTCTTACCCCTGGTTTTTGTTCTTTTCTTTGCTGAGCTGTGTTTTACAGGTGCTTTTTTTAGCGGCTTCTTTATTGTTTTTTGCTGAGAACTTGCTTCACTTGTAACATTTTGTTCTGACCGGTGTTCAGCCTCTTTAAATAGCTCGGTTTGTTCATCCGGTTTATGAATTATTTCCTCGTTCTTGTGAACATCATCAATTGCAGGCTTAACCGGTGCTTCGGCTTTCTCAACCGGCTCTGATACTTTACTTACAGGGATACTTTTTTGAGTTATTTCTACACCTATATGGATTGGCACCTGTTTCTTTATTACAGTCCTCTGCAATCCTTTGGAGCTAATGATCAGATTTTCTGTCACATTGATAATCTTGCCTATAAACGGCGAAGCTAAGATAATAAAAATTAATGTAAAGAGAGATAATGCGCTCCAGCCAAACTGTAAATAAAATTTCATAAGGTAAATCTGCAATACTGCTTCAAGTGAAATAAACGAAACAAACAATAACCCTGCAGAAAAAATTAAAAAGTATAATTTTTTATTATGTGAAAATACTTTACCTGAATACAGCGTGAGGGTTATCAATATGAACAGTATGATAACAGTTGAGACCTGCAGTATTTGACTTATGCTTAACAAGTTATGTAAAATTAGCTAAAAATAAATAAAAAAGACAGGTTTTAGACCTGTCTTTTTTAAAATTCTGTTAATCTGCTTTCTTATTATGCAGGCTGAAGCTGTGCATCTAACTTCTGTGCCATTGCCTGTTTTGGAATTGCGCCGATTATCTGGTCAACAATTTTGCCATCCCTGAAAATAAGTAATGTGGGGATGCTTCTTATTCCGTATGTCATTGAAATGTTGGGATTATTATCAACATCAACTTTACCTATCTTAGCTTTGCCTTCGTATTCACCTGCAAGCTCTTCAACGAACGGTGCTATCATTTTACACGGGCCGCACCATACTGCCCAAAAATCTACTAATACGGGAATATCTGATTTCAGTACTTCCTGTTCAAAATTAGCGTCTGTGAATTCTACTGGATGCATTTTCTCTCCTTTGTGATATGTATTTGTATATATAAAATAATCTCTTGTTACTGTAATATAATATTATCTTTACCGAAAATCTCTGTTAAAACTTTTTCAGTGTATTTATCATAATGTATTTTTACATTTTCAAGTTCCATATGGCTCTCTTTATGTCCGTTTTTAAGGTGTATTACAACCTGTGATTCACCCTCATTTGTGGCTAAAACGCTCTTTATTTGGAACAATTTTGCAGCATCAAAGCTGTTTGAGTCTATCCTGATCATTATCTTCTCAGGCTGTTTTTCGCTTTCAGCTGTTTTTACCAGCGGCTTAATTTCATCAACTATCAGCTTTATTGTATTACCGTTCTCTTCAGCCTTGCCAATTATTGTCAC
>CAZOAP010000444.1:0-1828 GCA_964577645.1 uncultured Ignavibacteriales bacterium
AAAATTGTGAAATTGGTGGTTGATGTTTTGTTTTTTTCATAAAGTACACAAAAATCCTTTATTTTACCATCTTTTTAAACCTTGAATGTGTTTAAATTTTTGATTATTTTAGCGTTTTATTAAAAGGAAATTTTAATCATACCCCGAATTGGCACTTCCCAAAGGGGCAATAAACAGGAGTAGTTGTGAAAAGAACGTTCCAGCCAAGCAACACAAAGAGGAAAAACAAGCACGGTTTCAGGGAAAGAATGAGTACCAAGAACGGAAGAGCTGTTTTAGCAAGCCGCAGAGCTAAAGGTAGAAAAAAACTTACCGTTAGCGATGAAAAGAAGTTTACCAGGTAATAGCCAATTAAAAGAGCTGTGAAGAAGATCTATACATTAGGACGAATTGAAATAATCAGGGGATTTGGCGTATTTGAAGAGATTCTTTCTAAATCATTAAAGCTTGAGTCACAGCTTATAAATGCTTTTTTAAATTTTTCTGATAGTAAAACCGACTTTCCAGTTAAGGTCGGTTTTTTAATTTCAAAAAAAAAATTAAAAAATCTTCAAGCCGCAACCGCGTAAGACGCCTGCTAAAAGAATCATACAGGCTCAATAAAACCGGATTGCTTGAAGATGTAAACAATAAAAAGATAAAGCTTAGAATTCTTCTCTCCCTCACAAGTTCAGCTTACAATAAACACAAAGAACTAAGTTTTAAGGATGTAGAAGCCGATATGATACTTTTGCTTGATAAAATTCAGGCAAGGCTCATAAAAGGTAATTTAAACGTAACACAAGAAGGATGAAATACTTAAATCCTAAATACCTGCTTATTTTACTTGTCAAGTTTTACAGGTATTTTATCTCTCCTGTTCTTCCTTCTTCATGCAGGCATTACCCAACGTGCTCACAATACGCAATTGAAGCACTGGAAAAAAGGGGTTTGTTTGTTGGTACATATTTAGCAGCAGTAAGGATCTTGAAGTGCAACCCTTTCTTTAAAGGCGGGTATGACCCGGTTCCTGAAAAAAAATTGAAAATGAATTAAAATAATGGATAGAAACTCAATAATCGGTTTTGTATTAATAGGTGTCATCTTAATTGGATGGCTGTATTTCCAGAATAAGAACGCTCCCCCAAAAGTTGATGAAAAGAAAATTGAACAGGTAAGGACTGATTCCCTTAACAACCTGCAGAAACAGGAGCAGCAAAAACAGCAGCAGCATGTTCAGGATTCCGTTAAAAAAGTTACCGCAGATACCACAAAAGGTATTCAGCATGTATCAGAAAAATACGGAGCATTATTTACAAAGTTTGAAAAAGGTGAAGATAAAACAATTATCATCGAAACCGATAAATACCACGCTGAGTTTTCCACCAAAGGCGGTGCACTAATTAAATATGAGGTAAAAGGATTTTTAACTTGGGATAAATTCCCTGTACAGCTCATAAAGCTTGATAAAGGCGGAGAGCTTAATATTCTTTTCAACTCAACCGAAGGTAAGCTAATCAATACTAAAGATCTTTATTTCACTTCATCTTACCAGGCTTGGGAAAGAAAAGATGTCAGGGGAAATGAAGAGTTTAAGCTAGTGTATGAAATGCCTATCGATTCAAATGGCGCTAAAATTACTAAGACTTATACTTTCAAAAATGATTCTTATATGTTCGGTATCGAAGTAGGGCTTGAGAACTCTAATAAATTCATTTCAAACTTTGAATATCAGCTTGCATTTGAGAACTCTCTTAAGCTTACTGAATACAGGAGTGACGGTGAAGGCGGACATGCCCATGCATTTTCTGAAGCAGGAGGTTAGCGTGAAGTACTTGATGTTACAAAG
>CAZOAP010000445.1:0-1827 GCA_964577645.1 uncultured Ignavibacteriales bacterium
GTTAAAATACGGATTGTATTCTTCCGGTTCAGGTCTTTTCATCTAATTTTTTATTTTCACATCTTCAGCTAATAACCTGTTCCACTCAGGATGCTTTGATAAATATTTTGCAGCAAAGGGACAAAGAGGTATAAGCTTTAAATTTCTTTTTTCGATTTCTTCCAGTGCAAGCTGAATAATTTTTGAACCGATACCTTTCCCTTCAAGTTCAGCGGGAACCTCAGTATGAGTCAAAAATATTTTATTTCCCATTATCATATATTCAATCCGTGATGTATAACCACCGGTTATCATTTCAAATTGTTTTTTCTCTTTATTATCAGTCAGTTCCATTTAAATATCATTTATCGCTTATGCTTTTTAATTTTCTGCAAAATCAAACTATATGTATAAAGTATCAAGCTATATTATTGTATATAAAAAACTGCCGGAGTTTTCAGCCCCGGCAGTATTAAACTAAAAAACAGTTTGTTTATGACTGCATTTTCTTAAGATACGCTTTCATGCGTTCAATATTCTGTTTTCCGCCTTCATAAGCGCCGTAAACCTCAACAACCTTCTTCAGGTCTTCTTCATGTTCAAATACAGAGCGCATTGTTATCCATGTTTTTCCGTTTTCATCATCAAATGTTACTTCAACGTAAAAATTCACTGAATCACCATCACCTGACTGCCTGTAGACAAGCTTTTCAGGTTTTACAGTTTCTGTATACATAATTTTATTGAGGTAATCAGTACCATCAGGCCCGTGCATTATGAAATTCCATTCACCTCCGGGCTTTACATCCATATTATGTGTTGTTGTGGTAAAACCCTCAGGGCCGAACCATACGCCTATATGCTCGGGTTTTGTCCATACTTCATACACCAGCTCTCTTGGTGCATCAACAAGCCGTGAAAATATCATTTCTTTAGCGGTTAATAAATTCTGTTCCTGCTTTGACATAATTTTAAATTAATTTATGTTTATAAATTGTTATTCTGTTTTTTCCCGAAGATAATATGGTCAAGGCTGTACTTTCCTGCACCCAGGAAGATCAATCCCATAAGTACAGAAAACAGCTCCATGGGATGAACAGCAATTGCCCAGGGATCCATCATGGAAAGATGTGTAGTAAATGCCATTAACATTGTGAATGCCATAAATGCAGCAGCTGTTCTTGTGAATAGTCCAAGCAGTAGCAGCATACCGCCGAAAAACTCACTTGCTGTTGCAAGGAATCCCCAAAATACATGCCCGAAATTTATACCTATCTTGCTCATTGCGCTTCCTATCAATACCCACATTTCAGGTCCGCCCTGTATTTTCATCAGCCCGTAAACAAACACGTACGATATACCTATACCGATACGCATAAATAATATCCCGGCATCAGAATGTTTTTTAAGAAAGTTCTTGATCATAATCTTAATTTTATATTTATTAAATTACACTTTTATTAATTTCCATTTTCCTGCTTTAAAATAATACCATGAAAGCAGGGCAACAAGCACCTGTGATACGGGAATTGCAACAAATACACCTGTAGAGCTTAAGCCAAAGGTATAAGCAAGCAGGTAAGCCAGCGGGACCTGGAAGAACCAGAAACAAATAAAATTAATAAGTGTCGGGGTTTTTGTATCTCCTGCGCCGTTCAGTGCCTGGGTCATTACCATACCGATGCCGAAAAATATGTATCCTGCACCAATTATCTGCAAAGCATGAGAGCCGTAATCAAGTACTGCCTCATTATCGGTAAATATCCTTACTATTTGTGACGGAAAAATAAGAAATGTTATCATAACCAATCCCATGAAAACAATATTATATTTGGCTGATACCAGTAC
>CAZOAP010000446.1:0-1815 GCA_964577645.1 uncultured Ignavibacteriales bacterium
TAATTATTGCACACGGTACAGCCTTATCAACGGTAAATAATACTTTATCTGAACAAACATTAATATTTATACCGCGTGTTTTATCTGAATATATGGTCCTTAAAGAATTGGTAATTTTGTCAATGTACTCCCTGAACTCTATACGGCTCAGGTCATCAGACCTGTAAAGCATTTCATGAACAAGCGCAATTGATTTTATCCTGTTCAGTGTTTCATTTAAATGGCTGTTTAGATTTTCGTCAGAAACTTTACTTGCCTGAAGCCTTATCAGGCTGATAATAATCTGGAGATTATTTTTCACCCTGTGATGAACTTCTTTTATCAATACTTCCTTTTCAGCTATTGTACCTTTTAATTTTTCCTCTGAAATTTTCATATTATATTCAGCATCAATTCTATCCTGAATTTCATTTAAAAGTGCCTGCTTTTGCTCAAAAAAATCATAAATAAGCTTAGCCATATAGCCAAA
The DNA here is from genome assembly GCA_964577645.1 of uncultured Ignavibacteriales bacterium. Taxonomy (GTDB): domain Bacteria; phylum Bacteroidota; class Ignavibacteria; order Tepidaquicellales; family OLB5; genus OLB5. The sequence continues at coordinate 470 of CAZOAP010000446.1, forward strand.
TTCATTTTGCCTGTTTAACAATGGTAATATATATTTGCTCTCCCCGGTTGAAAGTGACATGTTGATAATCTTAAGAGGCCTGTTAACAATGTAATATAGCGTGAAGGCAGATGTAAGCAGAATTAAAGCTATAATAATATTCATAACCATAAGCTGCTGTTTGAACTTATAATAAGCTGTTTTAAGATCTGACAGATCTGTTTCTGTTATTAATCTGCCCGTTAAAGTACCATCACTTCCTGCAAGATCAAAAACATTTGTAACAATGAATTCATTTTCTTCCAAATATCCGGGTAATGCTGAATCACCTGAAATCCTGAGACGTGAGCCGGTTAATTCTGTGATACCATTCATATAATCAGTACACCATAATCTTCCGGCTGCAAAATATCCGTTCGGATTCTCCTGCCTTTTTGGATCATTAGTATGATGAATTGAAAATACACTAAGCTCAATTATATTACCGCTGATATCTGTATAAAAATGGTTTGACCTTTTATCAGATGACCCGGACATTAACATTTTAACATTAACTGCATTAGGGTCAATTTCGATCACTCCCGGTATAAAAGTGAAATATTTCAGTGTTTCTGAACTATCAAACACCCAGACAAAATCAGCACCATATGTTGCCAGCGAAACATCAATATTCCCTTTAGCCCACACCGTATCATCGGTTTTTGTAAATGATACCATCTCATCCCAATAAGTATAGTCATTTGTATATGCTATAAGGCTTGAAGATTTGAAACTGATGATCTTTTGCAGTAATGTTCTGTGGTCAGCTTTTTCTGAATTTATAAGCTCTAAAACGCGTGAATATTCAAATTTTTGATATGCATACTCTCCGGCCGATACAATAATTAAAACCAGCATTAACAGCAGTATTATATGCCGCTGAGTAGTATTTACTGTTTTTGATGTTTTATTTTTTATATCTTTTGGTATCATTTGTATTATGCTTTAAAACTAAAATATCATTCCGGCAAGGAGTCCGATACACCATGAATCAAAACCATAAATATCTGTTAGTTCTTTTGTGTGAATTTTATTGTATTGATAGCGGATCTTAGTATAAAATCCTGAAGAATGGCTGTATGTCAGCGAGGACTCAAACCCCGTACTGTTTAACAGTATTTTATTGATGCCTGCATTTACATTGTTATATTTCGCACCGCCCCAAATTATATTTACGGCAGTGCTAAATGCAATATTCTTTGTAATTTCCTTATCCCAGCTGATACCTTGAGTGAAAACATATGCACCCGGGTTGGCAGAAATATCACCCGCAACTTCACTCAGTAAGCTGAACTCACCTGCCGGGTAACCGCGATTCAGAATATATT
>CAZOAP010000447.1:0-1789 GCA_964577645.1 uncultured Ignavibacteriales bacterium
TATTTATTACCAACATGTAATGGAAAATATGCAACAGCATTTGTATCTGCAGATATTGTTATTTTTGGAAATACAATTAATAAAAATGAAAGGATTAAATAATAGTGTACTTTATTTTTCATTTTTGTAAGTGAAAAAATTAAAAAATAAATGCTTAACGGGTAAATATATATAATATTTACCCGTTAGTAAATGAAATATTTACACTCTCTTAATATTCACGCCTAATTTGCGCATTTTCTGGTCTATCTTCTCGTAACCTCTATCGATATAATGTATTCCGTTCACCAGTGACTCCCCTTTTGCCAGAATTGCCGCTACCAGGTATGAAAATCCTGCACGGATATCCGGTACATCTATTTCTGCATGCCTTAATGGTGTCTTGCCCTTTATAACAGCACTATGATAATAGTTAGTACCATTGAACCTGCAAGGCAAACCAAGGCAGTCATTGGTAAGCTCAATAGCCGCTCCCATTTTGTTAAGCTCTTTGATATAGCCAAAACGGTTCTCATAGACTGTCTCATGTAATGTTGAAATACCATTTGCCTGAGTAAGCAGAATCGTCATTGGCGGCTGCCAGTCAGTCATAAATCCCGGGTGTACGTCCGTTTCAATGCTTATCGGCTTTAATTCACCTTTATGGTAAAACCTTATGCCGTCTTTAAGCACTTCGTACTCAGCTCCTATGAGCCTTATGGTATTAAGAAATGTTATCATATCTGCATGTCGTGCATCGTGGATTGTGACATCACCCTTTGATGCTATTGCAGCGCATGCAAATGATGCAGCTTCAAGCCTGTCAGGTATAACGCTGTGCTCAGCACCGTGCAGCTTATCAACACCTGTAATTACAATGGTCCGGTCAGTTTTAACATCAATTATCGCACCCATTTTCTGCAGCAGCATGATAAGGTCCATAATTTCAGGCTCAATTGCCGCATTATGAATTGTTGTTTTGCCGATAGCAAGTGAAGCTGTTATAATAACATTTTCAGTTGCACCAACCGAAGGGAACGGTAAAGTAATATCAGTGCCTATAAGCCTTTTTGCTTTTAGCAGGTAGAAATTTTTATGTTCTTTTACAGTTGTGCCAAGCTTTATAAGCGCATCAAGATGAAAGTTTATGGGCCTTGTGCCTATCTGGTCACCGCCGGGTTTAGGTATCTTTGCTTCACCTGATCTGAGCAATAACGGACCTGCTGTAAGCACACCTATCCTGTTTATCAAACCCAGTGATGCTGAAAAGGAAATATCATGTATCTTTTTTGTCTGTACTACAACTTCATTATCCTGAAATTTTTTAAACTTCGCGCCAAGTGATTCAATAATTCTGCGCGTTACAAGTATTTCACCAATGCTTATAGGACAGTTTGTAATATGTACCGGTTCATCTGTCAATAATGAAGCAATTATCAGCTTCGATGCAGCGTTCTTCGCGCCGCTTATACGGATAGAACCGTGCAGAGGCTTTCCTCCCTTTACAAGGAACCTTGCACTTTTATCAACAATAGCAGTATTCATTTTTTAGTAATGGATTTAATTAATTAACCTTCCCAGTAGCCCATTGCGCTGTATTTTTTAACGCGCTGGTCCAGGAATTTATCGGGGTCGCCTTTTTCAAGCTGTTTAAGCTCATCAAGCAATGCATTTTTCAAAAGCTCAGCAGCTTCTTTATGATCGCGGTGCGCTCCGCCTTCAGGTTCAGGAACGATGCGATCAACGATCTTATGCTTAACAAGGTCAAGAGCGGTAAGCTGTAATGCTTCTGCAGCCTGTTCTTTATACT
>CAZOAP010000448.1:0-1768 GCA_964577645.1 uncultured Ignavibacteriales bacterium
TTAGTATTAGCAGAATCTTTAACCACTGCATCCTGTGCATAGTTATAGCTTAAAAAATTGCAAAAAACAGCAAATATGATTAATATTGTATACTTCATTTATATTGTTATGCCTGTTTTGACGGATTTAACTTACAGCCGGTTTCAAATTTAGATGCTTATTATAAAGGAATGGTTTATTAATGACTTGAATATGAAGAGCATCTAACAAATATTAGCTAAATTATGAAGATATTCTGCCTAAATATATCTCTGTTTCTTATTTCATTTTTTTTGTTAAGCAGCAGTACCGATTACGCTCAAACAAGTGCAAAGATAAGCTCAGTTGAAATTTCAGGGAATGATTTTTTATCAAAGCGCGAGATTCAAAGCTTTATCGCTTCCAAAGAAGGCACAGTGTTTTCACAGCAGCAGTTCATGCTTGACCAGCAGAATATCATAAAGATCTACCAGGATAACGGATATATAGACTGCAAAATTCTCTCATCAGGTACTGAGTATAACTTCGACTCATCTTCAGTAAAGCTTACAATTACCCTTAATGAAGGCAAACAATATCTAATTGGTGAAATTAATATCGAAGGCAATAAGCTGTTTTCAGCTAAATATCTGCTGGATGAAATGGATACCAAAACCGGCAAGGTTTTAAATTCATTAACCCTCAATACAGATATAAATGATATACTCACTCTTTACGAAAAAAAGGGGTATAACTTTGCTGCTATAAATATTACGGGAATTGAAACTTACCAAAATGCCGGAACTGGAAAGATCAGAATTAATATCAAAATTGATGAGAACGATAAGATAAAAATTGATAATATTGTAATTGAAGGCAATACAACTACAAACAAAAATGTTATTGTTCGCGAAATTACACTTGGCGAAGGTAATTCTATTTCCAGGGAAAACCTGCTTGAGATACGGAGAAGACTTGAAAACCTTGGTTACTTTGAAAGCGTTGAACAGCCCAAAATACTGAAATACAAAAACCAAACCGTACTTCAGATAAAAGTAAAGGAAGGCAATACCAATACTTTTGATGGTATCCTGGGCTACGTGCCGCCTTCACAAAGTGAAGATAAGGGTTACTTCACCGGACTCGTTAATCTTTCAATCCGCAACCTGTTCGGAACCGGCAGAAAAATTGAAGCAAGGTTCAAAAAAGAGGTAAAAACCACACAGGAGCTGGAGCTTAAGTATCTTGAGCCATGGCTGCTTGGCTATCCTGTAAATATGAATTTGGCCTTCCTGCAGAGAATTGAAGACTCATCTTACATCAAACGTGACCTGAGCATTAAGACAGATGCAATGATAACAAAGAAAATAACACTTTCTGCAATATTTAATTTTGAAAGGATTATACCAACAACACAAAATAATTTATTCACACTATTTGATAGCCGTGTGCTTGCAGCCGGTGTTGAAGTGAGATATGACAGCAGGGATTATATTTACAACCCGCTCTCAGGGATACTCTACAAGACAGGTTATTCCGTTGGGCAGAAAAAAATATACAATGCTTCATCGTTCCCTACACTTGATATCCCGGGCGACTTTACCGTGCAAAAAGGCTCTATGGATCTTGATTTCTACTCATCTTTTTTCAAGCGGCAAAGTGCTTTGCTGAGCGTTCACGGAATAGAAATTCGCTCACCGCGGTTTGAATCAGCTGACCTGTTCAGACTAGGCGGTAACAGCACCGTTCGCGGCTACAGGGAGGGACAATTCCTTGCTTCAAGAGCTGCATGGGGTAATATAGAGCTGCG
>CAZOAP010000449.1:0-1757 GCA_964577645.1 uncultured Ignavibacteriales bacterium
AAACATGGTGCCAAGCTGTTTGAATTTCAGTGAATCATACCCTGTATCACCTGCAAAATAAACCGTCATGCCATTATATTCTATCATATAACCCGTAAAAGCATTATCTCCCCAGAAGTAACCGTCAAATCCATACCTTCCGCCCCAATGCTGCGCATAAACAGTTGTAATTTTTACACCATTAACCATTTTGCTTTCGCCTATTATCTTCTTTTCATATCCTTTATCATTTTTCATTCGAACCATTTTCATGTTGTACTCAGGCAGGTAATTTTCCAGGTCTTCAGGAAATACAAGTGAAGTATTTGAGCTTTTTTCTTCAAGCATTGTAAGGCTAGAATAATTGAGATGATCGAAATGTGAATGGGATATAAGTATGATATCACAAGCGGGAATGTTTTCGGGGTCAATGCCCGGCTCAACAACACGGCGCGCAAACTCACCGGCTGTTTCGCTTAGGAACGGATCAGTAATTATTACCTTATCATCCATCTGCAAAAGAACCGTTGCATGGCCTATCCATAATGCAGAAAGCCTGACATTCGGCTTAATGGGCTCTGTAATTTTATTTTTTACTTTCTCAGGTGCTTCAAAAAATGTCGGGACATTCCTTACAGCTACAAGCATCATATTACAGGAATTAACTGTAAATAAAAATATAAGACTGAATATTATTAAAATTATTTTCTTCAATAGTACTTTATATATAAGCTTATATTATACCTGCTCAGTGCATTCTGATTGTAGTTGAACTTTAAACCCATCATCCCGAAAAAACTGTAAACACCGGCTTCGTATGTCACGCCGTCATATATTTTGTTAGCAGTTTTCTGAGAGTAATATCCTGCACCAAGAGAAAAAGAGAGATATTCCCCTCTTTGAAAGACGGGAATAACGATCCTTGCGCCTGTTTTATACATGAATTTTTTAAGATCATTTTTCCGGAATCCCCCGGGTATTAATGCAGGTTCAAAAAATAATTCGGCTGAACCCGAGAATCTTTTGTTTGGCTTTATGTGAAAGAAGTTAAGTGATGAAACATATTTGTTGGTATTAAATGAATATGAAAATGGTATCACCTGCCACTCCACCCCGAACTTAATTCCCCGGGTATTATCATTTCTATCCTCATAAAACCCTGGAGAAGGAATAGCCTGCAATAAAGCCCATGAGCCCCATTTTACAAGAAAATTCTCGTTTTTCAATTGTGCATAATTTGTTTTAAAACTGAAAAAAAACAGTATTAAAATCACTGAAAAATATAATTTTATGTTTAATCCGGAAGTTGTGCCCATAGATATGCAATAATACATTTATATTAATAACTTTTAAAGCTATTTTTGTAATTCACTCAAATATTTCTTCACATAATGTACGAATACTCGGGAGCGGTTCACATACATTCTGTATATTCTGACGGAACCGGGAAAATAGAGGACATTGCAAAAGCTGCATATGATTCAGGCCTTGATTTCATCTTAATGTCTGATCATAATACACTTAAGCCAAAGGAAGACGGTTACGAAAAATGGCTTAACGGTGTTATGGTGTTAATTGGATATGAAGTAAATGATATGGCCAATAAAAACCATTACTTAACCTTTGGAATTAATGAAGTTATAGGCTCTTACCAGGAGCTTCCGAACGGCGAGCTTGGCTGTAAGCTTAGTGCAGGTGAATACGTAAAGCAGATTAAAGATAAAGGCGGCATAGGCTTTCTTGCACACCCTGATGAAGAGCGCTCACATTTACCTGAG
>CAZOAP010000450.1:0-1755 GCA_964577645.1 uncultured Ignavibacteriales bacterium
ATAAGACGAATGACCTATCAGAATATTTTTTTGCTATGCTGTTTATCCTGTCTTCAACTGCAATAACATAGGGACAGTGATTACAGGTAAACATTATACACAGAACATCTTTATCATCAAAATCCTTTAATGAATAGATATTGCTGTCAGTTCCTTTTAAAGAGAACTGGTGTGCTTTTGAGCCGATATGTAATTCATTTGGTGATACTGGCATTTTATTTCAATTAACAATTAACAATTAACGATTTACAAATAGCAGTTATCATCATAAGACTTCAAAAGTCTTATCCTTTATAAATATAACATTAATTTGTTAAAACCCATGGTTCATTAAAACAAGAACAGACTTTTGAAGTCTTAAAAATGCTTAAATCAAAATTCGCGAAAGCTCTTTTTCAAACTTCGCATGGTCATTCTTATCATAGCATATAGTTCTGATGCCAAACTTATTTGCTGCGCTACAGTTTTCCGGCAGGTCATCAATAAAGACTGATTCCTCAGGAATGATATTCAGATGTTCAATTGTTTTAAGATAAATATCATCATCCGGTTTTAATGCTTTCAATTCATATGACAGCGCAAATTTATTCAGCAGATTTACATAATCATAATTCTTTTTAATATACTCAAAATGCGGCGGACTTGTATTAGAGAGCAAATATAAATTATACTTTTTATTCTCTGAAAGCTCTCTGACAAGACTGCTCATACGCTCAATTTCCCCGAACATATCATTAAACGCATCAGCAAAATCATTCCGTTCCATATCAAGGTTAAGTCCATTTAGACATTTGGTTATGAATTCATCAGAAGTGATCTCCCCAGCTTCATATCCCAGCAGCCTGTAATTCCCGCCTTTAAAAAAATTACTGTATGTTTCTTCAGTTACGCCCTTTGCCAGCAGCTTATTAATGAACTTTTCATATTCAACGCTTACAAGAACATTCCCAAGATCAAAAATTATATTCTTAATCAAAACTTGTTAAATATTATCCTTTTCAATTTGCAGCATTACTTTTTTCATTTCAATACCACCGCCAAAACCGCCTATTGAGCCATCTTTGGCAATTACCCTGTGACACGGGATAATTATCGGCACGGGATTTATCGCACAGCATGTTGCAGCAGCTCTGAATGCTTTTTTATTTCCTGCACGTTTAGCAAGCTCTGTATATGATATTGTTTCACCATATTTTGTTGAAGCTAATTCCTGCCATATTGCTGTCTGGAAACCGGTACCTTTTAAATATACTTTAAGATCAAAGTTCTTTTTATATCCTTTAAAATAATCTTTTATCTGGGCAATTTCATAAGATATTTCAGTGCCGGTCTTCTTAAGGTCATCATTTAAATAGTCTTTAACCTTTTTTATGAACTTCTTCTCATTATCGTTCAGGTCTATATAACATATGCCGTTTTCATTTTTCGCAATGAAAAAGGAGCGTTTTAGCTGCGAAACGTAAAATTTTGAGTAAAATATCATATTTTTGTGATAAAACTTACAAATTTACGAAAAAATTAGGATAATTATCAGACATAAAAAAACCACCCCAGTAGAACAGAGGTGGTTTCTAAAAAATTATTTCTGTTTTACTATTTTGTCAGTATCATTTTCTTTGTTGATTGGTAGCCATCAGTTGCAATGGAATAGAAATAAATACCGCTTGAATATTTAACAGCATCCCATTTTACAAGATATTCACCGGCCATTAACTGTTCATTTACCAGGTTTTCAACTTCCCTGCCCATTACATC
>CAZOAP010000451.1:0-1752 GCA_964577645.1 uncultured Ignavibacteriales bacterium
GAAGGAAGGAAGATAACAGAGCTTCCGAATTATGATATAGATGATGTAAGCGAGGAAATAATTACTTAAGCAGTATCATTTTCTTTGTTTCAGCAAACTCCCCTGCAGTTAACTTATAAAAATACACACCACTTGACAGCTCTGTTGCATTAAAATCAACTTCGTAAACTCCGGGTTTTAGATTTTCGTTCACTAAAGTTCGTACTTCTCTGCCTAGTATGTCGAAAATGGATAATTTTGATAACACACCCCGTCCTTCGGACACCCCTCTCGAGAGGGGAATACTAAATTTTATTTTTGTTGAAGGATTAAATGGATTTGGAAAATTATTGTAAAGATTATAATCAGGGGATACTTCAGATGAAACATAGGTAACCCCCAGGTAACCGGCATTTGTGGATTTAAAAATATGATTCTGTTGTCCGACAATATATGCTGTTTGACCTTCAGTTACAGTTATATCTTCAAATGATGAGGGATTTGGATTTAGTCCAATATCTATCCAGTTAAATCCTCCATTTGTTGTTTTTCTTAACATTCCATAAACTATCGTTCCAGTAATATCACTGTATATCCATTGTCCAGCACCATAACCTAAATTTTCATCTATAAAAAAAACTTTATAAAAATTCTCTGCTGGCGGACCTGGAGGGTCTAAATTTACCATGCTCCAGTTACTGCCTGTATTAGTAGTTTTTAAAACCATTTTACGGTATCCGCAAGCATAACCGGTTGCAGAGTTCAGAAAATCAAAATCGGTAATTAAAGTATTGGCAGGCAGCTGGTATATTTCTGAATAACCGTTACCACCACTTACAGATTTACGTATAGTTCCCTGGTATGTAGCAATAACCCCTGTAAGATCATTTATAAAATGTATTGAAGTGCCTGAAAAATTCGGCGCATTCATATACCATGTTAAACCGCCATCAGTAGTGTGACCTGCTCCACCAAGTGAACTTATTAGCCAGCCTGTTAAACTATTAATAAAAGAGATCGAGTTAATATTGCCAACACTCAAATTGTTTATCAATATACTCCAGTTAACACCTCCGTTTGTTGTTCTATAAACTGAGCTGTTATATGTTCCTGCCCATCCTGTATTTTCATTAACAAAGAAAAAACACATAAATTTCTCTGAATAATTTGTCCTGTACACAAGAGACCAGTTCAAACCGCCGTTGGTTGTTCTGAATATTTTGCCGACAGTATCCTGGCCTCCTATTAAACCTGTATTTGAGTTAAAGAATTTTACTGTAAAAAAAGAAGTATTGGTATTAGTTGTTAGCAGCTGCCATTGAGTAAAAGATATAGAATAGAAGAAAATTAAAAAAAATAATGTAAAGTATAATTTTTTCATAAAGCCTCCATTTCAAAAATAATATATAAATTAAGAATTTACAATCAGAAATCTAAAGTCATATTCTTTTTACTCAATTTTCCTTATTTTTACCTAACATTTCTGAAATATATCAGTTGAAATACATCTTGGCAATCGATTCCGGCGCTACTAAAAGCGAAGTATTGTTATATCCTTTGGGTGAGCCAGGTTTAAAAGGAAATATCAGATTTTTTAAATATCCTTTTATTAATCTAAACCTGCTGGGCTTTAATGAATCGGTAAAAAGATTAAAGAACATCATCAGAAATGTTGCCAAAATAGCAGGGAAAAATAATATTATTGCAATATCAGCTGGAATTTCAGGTGCCAGATATGAGAATAAAAAAAAAAAAATAGCCTCAGCAATTAAG
>CAZOAP010000452.1:0-1717 GCA_964577645.1 uncultured Ignavibacteriales bacterium
CTTTCAGTATTAACAATTCATGAACATTTCTCGCCCTGGCAGTTTGTAGGCGGCGGCATTATGGTTGCCGGTATCCTGTTTTCAGAAACCTATGGCTATTTTAGAAACGATATTAATAAGTAAAGACAGGTTTAGAACCTGTCTCTTAATATGCTGATAAAATAAACCAGTTTACTTTTTACCAGTTGGTATGTAATATGTCAGCTTTAACTGGGGTGTAAAAAAGCTGTGGCTTGTTCGGTCTAAAGAAGTTACACTTCCGCTTTCACTCTCATACTTCGGGTAAAAGATATTATAATCAAGCATCAAACCTATAGTCATTTTTTTGCTTAGCTTATACTCTGCCCCCACGCCTGCGTTAACCCCAAATGATTTCACATCATGGTTATTGTTATCGGTCGTTACTGTAGCATGGAACAAACCGTCTTCTATGTGCTCAAATTGGTACACGCCTGCACCCACTCTAACTACCGGCTGTAAAGCAGATTTACTAAGCATATGTCCGAAATTGTAAACTGCATTTAGTGATGCAGAAAGTGTCAGCCAAAGCGGGTCTTTGCCTGCAGGCTTATATTTATCCTTGTAATAATTATAACCGCCGTACAGTGTTCCTTCTATTCCAAAACCTTTTGTGAAGTAATAACTTACACCCAAACCAAATTGTGAGCCGGTGTTCAGAATATCAGTTGTTTTTACGGTCGCTGAATAATTTCCGCCGGTAGGGATATTCCCCCCGCCATAAATTGAAATACCTATCTTCCCTTTTAAGCTGTTTTTTGATACCTGTGCATTAACCAGGTATGGCAATATCAGGATCATTAATGCAATAATAAATTGTTTCATTTTATATATATGTTTTTTTTATTTAATAAATGAATTCAAATTTAGCTTTTGGATTTAAAATTAAGAAAGAGAATATTTCCTAAAATTAAATTCTGAAGAATACTGTATTTACATAAAAATGGAATATTTCACGTTATTTTGCAATATTTTGTAATTTATATATTTAATACAGGTTGAATTATTTTTGTTCAATATTTAACTCTGAATCAAAAATAATTTACTTTATTTTGCACTGCAAATAAATTTATTTAGTGAACTAATCAGGGAATAAACCTGTATTTACTAAGAATATTTATTTTTAGCTTATTTTTGATGTTTTTTTTATCCCGGCCTAAACAAAATATAGAGGCATGAATATTCCCTTGTTTTATTCCATGACTGTTTTGACATACAGCATAAAGCTTAGTGTTCTGCTTAATATTTTATTGAGTTTCGAAATTTGATATCATAATTTTTTTCATTGTATTTGCAATTTTCATATATTATATTCTACTGTATGCATAATGCATATATGCTTATTTTCTTATAAATTTAGAAATTGGGGCTGACTCCTGAATGGAAGCTGATCTGATAAGAGATGTATAAAATTATGTTTAATTTGTTGTACAATGAATTTCCGGAATCTAAAATGAATCACTGGACAGCAGGTAATTTTTGCCCAAAACATACAAAAATTGCAGTCCAGCGTTTGTACGGAAAAATTTAAGTTTTATCAAACAGATGTTATACGAAACAGAGAATCTAAAAAAACTGCCTTTATACTGAAATTTTAAAAACATTTTATTTAAATTACGTTAATTGTATGGATCATATTAAACTCTCATCTCTCAAAATGACAGTAACCGGCAGAGTTCAGGGTGTTGGATACAGGTAT
>CAZOAP010000453.1:0-1687 GCA_964577645.1 uncultured Ignavibacteriales bacterium
ACATTTCCAAAGATTTACTAATGTTGAGGTATTTGAATCAATAGATTATGTAGTGGAGATTATAAGGAAAAGAGTTAAAGAATTATTGGGGATTGAAACCCCCACCAACTCCCCCTTTAAGGGGGAGGGTAACTGAAGATTACTTTGTTAAAAAATTTAAACCCCTTCAACTCCCCTTTAAGGGGGAGGGTAACTGAAAGAATATAAATTATGCTAGAACCGAAATATAAAATACATCTTAACAATAAACATTTTGATATAATTTATCCGGTAGAGTTTTATAATGATAAAAAATTATTTTACGATACAGGTGCAAAGCTGTTCTTTACTATTTATCAGATATTGAGTCACAGAAAACATAAGCTGGTTATTGAAGATTCTGAAACCGGGAATAAAATAGAAATAATAGACGAATTTGAGTTTAAGAATTGGGTTAATGAAAATTACCCGATGTATCTAAACTACCTTGAAAACTTTAATTAAAAAAATGGAAGATAACGAACAGGTCATAATAAAAGCTGAATTTAACCCCATAGTCAAAACATATATCATGTTGTATATTTTCGGTTTTCTTGTTATAACAATAATTGGAATACCTTTGGCAATTGTATGGCTGTGCGGTGTAGGGCAGTGGTACAGCAGGCATTACTTTGATAAGCTTTATTGTGTACTCACCGAAAAACATTTAAGGTTCAGAATGGGGATATTATTCACTATTGATAAAACCATTCCCCTTGAAAATATACAGGACCTTACGTTTTATGAGGGACCTGTTCTGAAACATTATAATCTGGCAATGCTTAAAGTAGAAACAGCTGGGCAGGCGCAGCATTCAGGCAATCACATGAAGCTGGTAGGTGTAATAGATGCGCATATTTTCCGTTCAACAGTACTTGAACAAAGGGAAAAGGTCAAAATGAACTTAGCCGGAAGAACAGAAAATAAGAATGAACAGACCGAATTGCTTAAGAAAATAGCCGCCTCACTTGATAAAATTGAGGCTAATTTGAGAAAATAATATAATTTGATTCTTGGGAGTTATATTTGAACATAGAACATAGTTTAAATAAGAATTATATTGTAAATATAAATTTACCTTGAGAACTTTATTTGGAATAAAATGAAACTGTTCTTAGCGTTACTCTTAACTTCATCTATACTGTACTCGCAAAATGATTCAATGTATAATTTTACCCTACCTGATCTTAAAATAACACAAATAGAAAATGGTAATAAGGTCATGTTTGATTTTGACCGTGAATGTGATTTTACATTGCAGGAACTGTCTCTGATTGCAGATACTAATATTTATAAATACCGGGTGCCAATTGCAGATATCAAAAAAATAACAATATCAGACGGCAATAATGGCTGGCGAAGTGCAAAGGTTATGGGACTTGTTGGAGGAAGTATCGGTTTGCTTACCGGAATATTATTTTCTGCCGGATTTCAGATCAAAGAACCGGCTTTGTTCTATTTTTTGCCTTTAATGACATTATCAGGAATGACTATTGGCGGTTTGTTAGGAGGATTAATAGGTATTACAGCCCCATATTATGAAAACTATGATAAATTTTCAAACGACCCGTCAATTAAACTATATCAGTTGAAAGGTATATTTGCAAAACAAGAAATAAAAAAAAAATAATTTAATTAGCCCCGCTGTTGGTCTTGCCTGACTTGTTTC
>CAZOAP010000454.1:0-1680 GCA_964577645.1 uncultured Ignavibacteriales bacterium
CTTCTTCGAGCTCCTTGCGTACTTTATCAACAACTTCTTCTATCCTGGTAGGGTGGATACGCCCGTCTGAAATTAGTCTTTCCATCGCTATTTTTGCAACTTCACGGCGGAACGGATCAAAGCCTGAAATTGTGATCGCTTCCGGGGTATCATCAACAATAACGTCAACTCCGGTTGCAGCTTCAAAAGCTCTTACATTTCTTCCTTCTTTACCGATAATACGACCTTTAAGCTCATCACTCTGTATATTCAGAACGCTTACAGTCGTTTCAACTGAGTGATCAGCAGCACTTCTCTGTATTGCCTGTACAATGAGATTCCTTGCAAGCTTTTTGGCTTCAAGCTTCATCTCATCACGTATCTCCTTAAGTTTTGTTGCTGCCTGCATTTTGGTCTCTTCAATCAGGTTGTTAAGTAGTATGTTCTTTGCTTCTTCTGAAGTGAGGCCTGAAATGTTCTCAAGCTTGTTGTTCTGCTCTAAAATGAGGCTATCAAGCTTTGTTTCCTTTTCAGAAACAACTGCTATTTTTGAATTAAAATCGTTTTCAAGCTTGTTAATGGATTTTTCCTTCTTTGCATATTCATCCATTCTTTTGCTTAAAACCTCTTCTTTATCCTGAAGCTGTTTTTCATACGATTTTTGTTTGTTCTTCTTAGCCTGGTAATCAGCATCAAATTCCTGCTTCTTTTTGTACCATTCATCGCGTACTTCAAGCAGTTTTTCTTTTTTGATATTTAAAGCAGCCTTTTCACCATCGGCTATTATTCTTTTAGCCTGTTCCTCTGCGCTGTTTATCTTACCTTTTGTTACCTTGTTCTGCATAAACCAGCCAAGATAAAATGTCGCCGCGCAGAGTATGACGATCAGAGGTACTAATACATAAATTTCCTGAAGCATATTTTAATTCTCCATAATTCTAACATATGATTTTAGGTTGAAACATCTTGTGAATATTGATATATAGTTAATTATTTTAATTTTTAGAAATAAAAAACCGCACTCGATTCATACCATAGCGAAAGAGTTATAGATCCCTCTTTCAACACAGTGGGTGAGTGCCGAAATGTCTTTTAACTTCCACTGATCACTTAATTTGGGACTGCTGATAAGCATTCCCGGCGATTTCACTGTGCTAGACTGTGAGTGAGGCCTGTAATCGACATTTACATCGAGCGTTCTCCCCAATTAAATAGTGTTGGATCTATTTAATTTTTGGCTACGGCTGGTCGGTGCGGTAATTTATATAAACTTGTTTTATATTCAGGTTTATATAACCTGTTTAAAGAACGGAATTAACTTAAAAAATCTACTAACAGTAACTTAAGATAAACTAATCAATACATATTAGAAAATAATACCTTTTAAGTATTACTATCTATATATTCATTGATCTCTTTAACCTGTGAGTTTAAACCGTTTATCAATAATTTGTAATTTGAATCCAGGTTAAAGCTTGAATTTTTCTCCCTGTAATAATTCTCTGCTATATTTAACGCAGAAACGATAGCTACCGTAAAATCAGACTGGTTTGGAATATCATTTTGTACCTTATGCATCAAAGTATCAACATATTGAGCACTTTTTTCAAGAAGTTCTACATCATCACCCTTTAAAGTGTAATGGTTGTTGAATATTTTGATCCTGATATCCTTAGAGTCCATTAGATTTATTTAAGTTTA
>CAZOAP010000455.1:0-1676 GCA_964577645.1 uncultured Ignavibacteriales bacterium
GGAGTAATACAGCCTGAAATGGATAAACACCTTCAACTGCAGGTGCTGTAACCTTTACTTCAAATGTTGCAGTATTACCGGGTTCAATTGTCTTTACAAGATCCATATCGGTATTCATCCATAAAGAGTTGGGCTTCATATCTGCCGTATTAACTCTCAACCTGTATTCTCCCGGACTCCATGATGTCGTTCC
Source organism: uncultured Ignavibacteriales bacterium (assembly GCA_964577645.1). Classification (GTDB taxonomy): domain Bacteria; phylum Bacteroidota; class Ignavibacteria; order Tepidaquicellales; family OLB5; genus OLB5. Next base: position 194 of record CAZOAP010000455.1, read on the forward strand.
GGTATTTTCAAACGTTATTATTAAAGTATAACTTTCACCCGGATTCATCTGGTCAGGTATAGATTGGTTCACGAATTTGGCATTATCAATCGTTGTTGATGATCCAACGGAATTATCCTGTGCAAAAATTTGCGTAACATTTAGTAATGCTATAATTGATAAAACCATATACCTTCTAAGAATTATTTTTTTCATCTTTTACCTCTTTTAAATCTGTTTATTTTCCAATTGAATGTTATTACTTAGTTAGTATCAATTACTGTGCCAAACAAACTATCATTATTACGGCTCTTTTTAGGGGTGTATTATTATGTTTATGTCTGAAATTGCCTCATATTGTCAATTTTGTCAGAGTTAATTCAAAAAGAATATTAAAATTCTAATGTTTTTTTGAATTTAAATTGGCATAATAATTGAATTATCTACGTTTAATAATATGGAGGGTAAAATGAAATATATATTTATTCTGATACTGGCAGCACAAATTGTATTAGCACAATCGGCTAATGGTGTATCATCTAATGGGGAAATCTACACAAATAATATTGGCACGGTCAAAGTAATCCATACAGAAAATAGTGTAATAAGCATCAAAAATGATTTTAATAAAGACGGGAATTATGACGTATTAAAAGGTGATAATATTATAAAAATGGGGAGTAATGAATATTGGGTTCGTAATACCACCCTAACTGCTTATTCAGGTAATATTATCACATTTGGTAATGAACTGAAGATTAATGAAAATAAAATAATGGATCAGGTATCAGCTACAAACGGATATATTATTGTATTTGAAGAGGGGACTGGTAATATTGATGTATATATAGCTAATGAATTTGGTTCGAAGGATTCTGATGTAATCAGCATCAGTTATCGATAAAAATTGTAATATTTGACCCTCCTGATAAGTGCAGGAGGGTTTTCTATCTAAACCCTTTATCAATTATTGCATAAAATATTGTAAAATAAAAGTGTAGAATTAACTGAATTTAAACTTTCTGTTATTTTTCTTATGTTTGTATTCATTATTATTTCGGGGTGTGGCTCAGCCCGGTAGAGCGCCTGGTTCGGGACCAGGAGGCCGGAGGTTCGAATCCTCTCACCCCGACTTGAAGTTTTACACTTATATATTACAATCCAAAACGACCGGAAAACTCTATATTGGTCAAACAAACAACTTTAATGACCGTCTTTCCCGGCATAATACCAACCAAACATTAAGTACAAAAAATAAAGGTCCATGGAAACTCATTTTCAGCAAAGAATATGAATCCAGAACCAATGCTATTATGCTTGAAAGGAAGCTGAAGGCATTTAAGAATAGACAAAGAGTTTTACGATGGATTGAAACTAACAGCCCATAGAGCGTCCCGACACGCAGTGTCGGGAAGGCCCGGAGGTTCGAATCCTCTCACCCCGACTTGAAGTTTTACACTTACATATTACAATCCAAAACGACCGGAAAACTCTATATTGGTCA
>CAZOAP010000456.1:0-1675 GCA_964577645.1 uncultured Ignavibacteriales bacterium
CCAACGGAAAAAGTTATGTGCTGAGATAAAGCAATTAACGGGTGATGCAATGACAGGCAAAATTACTTTCCCGGTATCACTTGACAAACGCGTTAGTTTGCTGAATGCCGATAGAACTCATATAGAAAAGCTTGTTAATAAGCTAAACAGGCAGGTATCTAAAACGATACGCAGCAATATAAAATTTTTTAAAGAGAACAGCAGTAAAATCATAATTCTTTCCGGGGGATTCAAAGAGTATATTATTCCGGTCGTAGAAAAATTCGGAATTCCCGCCGCGAACGTTTATGCAAATACTTTCACCTTTAACAGCAAAGGCAAAATTACGGGGTATGACAGTAAAAACCTTGTAGCCGGTGAAGAAGGAAAAGTTAAGCAGTTAAAAGCCCTGAAGCTAAAAGGTGAGCTTATCGCAATAGGTGACGGCCACACAGATTACGAGCTAAAACGCTCAGGGCTGATAACTAAATTTTACGCATTTACAGAAAATATTGAAAGGCTTGAAGTGACAAAAAAAGCTGACCATGTAACACCAAGCTTTGATGAATTTTTATATATATCCAAATTACCAATGAGTATATCTTATCCGAAGAACAGAATAAAAGTAATGCTGCTTGAAAACATCCACAAAGATGCCGTACAGCTTTTTAAGTCAGAAGGCTACAGTGTTGAGGCAATTTCAAAGAGCCTGAATGAAGCCGAGCTTGCTGAAAAGATAAAGGATGTTTCAATCTTAGGTATCCGATCTAAAACCATTGTATCAGAAAAAGTGCTCACAAAAGCTAAAAAGCTATTAGCGGTCGGAGCTTTTTGTGTTGGTACAAATCAAATTGATCTTGCTGCCTTCCTGAGCAGGGGAATTATAGCATTCAATGCACCGTTCAGCAATACACGCAGCGTGGTTGAGCTTGTCCTGGCTGAGATAATAATTTTGCTGCGTGGTATATTTGATAAAAGCGTGAACCTGCATAAAGGTACCTGGGATAAATCCTCGAAGAACAGTTTTGAAGTGCGCGGTAAGAAGCTTGGGATCATCGGTTACGGAAAGATAGGCTCACAGCTATCTGTACTTGCCGAAGATCTTGGAATGGAAGTCTATTACTACGATACCCTTGAAAAGCTTGCACTGGGCAATGCCCGTAAATGCCACTCAATGAAAGAATTGCTTAAAAAAGCTGATGTGATATCAGTACATGTAGATGGCAGTGAGCAGAATAACGGCTTGATAGGTGATAAAGAATTCCGGCAGATGAAAGAAGGTGTGATATTCCTGAACCTGAGCCGGGGCTTTGTAGTTGATATTGACGCTCTCACCAAACATTTGAATTCAGGCAGGATAAAAGGAGCATCGATTGATGTATTCCCTTATGAACCTGAAAGCAATGATGAAAAGTTCGTATCCGCGCTGCAGAACCTGCCGAATGTTATACTGACCCCGCATATTGGCGGCAGTACTGATGAAGCGCAGAAGGATATTGCAAACTTTGTGCCGCGCAAAATTATCGATTTTGTGAATTCAGGTAACTCATACTACAGCGTTAATTTTCCTAATATTCAGTTACCATCATTTGTAAATGCGCACAGGCTGATACATATTCACCATAATGTGCCCGGTATCCTTGCAAAAATTAACTCAGTATTTGCAAAGAATAACATTAATATTATCGGGCAGTAT
>CAZOAP010000457.1:0-1145 GCA_964577645.1 uncultured Ignavibacteriales bacterium
GTCCGATGAATATTCTGAAAAATATCATTGAGCTTGGCAAATCAGAAAAGGCTGTTGGCAGTGAAACAGGTGATTTTCCAATTTACGTTCCTGCAATGAAGATAGCAAATTTCAATTTCTCAAGCTTATCAGATGCAATTTAATGAGTAACCTGTAATAATGAATTTAATACATGCAATAGATAAGTTTTCGGCATACCTTATCAACGAAAAGAACTATTCAAAAAATACCCTTATGAATTATGTCAAAGATCTTAACGATCTTTACTCTTATCTTGCAAAATCTCTTGAAGAATCAAACCCGAAAATTGAATTAAAGTACATTGATGAAGCTACACTAAAAGGATTTATCGCTTCATATGTACTGAATAAGGATTTAAAGTATTCCAAACGTACAATATCCAGAAAAATTTCGACACTTAAATCGTTTTATAAATTCCTGAACCGCAAAAAGCTGTTTCCGGAAAACCCCTCGCGTAATCTTGTATTCCCGAAGCTTGGCAGAAACCTGCCTACAGTAATTGAGGAAACCTCGCTTACAGGTCTCCTTAATTCCGATACATTTGCAGGTGATATATGGGGTGAGCGTGATAAGGCTATAATTGAGCTGCTTTACAGCTCCGGTATTCGTTTAAACGAGCTTATTAATTTGACAATTGACAGGGTTGATATGGATAATTTCACTATCAGGGTAAAAGGAAAGGGCAGGAAAGAGCGTATAATACCCGTAGGTCCGGTAGCAATTGGCACCATTGCTGCTTACCTTGATAAACGTGAGGAATATTTCAGTTCAAAAGGTATTGAGTACGATAACGGAGTCATTTTTAATGCTAAGAACGGTAAGAAGCTTTATCCTGCTTTAATGAACAGGATTACAGCAAAGTATATTTCAATAATATCTGAGCTTAAGAAGAAATCACCTCACGTACTCAGGCACTCATTTGCAACACATTTGCTTGATCACGGCGCTGATATCAGGGCTGTTAAGGATCTGCTGGGTCACTCCAGCTTAAGCACAACACAGGTATATACCCATGTATCTGTTGATAGGCTCAAGAAAGTTTACCAGAAAGCGCATCCGAAGGGGTAGAAAAACTTTTGTCACCCTGACTGTAGTCGAAGGGATTATGTAAAGAAATGTGCTTC
>CAZOAP010000457.1:1155-1611 GCA_964577645.1 uncultured Ignavibacteriales bacterium
CAGCACGACATATATTTACGAGCGTTTATATAAAATTCAATTTAATTCTTACAATCTAAAATCCATTTCATTAATCCCTATTTATTGCTAAATTTGTAAAATTCGTTAAATTATTAATAGAGATTCCCATTTGCATGGGGATGGATATAATACATGGCAAAAATACAATTAAAAGAGATATGTCACGGCAGGTCCGGTGATAAAGGTGATGCTGCAAATGTTGGCTTAATTGCGTTTAAAAAAGAAGATTATGAGATTATTAAGGCAAAAGTGACTGCGGATGCCGTAAAAAAGCATTTTGAGGGTATTTGCTTTGGTGGAGTTGACAGATATGAGCTTCCCAATATTAATGCGCTGAATTTTGTACTGCATAATACTCTGGGCGGCGGCGGAACGGTTTCTTTAAAAAACGATGCACAGGGCAAGACGCTTGCTTCTGCTTTGTTGATGATGGAG
>CAZOAP010000458.1:0-1602 GCA_964577645.1 uncultured Ignavibacteriales bacterium
GGGTTGGTTAAGGTTTCATAAGTTGTGTTTGTGAATCTGAGAAAAGACAAAGCAAAAAACGATAACAGAGTAAAGATAAGTTTTGTTTTCATTTTAGGTTTTATTTTAAGAAAATAAATTTACTGCATAAAGAGACAGTTCATTCTTTATGTTTTAAACCCCCTAAAATTTCAATAGATAATAAGCATCTATTTTATCATTACTGCTTTTTTAGTTTCTGTAAATACCTCCTTTCCTGAAATTACAGTTAATTTATAAAAATATACTCCTGATGAGAATCCTGATGCATTCCAGTCTAAATTATATTCACCTGGTTTTAGCTCTTTATTAAATAGTTCTGAAATTTCTTTACCGTTAATATCAAATATCTTTAATGTAACCAATCCCGAACCTGCAATCCGAAATCCGATATTCGTTGTTGGGTTAAATGGATTTGGGAAGTTTTGAAATAATTTATATTCTTTTGGCACTTGAGAAGAAATTTGCTGTAGTCCCACAATAAATGTTGTATCTCCGCCGTTAATTGTGTGGATATTACTATAAGTAATTAATTGTGTGTTAGGTAGACGTTTTGTTCCAAAAGCCCAACCAACATTTTTATTTATGAAATTTATATCATAGAAACCGGTTATACTAAAACTGGTATCAATTATTTGATAAAGCCAGTTATTGCCGCCATTGGTAGTCCGATAAATAATACCACTAAACTTGTCTCCCCCAAAAGATACAATACCGCCTGCTCCATAAATAGTATCTTTATTAATTACTGTAAATCCGGACATAGCGGATGTAATAATATTAGCACCGCTTGGCAAAGTCTGAGTTAACCAGCTTAAACCGCCATCTGTTGTTTTCTTCATCCCGTTTCCTGATTTCCACCCGGTTAATGAATCTATAAAATGAATATCAATAAACCCGCCGCCTGGTACAGCAGACCAGTTCACTCCGCTGTTTGTGGTTTTATATAAATTGCTTGTATTACACATAAACCCCGTTCTACCATTATACATATATATCTTTGAAGGATTTCCCCCCCCTGCTCCATATTGCTGTACCCAGTTTATTCCGCCATTAGTGGTTCTGTATATTCCACCTATAGATATTACATCATCTGCTATCCATATGGTATCTTCATTCAATAAACTCATCCCTATTGGTGCAATATCAAATGGTGTATATAGCGAATCCCAGTTTGTTCCGCCATTAGTGGTTTTATAAATTGCTCTTTGCGTAGAAACAGTTACTCTTCCTACAAAACCAGTATTACTGTTTAAAAATATTACTTTTGTAAAAGCCCTGTTCTCTGTTAAACTGTTAAACCATGTATTTCCGCTATTGGTGGTTTTAAGTATGTATGCTGTGGAAAAGGAATCCACATTTGTTACAGCATATCCCGTCAGGCTATCAGTAAATGTAATATCTTTTATAATTGCTCCATGAAGGTTGGGCATGAACTGCTGCTGCCAAGTACCGTTTGGCATATTTAACGGCAAAGCAAAGCCAAGCAATAATATTGTTGTAAAAATCAGTGTAAAAGTTATTTTAAGCAGGTTTTTCAAATGGCGTGGAATTTGATTTACTTAAGATAATACATAATGTTAG
>CAZOAP010000459.1:0-1593 GCA_964577645.1 uncultured Ignavibacteriales bacterium
ATCTGTATATTTGAGGATCTTTTTATTTCGCGTCTTGCCCCCTTAAACTACTTAAGACATACATCCAAATTGATATGCGGCGCTGATACACTTCAGGAAAAAATAATAAATTTTTTCCCTGGTAAAACCGCGCTTACACTTCATGCAAGGAAATATATAGCTGAATACTGCCGTGAGAAATTCCCCAAGGCCAAAGTTAATGAGCTTGATGAGAGTGAGTATATTTTCTTTAACTCACGTGTAATTTTTAACACAGAAGACCTTAAAACAATTACAAAGCTTTTTAAAAAAGAAAATAACACTGCCCTCATTCAGGATAATTTCGTAGTAGCTTTCCATTTAACCAAAGAGAAAACCAAACAGTACTCTGAAGTTATCAATGATACCGATGATAACCTCGTCTCGTATGCTGATATTGAGTGGCTTGAACTGAAGAAAATTCATGTAACAGGCTACAGGTTCATCAATTACCCTTCTGACCTGATACTTTATAACGAAGAACAGCTGAACTATGACCTTGATAAAGCTATCAAAGGAAAGAAAAAGCTGCATATTGGCAAAAAATGTAAAATTGCCAAAAATGTAGTTTTTGATACATCTGCAGGGAAAATATATATTAACGATAATACTATTATTGAGCCCTTTACTTATATTAAAGGTCCGGTTTATATTGGTCAGAACTGCACAATACGCTCAGGCTCACAAATATACGGTCCGGTAAGGATAGGCGGCGAGTGCAAGGTATCAGGTGAAATTACATGTTCTATCCTGCACTGGTATGTAAACAAGCAGCATTACGGATTCCTTGGACACTCATATTTATGCGAATGGGTCAACCTTGGTGCGGGAACAACAACCAGCAACCTGAAAAATAATTATTCACAGATAGTGCTTGATATAGAAGGTGAAAAGGTTAACACAAATTCAATTTTCCTGGGAAGCATTGTTGGTGATCACACCAAAATGGGTATACACACAATGCTTAATACAGGAACAGTTGTTGGAATATCAGCAAATCTTTATGGCGCAGGATACCATAACAAAAAAGTTCCTTCATATACATGGGATGATTCAACCAATAATCAGAATATTCCGTACGAAATTGATAAAGCTATCAGCACGGCAAAAACTTCTATGAGCAGGCGTAAGGTTGTTATGACAGAAGCCTATGAGAAAATGATGCTTCATGCATTTGAGAAGAAGGATGGGGGTTCAATTTAAAAAATTCCCCTTGAAAAGCCTTAGGACTGCCCAAGCATGTGGGGACTATATCTCTAAGCTTAATAGATCCACAATTTATAGAAAAATAAAATCCTTTGTGAATCGTAGATGGGGATTTGTTTTTTAATTGCAGAGACCGTACTTTAAGTTCTGAAAAATTTTTAATTAAATTACAAACAGAGATCCCCGCATTCGCGGGGATTTTAAAAAAATGAAAATCTCACTAAAGACAAAAAAGATAATCGAAGAGCTGTATGTTTATTCGGGGAACAAGATAAAAAATGTTCCCGAGATGATGACACTTATTGAGACCGCCGAAATTTCAGGCAAGGATAAGCTGTTCTATGACCTGCAGTTCACCGCCAAATACCT
>CAZOAP010000460.1:0-1536 GCA_964577645.1 uncultured Ignavibacteriales bacterium
CGGTTTGGCTATATTGCTCACTGCGCTTATTAACCTGCGTTACAAGATCAGCGCGCACATGGTAGGTATAGGCGGATTGTTGGGGGTGCTGATCTGTGTGTCTTATCTTATTAAATTTAACATGACGCCTTTTTACGTAATCGTGATCCTGTTGGCAGGACTGCTTGGCTTTGCGCGTTTGAAGCTCGAAGAACATAAACCTTCACAGATCTATACAGGCTTTTTACTGGGCTTTTTTGTACAGGCAGGGCTCTTTTATCTTTTACAAAGGATTGCCTACACCTGATTGCAAAATACAATATGAAGCCATTTAACTATTTAAAATAACCCGCGTGAATTTAGTAACCGGAGCTACAGGAATATTAGGAAGCCATGTGATGCTTGAACTCTTGCTGAATGAACAGCCTGTGATTGCTTGCAAACAAGTCAACAGTGATATACGGCGCGTTGAAAAACTGTTTTCATATTATGTTCCAAATGCCGCAGAGCTGTTCAGCAGGATAAAATGGGTGGAAGTGGACATACGGGATATATTTTCCATTGAGGAAGCTCTGGAAGGAATTACCACTGTTTACCATTGTGCCGGTTTAGTGTCGTTTGACAAGCGGGACGTACAAAAGCTCAGAGACATCAATGAATCCGGCACTGCCAATGTGGTGAATGCCTGCATCAATAAAAAAATTGAAGCGCTTTGCCATGTAAGTTCAATTGCGGCCATCAACAACCTTGATTACACCCTGCCCCTCCATGAAGAAGTATTCTGGAAAAGATCAGGCCGCGAAAGTCACTATGCCATCAGCAAATACAACGGTGAACGTGAGGTCTGGAGAGGCATGGAAGAAGGTGTTAACGCTGTGATCGTAAACCCCGGTTTGATATTATCCCCCGGCTTCTGGAACCAGAGCAGTTCCCGGATCTTTACTAACTGTTATGAAGGTAACAGATATTATACACCCGGTACCACGGGGTATATAGCTGCCAGGGATGTGGCTAAAATCATGCTCCAACTGATGGCCTTACGTAAATACCATAACCGTTATATACTTGTGGAGGGTAATTATAGCTTTAAAGAGATATTCGGCCTGATACAGTCCAATTTTAAAATGCCGCTGCCGGACATCAGGGTATCCAGAACATTTCTTGCACTTGCCGGGTTTTTCGAGTCCATCGCTTCGTTTTTCAGGGGAAAGCCCCCAAGGATCAACAGCGCGGTGATTAATGCCGCTTTCAACACCCAGGTTTTTTCAAACAAAAAGATCAAAGAGACCCTCAACTATCAATTTATTCCCGTGGATCAGTCCATCTCCCGGATTTGTGAATCTTATTTATTTGAAATATCTTCAGGCGCTTCAAGTTCCTAATTTTCAAACCCTTAAATTTTATATTTGTCAATAAAATTTTGGTTTTTGTAAGTTATTTTTATACTTTAGTCTATTATTTAACAAAATATGCACATTGCTATTGCAGGTAATATAGGGTCTGGGAAAACAACTTTAACATCATTATTGGCAAAGCACTACAAATGGCACGCACACT
>CAZOAP010000461.1:0-1503 GCA_964577645.1 uncultured Ignavibacteriales bacterium
GGATATTATTACTATTAAATATGATCCTAACGGAGATACCTTATGGGTGCGGTATTATAACGGAAATGCTGACCTAAATGATGAGGGTTCTGCTATAACACTGGATCACAATGGAAACATTTATGTTGCAGGTTATGCAAGTGATGTTTATACATCAAACAATATGGTGGTACTTAAATACAGTTCAACCGGTGAACTGCTTTGGGTTAACACCTACTATGTCTATGGTCACTTTGCAGATGATAAGGCATCTGACGTTGCTGTTGATAACAACGATAATGTTATAGTTACAGGATACGGAACAACTGAATCAGGCAATACTGTACTTCTTACAAGAAAACTTTCCGGAAACGGAACTGAAATCTGGACAAATGCTGAAACATCTTTTACTGGAAACAGTCAGGCTGTAAAACTTGCAGTAAATAATACAGATGATGTTTATATTACAGGCTATGTATCTGCCGGAAGTTCTGCAGATATGGTCCTTATAAAATACAATGAAAATGGCGGAAAAATATTTCAGCAGGTTATTGGAGGAGAAGGTGAAGATAAAGCATGGGGCATTGCTGTTGATGATGATGAAGATTGTGTTATAATTTCAGGAAATTTTACAAACCCTGCAGGTAATTCCGATTGTTATACTGCAAAATTCAATTCCACCGGAAATATTTTATGGTATAATTTATATAACGGAACCGGAAACAGCGAAGATAAAGCATGGGGCATTGCTGTTGATGATGATGAAGATGCAATATATATAAACGGAAGTACAACTGATTTCTACGCAAATGTAAATTATATTACAATTAAGTATAACAGCTCAGGAAACCAGGTTTGGGCAGCGGAGTATAACGGAACCGGCAACGGCAGAGACCAGGCAAATGCTATCGGTTTAATTTATCAGAACGGAACTGTCTCAGAGGTAGTTTCAGCAGGTGAAAGTATTGGTATAAACAACAATTTCGATTACGCAACCATCAGGTATAATGCTGCAACAGGAGAAGAAATTTCAGCATCAAGGTACAGTCTTTCAAGCAATACTGATGATAAGCCTCTTGATATTGCCATTTCAATATCAAACGGTAGGATCTATTTAACGGGATTTAGCCAATACATAGCAGAAAACCGCTTCAATAACTCATCTTCATTAATTTCAAGCTTAATGTACACAAACGGTAATAACCTGAAATATCCCGGTGAGAATAATATTCCCGGATCTTTTGAGTTAATGCAGAACTATCCAAATCCCTTCAATCCTTCTACAAATATTCAGTTCAGTATACCTGTAAATTCGTGGGTCAGGTTATCCGTATATGATGTAAGCGGTAAAGAAATTGATGTTCTATTAAATGCTCAAATGCAGCCCGGAAATTACAGCTTTACTTATAACTGTACCAATTTATCATCCGGGGTATATTTATATGTTTTAAAAGCAGGTAGTTTCACAGGTGTTAAAAAAATGATATTTTTAAAATAATTTTCAATAATTAATTACATTGTATT